>NZ_JAAOZS010000016.1:0-70007 GCF_011602805.1 Kocuria sp. JC486 | reverse complement strand
TCATGCCGAGGACCGGCTGGCCGGCACCTGCTCATCCTGGACGATCCAGGCGCCGCGGAAAAGGTAACGGGGGGAGGAAGCGGTCAGCTCACGGAGCGGCGGGCCTTCTCCATCCGCTTTTCACGGACCTCCGCGACCACGGGCAGCGGGTTCTGCGTGTAGTGGGCCTTGAGGTTCTCCATGCCCTGTTCGACGGTCACGGACGGCTCCCAGCCCAGCACCTGACGCGTGCGCTTCTGGTCGAACCAGTGGGCGGTGGACAGCTGCTCGGCCAAGAACTCGGTCATGGGCGGTTCGTCCTGACCGGGCTTGATCGCCCAGATCTTCTCGATGACCTTGCCCGCAACCTTCACCACACCGGACGGAACCTTGCGGGTCGGGGGAGCCACGTTACAGGCCTGGCACATCATCGCGATGAATTCGCCCACGGGCCGCGGTTGCCCGTTGGTCACCACGAACGCCTCACCGTGGCTGACCTCGATCCGCTCGAGGGCGCGAACGATCGCCTCCGCGGCATTGTCGATGTACGTGGTGTCGATCAGCGCGGCGCCGTCGTCCAGGACCGGCATGCGTCCGCGTGCCGCCCGGTCCACGATCCGTTCCACCAACTGGGTGTCGCCGGGACCCCAAACGATGTGCGGGCGAACTGCGGTGACCTTGAACTTGGGGGAGTCGGCTTCCAGGGCGAGCAGTTCGGCGGCCGCCTTGGAACGGGCGTAGTTGCCGCGGGCCGCGTGCGGGTCCGCGGGTTCGGCGCCGTCGCCCTGGATCGAGGATCCCGAGTGCGCCACCGACGGGGAGGACACGAACACCACGTTCTCCACACCCGCCAGACGTGCGGACTCCAGCAGAACCCGCGTGCCCGTCACGTTGGTGCGCAGGAACTGGTCCCAGTCACCCGCGAATGACACCTTGGCGGCCAGGTGGACGACATCGTCGACGCGCTCCAGGGCACGCTCCACGTCCTCCGGGCGATCGACGGAGCCCAGGAACTGCTCGTAACCCTGCTCCTCGGCCAGGGCGGCGGGACTGCGCTGCATGAGCCGCACGGTCCATCCGCGGTCACGGAGCAACCGTGCCACGGCCTCGCCGAGCATCCCGGAGGCACCGGTCACGAGCACCCGCCGGCCGTCACCCTTGAGCTCGGTGACGTCCCGGAGTTCGGCGTCCGTGGCGCGGTGCGACCTGCGCGGGCCGTGGACCTTGGGAGTGTTCTGGGGAGTGGGGCTCATGGGTTCTTGATCTTTCCCCCGCCCAGGGCGTTCTGCGCCCATTCGGCGAGCAGAGTGCGGTCGATCTTCGAGTTGTGCCGGACGTCCGTGGGGTGGGCCTTGACCACCAGAACGGCGGCCACGTCCAGGCCCGTGGCTGCGGCGACGGCGTCGCGCACCCTGGCTGCCAGCGCCGGGCGGGCGGGTCCTACGGTCTTGGACGCGGGTTCCGTCTCGCACACGGCCACCGGCACCTGGGCGCCCTTGCGGCCCACGCCGACGATCGCCGTGCGCCCCACGCCCGGGACGTTCGCAGCGGCGTGCTCGGCCGCCACGGGTGCGACGACGCCGTTGGCGGTGTGCAGCACGTGGGACAGACGGCCCTCCACCCACAGGCGTCCCTTGGCGTCGAAGTGCCCGACGTCGCTGGTCGAGTGCCAACCGGGGATCCGGGTCGACTCGTTCTCGGTCACCCAGAGCCGGTCGTAGCGGTCCTTCATGTGCGGTGCCTGGGCCACGATCTCACCCAGAACCCCCGGGGTGTCCACCAGGTCACCCGTGGGCTCACCGTCCTTGTCCAGGACACGGATCTTGATGGTTGCACCGGGCACCGGGGTGCCCACGCATACACCGCCACCGGCACCCTCGACACGTGCGGAGCCGTCGTCGGCACCCCTACGTGCCGAACCGCCCGCAGGCTGGGCGTCCACGGCGGCTTCCCGGATGGTCGGGAGGTCGACGTCGGTCAGCGGCAGGCACTCGGTCATTCCGTACGGCGTGTGCAGCGAGGCGTTGGGCAGGAGTTCCTGAAGGTCCTCGAGCAGCGGGGGAGGCAACGGCGCCCCGGCGGACAGCATGAGCCGCACCTTGGACAACGCCTCCCGCTGGTGCTCGGAGAGTTCGTCCTGCGTGGCCAGGACGTTCACGATCGCGGCGGGGGAGGCGAACACGGAGGTCGCCTCGATCGCCCCGGCGGCATCCGCCAACGCGCGGGCGGTCAACGTCCGGGGCTTGGTCACGTCCATGTCGGGGGTCACCGACGACGCACCCATCGCCGGAGCCAGGAGCGCGAACGGGGCGAAGGCCGCCACGAGCCCCGTGCCCGGGCGCAGGTCGCACACGGCGGCCACGGCGTCGCGCATCGCGGCCATCTGACGCTGCGTGTAGACCACGCCCTTGGCGGGTCCGGTGGAACCGGAGGTGAACAGCACCGCGGCGTCCGCGTCCGGATCCAACTCCGGGAACGGAATGGGACCGGACTTCTCCAACTGCGGCACCGTGTGGGCCACACCCAGAGCCTTGGCCCGGAGGGGATCCATCGCCGTCGCACTGATGCGAGTACCCGGCCAGCCCAGTGACTTGGCGGCCACCAACGCTTGCGGAACGCCGATCAGCCACTTGGGGGCGGCCCCCTTGAGGGCACGGGACAGACCCTTCGCGCCCAAGCCGGTGTCGGCGACGACGATGACCGCCCCGATCCGGAAGCACGCGTAGATCAGGGTGGTCAGATCGGTTCCCGGGGGAACCATGAGGTTGATGCGGTCGCCCGGCCGCACGCCGATCCCCAGCAGACCGGAGGCCACGGCGTTCACGCGGTTCTCCAGCTCGGTCCAGGCCAGGCGCTTCTTGACGGCGGGTTCGCGGTCGTTGGTCGCGGGGCCCATGTCCGCCGTCGCCACTTCCCAGGCGTGTGCCTGCTGCGCGGCGCGCTCGGTCAGACCGGAGTGGAACGGAACGAACGCGGCGTGCGAACCGGAGGTGGGCCGGGCGGCCTGGTGGTCCTGGCGGTGCGTGCTGCCCTGCGCAAAGGTCTCCGTGAGCCAGCGCATGATCGGTTCCTCGATCGCGCGGTCCTGCGGGAGCAGGTGCTTGGCACCTTCGTACCGGTGGACGGTGGCCTGCGGCATGCGCCGGATCAGGTCCAGCAGGTACTGCTCCTTGAACACCGGGTCCTTGGTGCCCCACAGGAACAGGGCCGGGACGGAGGACGTGGCCACCCAGGCCGCTGTCCGTTCGTACCGGGGATTGGACGGGTGGCCTTCGAACGCGGGGATGTCCGCCACGAAGTTCTCGATCGCCTGGCGGCGTTCCGCGGTCTCGTAAGGGGCCTTGAACGCGACCTTGACCGCCGGGTCCAGGCCCGACTCCACCAGCCCGATCGACACGTCCAGGAACGCGTTGGTCCGGGAGGTCAGGATTCCGTGGACAGCGGGTGCCAGCGCGAGGCGTAGCGGAGCCGGGATGGGGCCGCTGGCGGGATCGTGGTGGATCGCCGTGTTGGTCATGATCGTGCCGACGTGTGCCCCGGGATGCAGCTCGGCCCACCCCATGGAGATCAGCCCGCCCCAGTCGTGCGCCAGGGTGACCACGTGTTCGTCGTCGAGCCCCATGGCCGCGGTGAGGTCGGAGAGGTCCTGGATCCGGTCGTCGTAACCCCGGTTGAGCCCGGTGCGTTCCGAGAAACCCATGTCCAGCTGGTCGACGGCGACCACGCGCCACGGCTGCTCGGCCTCCGTGGCCGCCGCGATGACGTTGCGCCACAGGTAGGACCAGGTCGGGTTGCCGTGGACGGCCAGGACGGTGCCGACCGGCTGCTTGCCCTCGGCCTCAAGGACCTCCCAGTTGTCCAGGACGTGCCACGTGCGGATCTGACCGCGAACGGGCTCGCAAGCCGCATTCGAGGCCACCTCCACGGTCGTGGACCACCGCGGGTCCAGTCCGGGCAACGGCGTCTCCGTGTAGGGGAGCCGGGGGGTCTTGTGCGTGCGTGTCGTGCCCGTGTGAGTCACCAGTCGATCTCCATGAAGGTCGCGTTGAGGCCGGATCCCACGCCCATGGCCAGCACACGGTGGCCGCGCTGGAAGGCGCCGTCGGCCTGCTGGGCCAGCGTCATGGGAAGTGCCGCGGCTGCCACGTTGCCCCAGAACGGGAAGGTCCGCGGCAGCTTGTGCGACGGAATGCCGATGTCGTTCTCGGTCTTGTCCGTGTGAGAGGTCGAGACCTGGTGTGCGATCACCCAGTCGAAGTCGTCCCACTCGAAGCCCTGGGTCCGGGCTTCCTCCCAGGTCTCCGTCAGCAGGCCCACACCGTGCTTGAGCAGGCCGGAGGCGTCCGTGAACATGCCGTCGAAGCCACCGATGCACAGTTCGTGGTGCTGGGTGGCGGAGCGGGTCACGGAGGTGCGGATGCGGTGGCCCTCCGGGTGGGTGTCCGCCTTGCCGACGACGGCCGCGGCAGCACCGCAGCCCAGGGTCAGGGTGGCGAATTCCCGGATGACGTCCGCGCGGGTCACGTGCGGCTGCTTGAGGCGCTCGAAGGCTTCACGGTGCCACCGGGTGGGGTCCTCGGCGGCCAGGACGACGGCGTAGTCCACCGCGCCCGAATCCACCATGGTGGAGGCCACCGTCAGCCCATTCACGAAGCCCAGGCAGGCGTTCGTGATGTCGAAGTTCAGGGTCGAGGACGGCATGCCCAGACGTGCGTGTTCGGAGACCGACACCGCGGGCTCGTAACCGTCACGGGTCACCGAACAGTTGATGAGCAGACCCACCTGGTCCGGGGTGATCCCGGCTTCGTCCATGGCTGCCTGCGCGGCCTCCACAGCGCCGTCGGTGTAGTGCCGACCCTCCGACCACTCCCGGTGTTCTTTGACTCCCGCCAACCGTTCGAGCAGCCCGGTGGGCAACTTGAGCCGTTCGAAAGTCTCCGCGAGCTTCTGGTCGGCGGTCTCCGACTTGACGACCACGTCGGCCTCGACCTTCTTGATCGACAAGAGGGAGGCGTTCTGGTGCTTGATGATGGAGTTTCCTGGCAACGCACGAGCTTTCGTCGAGGGGATGAGAACGGCTCCGGTCAGTCTAGCCACCGGTGGGAAGGCACCTGTTCAACGGGCAGGGTGTTCTCCCCTGGCGGACCCGTGACAAGGCGCACGCTAGGATCGACGGGTGCATCTGAAGACCTTGACCGTGCGTGGCTTCAAGTCTTTCGCCTCCGCCACCACGTTCGAGTTCGAGCCGGGAGTCACCTGCGTGGTGGGCCCCAACGGGTCCGGGAAGTCCAACGTGGTGGACGCCCTCACCTGGGTCATGGGGGAGCAGGGCGCCAAGACATTGCGCGGCGGCAAGATGGAGGACGTCATCTTCGCCGGGACCTCCGGCCGTCAGGCACTGGGTCGCGCGCACGTCTCCCTGACCATCGACAACACCGACGGCGCCCTGCCGATCGAGTTCACCGAAGTCACCATCGCCCGCACGCTGTTCCGCACGGGCGGATCCGAATACGCAATCAACGGCCAGTCCTGCCGACTGCTGGACATCCAGGAACTGCTCTCCGACTCCGGGCTGGGCCGGGAGATGCACGTGGTCGTGGGACAGGGACAACTGGACCGCATCCTGCACGCCACTCCGGAGGAACGTCGCGGTTTTGTGGAGGAGGCCGCGGGCATCCTCAAGCACCGGCGCCGCAGGGAGCGCACGGTACGCAAACTCGAGGGAATGCAGGTCAACCTCGACCGGCTCGAGGACCTGCTCTCGGAGATCCGCCGTCAACTCACGCCCCTGGGCCGTCAGGCGCGGGTGGCACGCCGAGCGCAACGCATTCAGTACGACGTGCGGGACGCCCGCGCCAGGTTGCTGGCCGACGACCTGGTCCAGGCCCAGTCCGCGTTGGCGGTCGACGTCGAGACCGAGCGTCGCCTCCGGGAGGAGAAGGAGACCGCCGAACGGGAACTCGCGGCGACACGCGCCCGCCAAGACGGTCTGGAGGCCCGTGCCGCCGAAGCCACCCCCGCCGTGACCGCGGCCCGCGAGACCTGGTACGAACTCACCGCGGTCCGGGAACGCCACCGGTCCCTGCACCAGGTGGCCTCCGAACGCCGTCGTCTGTTGGGCACCACCGAGGAGACCCCGCACTCGGACCGCGACCCCGACCGATTGGCCGAGCAGGCTCAGCGCACCCGGGACGAGGAGAAGGCCGTGCTCGCCCGGGTCGAAGAGGCCGTGGACGCCCTGGCCGAGGCCATCCAGGACCGTGAGGACACCGAGTCGCAGGCGCGGGCCGCCGAAGCGGAGGTCACCGCGATCCTGCGTTCCGCAGCCGACCGCCGCGAGGGGATGGCCAAGCTCTCCGGGGGAGTCGGCACCGCGCGTTCACGGGTGGAAGCCGCGGAGAACGAACTCGAACGCCTGCGCGAGACCGTTGGGCAGGCCGCTGCACGACGACAGAGCGCCGCGGGTGAGGTGGAAAAGCTCCGGCTCGAAGCAGACGACGCGCGGGCCGCCGTCGAACGTGCCCGGGCCGAGCGGGACGACGCCGTCGAAGCCTTCGAATCCGCGCGGGAACTGGCCCGGGAAACGGCCACCGCGCGCACGGAGGCGTTACGCGCCCACGACGCCCAGGCGGCGCGTGCCGAGACCTTGCGTGCCTCCGTGCGGCAACCCGACGGCTCCGAGGCGGTTCGTGAACGGGCACGGGACGCGGTGGTCGGTGCCGTCGCATCCATGGTGAGCGTGGAACCCGGGTGGGAGCGTGCGGTCACCGCGGCACTGGGTCCGCTGGCGGAGGCGCTCGCGGTGCGGAGCCACACCGCCGCCGCCCGAGCCTTTGACGCCCTGCGGGAGTCCGGGGCCGGACGCGTGCACGTCCTGGTCACGGACGGAACTGACGGTGCTCCCACGCACCCGGGCCTCCCGGAGGAGGTCCGCCGACTCGCCGGCGTGCGACCGGCCGCGGAAGCCGTGACCGGCGACGCCGGGGAGGTGCTCGATCACGTGCGGTCGGTGCTGGCCGACACTGTCCTGGTGCAGGACGCGGCCACGGCCGTCCGCCTGGTCGCCGAACACCCCAGTGTGCGCGCGGTGACCCGGCACGGGGACGTCTTCGCCCCCCACACCGCGTGGGGCGGTGCAGAGGAGGCCGCGGGGTCGATGGAAACCCTGGCCCGCGCCGACGAGGCCGAGGCGAAGCTGGACGAGTACGCCCGGACTCTGCGTGAGGCCACCGTCGCAGCGGAAGCCGCAGCGGCGGAGCGGGATCGGTTGCGTCCTGCGGCGGATGCGGCGCGCGGGGGCCTGCAGACCGCCGAGAAGGCCGCGCAACAAGCACAGTCGGCGCTGTCCCGGACGGAGGCGGTGCTCGACTCCGCGCAGGCCGAGTCCGAGCGTTTCGACCGGCAGGTCGGACAGGCGCAGGACCAGGTGGCCGCACAACAGCGAGCCCTGACCGAGGCACTCGGGCGTCTTGAGGCCGCGCAGGAGACCACCGACGACGACGCCGACGAACAGCGACACATGGACGCCGTGGCCCGCCGCGACGCCGCCCAGGACGCCGCGGTCCGGGCTCGTGGAGCCGAGACCGAAGCCCGCCTCTCCCTGCGGTCTCTCGAAGAACAGGCCCGGTCCCTGGGGAACCGGGCACATTCCCAGGAGCGTGCCGCTGCCAGTGAACGGCGGGCCCGGGAGGAGGCCGAACGGCGCGCACAACGACGTCGCCTGCAGGCGCGTAACGCCCAGGCCGTGGTGGACGCGGTGGCGCAGATCCTCACCCGGATCGACGCCTCGGTCGAGGCCGCGGAGGCCGAGCGTGCCCGCGCGGAGGAGGTCCGCGCCCAGATCGAAGCGGAGCTCCAAGAGGTGCGGGGGCGCACCGATGCCCTCGGTAAGACCGTCCACGATCTCACGGACAGCGTCCACCGCGACGAACTCGCCAGGGCCCAGCAGCGGGCACGGATCGAGGCCCTGGAGGCCAAGTCACTCGAAGACCTGGGCCTGACCCCGGACGCCCTGGTGGACAACTACGGACCCCACTTGTTGGTCCCCGATGCGGACGCCGTCCTGGAGGCCGCCCAGCTGCGCGACGAGAGGGCGGCCGCGCTCGCGGCGCGACGGGAACTCGAGGCCGAACGCGACGGCACCCAGCAAGGGCCGGACGACGACGTCGACTCAGGCTCAGACTCCGGCAGCGATTCCGGTGTGGAACCCGGGACTGACGAACCCGAGCAGGACACGGACCTCGACGTCGATACCGACGCCGAGCCTCTGGGCAAGCCCTACGTGCGGTCCGAACAGGAGAAGCGCCTGGCCGCCGCCGAGAAGGACCTGAGCAAACTCGGGCGGGTCAACCCTCTGGCGCTCGAGGAGTTCGCCGCGCTCGAGGAACGCCACTCGTTCCTCTCCGAACAACTCGAGGACCTCAAGAAGACCCGGGCGGATCTCCGCCAGATCATCCGCGACGTGGACGAGCACGTGGAGAAGGTCTTCGCGGAGGCCTGGCACGACGTCGAACGCGAATTCACCGGTGTGTTCTCGACCTTGTTCCCCGGAGGGGAGGGGCGGCTGCGCCTGACCGATCCGAGTGACTACCTCGCCACGGGGATCGAGGTCGAGGCGCGCCCCGCGGGGAAGAAGATCAAGCGACTCTCACTGCTGTCCGGTGGCGAGCGGTCCCTGACCGCCATCGCCATGCTGGTGGCCATCTTCAAGGCTCGGCCGTCTCCGTTCTACGTGCTGGACGAGGTCGAAGCCGCGTTGGACGACCGCAACCTGGGGCGCCTGCTGACCATCCTGCGGGAGTTGCAGGAGACCTCTCAGCTCATCGTCATCACCCACCAGAAGCGGACCATGGAGATCGCCGATGCCGTGTACGGCGTGACCATGCGCGACGGCGTCACCACGGTCCTGGGGCAGCGGCTCAAGGAACTCCGCTGAGGGCGCAGGGTGTGTCAGACGGCGCGCCCGACCGCCCGTGCAGTTTTTACGACTTTCCCGTGAAGTCATAAAAACGGTCGTCGCGGTTATGACTTCCGGTTCGGGGCGCCGGGTTCATCGTCACGTGTCTCTTGTTGCGAAACCTGAGGCACGGAGCCCGTGGGGACGGGGTCGACGTCGTCGCGCTTGAGGGTGTCCGTGACCGGAATCCACGCGGCGGCGGCCACGATGAGCAGGGCCCCCGAGATGCCGAAGGCCCAGCCGAATCCGGTGGCGTCTACGATCGCACCGGCCAGGATGGGGCCGGCGATCTGGCCGGCGTCCATGGACATCTGGAAGCGCGACAGGACCTGCCCGCCCGACCGGTGGGGGCCGATCACATCGGCCACGGTGGCCTGGAGGCCAGGGTTGAGCGTTCCGGACCCGGCTCCCGCCAGGAAGGCGGCGACGGCGAAGACGGCCACGTTCTCCGTCAGACCGATCACGGCCGTCATGGCGCCGGCCACCAGGAGACCCGTGACCACCAGCGGCTTGCGCCCGATCTGGTCCGTCAAGCGGCCCGTGAACGTCAACGCCAGGGCCGAACCGGCCGCGAACACCGTCAGAGCGATACCCGAGAGCGCCGGGCCCGCGCCGAACACAGCGGAGGCCAGCAGTGGGATGAGCGCGACGCGGATGCCGAACGACGTCCATCCGTTGGCGAAGGCCGAGACCATGGCGGCCCGGTAGGGCCCGAAGGCCCACGCCTCCTTGAACTCCATGCGTGGTTGGGCCGCCCGCTGGGATCGGTCGCCCAATGCCTCCGGAGAAATCCTCAGGTAGACCACCGCCGCGGCGATCAGGATGGCCACGCCGTAGATCACGAACGGCGCGCGGAGCCCCAGACCCGCGAGCAGGCCGCCCAGGGCCGGACCCAGGATCCCGCCCAGCAGGAACGTGGTCGCGTACAACCCGGAGATCCGCCCGCGTTCGGTGACCGGAGCCAACCGCACGATCAGGCCCATCGCGGAGACCGTGAACATGGTGGACCCGATGCCGCCCAGGCCGCGGAAGATCAGCAGCTGCCAGTAGCTCGTGGCGAAGGCCGTGGCGAATGACGAGAGCGCCACGATCACCAGGCCCGTGAGATACGTACGACGTTCCCCGACACGGTCCAGGATGCGGCCACCGGTCGGGGCGAACACCAGGCGGCAGAACGCGAAGGCCGAGATCACCGCGGAGGAGGCGGCCACTCCGACGTCGAAACTCGCGGCGTACTGCGGCAGCACCGGCACCACGATGCCGAAGCCGATCGCGATCGCGAAGGCGGCCGCGATGAGGACCTTGACCTCCTGAGGGATAGGTGTGCGGGGTGGCTTGGCACTGCGCTTGGACGAGCGCTTCGGGGATCTGACGGACACGCGAGCAGTCTAGGAGGGATCCCGTGCGGTGGCCTCGCGGTTCGCGGGCGGCCGATCGCCCCGCGCACGGACCTCGCGCACACGGAGCGGGCTGCGCCGTTGCTCCGGGCCGTGATGCAATATGCACGTGGACCAGATACCCGTGTATGTGTACGTGATCGTCGCCGTCGTCATTCTCGCCCTGCTGGGGTTCGTGCTGTTGCGCGGGCCCAAGGCACCTCCCGGTGGGTACAAGAGCACCCGCGACCCGGACGACCCGATCCCGGGCGGAGCCGGAGGGGATGGGGCAGACGGTTCGACGGACTCCGGCGCCGGCGGGGCCGGAACCACCGTCAAGGAAGCACCGAGCCTGGACCGCCCCGAGTCGGTCGGTTCCCGCATGGCACGGCTGCGCGGAAGGCTGGCCAAGTCCAACAACGTCTTCGGGCGCGGCCTGCTGGCCTTGCTCTCCCGGGACCGGATCGACCAGGACGTCTGGGACGAGATCGAGGAGACCCTGCTCCTGGCCGACCTGGGGTCCGAGGCGTCCATGGACCTGGTGGAAGCCCTCCAGCGCCGGGTCAAGGTGGAAGGAACGCAGGATCCCAACCACGTCAAAGCCATGCTGCGCGAGGAACTGCTCAAGCTGGTCGATCCCACGATGGACCGCTCCCTGGCGATCGACCGCAAGGACATGGCACCCGCCGTCGTCCTGGTGGTCGGCGTGAACGGCGTGGGCAAGACCACCACAGTCGGCAAGCTCGCCCGCGTGCTCGTGGCCGAGGACAAGGACGTGGTCCTGGGTGCTGCCGACACGTTCCGCGCCGCGGCCGCTGACCAGCTGCAGACCTGGGGCAACCGGGTCGGGGTGGTCACGGTGCGCTCGGAGACCGAGGGAGCCGATCCGGCCTCGGTGGCCTTCGACGCCGTGAAGACGGGGATCGAGTCCGAATCCGACGTCGTGCTCCTGGACACCGCCGGCCGCCTGCAGAACAAGGCCGGTCTGATGGACCAACTGGGCAAGATCAAGCGCGTGGTCGGCAAGGCCGCCGACGTGGACGAGGTCCTGCTGGTCATCGACGCAACCACGGGGCAGAACGGCATGGTCCAGGCCAAGGTGTTCTCCGAGGCCGTGAACGTCACGGGCATCGTGCTCACCAAGCTGGACGGCACCGCCAAGGGCGGCATCGTGGTGGCCATCCAGCGTGCCCTGGGTGTGCCCGTCAAACTCATCGGCCTGGGGGAGGGCCCGGACGACCTGGCCCCGTTCGACGCTGAACAGTTCGTGGACGCGCTCCTGGACTAGGCCGCCCCTGCACCAAGACACAGACGGCACCAGAACATCGACGGCACCAGAAGATCGCGCAGTTCGAGGATCCGGCATCTCGCGGAGCACCGCAGTGAAAGCACCCACGTGACAAAATCATAAGTAACCTGATTGTATGGTCCTGAGCCCGAGGTCCGGTCTCAGGAAGGGCAGATCATGAAGGCAGTCACCTGGCAGGGAAAGCGCACGGTCAGTGTCGAGGAGGTGCCGGATCCCCAGATCGTGGAACGCACCGATGCGGTCGTACGCGTCACCTCCACCGCCATCTGCGGATCGGATCTCCACCTCTACGAGGTACTCAGTCCCTACATGACCCCCGGGGACGTGGTCGGGCACGAACCCATGGGAATCGTGGAAGAGGTCGGGGCGGGGGTCACACACGTGGTGCCCGGAGATCGCGTGGTGGTCCCGTTCAACATTGCCTGCGGGCACTGCTGGATGTGTCGCCGTGGGCTGCAGTCCCAGTGTGAGACCACCCAGGTCACCGAGTCCGGTTGTGGAGCGGCGCTACTGGGCTATTCCAAGCTCTACGGTCAGGTCCCGGGCGGGCAGGCTGAGTACCTCCGTGTACCTCACGCCGACCACGGGCTGATCAAGATCGGGCACCAGCTTCCCGACGAACGGTATCTGTTCCTCAGCGACATCCTTCCGACCGCGTGGCAGGCCGTGCAGTATGCCGGGGTGGGCGAAGGTCAGTCCGTCGCGGTCGTCGGCCTCGGCCCAGTCGGTCAGTTCGCCGCTCGGATCGCCCGGCACCTGGGCGCGCGCGTGTACGGCATCGAGCCCCTGCGGGAGCGCCGGGACATGGCAGCGCGCCACGGCGTCGAGGTCATGGCTCCCGACGACGAAGCCCTGGCGACCATTCGAGAGGCCACCGAAGGTCGAGGCCCGGACGCCGTCGTTGACGCGGTCGGAATGGAGGCTCACGGCAATCCGGTGGCGGCTGGCGCCCAGCACGTTGTCGGAATTCTGCCGGACGTCTTGGGGCGCAAACTGATGTCGACGGTCGGCAGCGACCGCCTCTCCGCACTGCACACCTCGATCGACCTGGTGCGCCGCGGTGGAACCGTGTCCCTCAGCGGAGTGTACGGAGGGGCCGCCAGCCCCATGCCGCTGCTGCGGATGTTCGACAAGCAGCTGACCCTGCGCATGGGCCAGTGCAACGTCAGGTCCTGGACCGACGACCTGCTGCCGCTGGTCGAGGACCCCGCGGATCCACTGGGCGTGCAGGACCTGGTCACGCACCGACTGCCCCTGGAACAGGCCCCGGCCGCCTACGAGATGTTCCAGAAGAAGACCGATGGCTGCATCAAGGTCGTCCTGGACCCGACCGCGACCGACCGGGCGAACTAGCCGCTCCGCCCACCGTCGCGAGGCCGTCACACGGTCGAAATCTGGTTGTCACATCCCCGGTGCTGGTGAAACACGTGGGCAACACACACCGCTCGCGCCCGAAACACCGGTCCCGTTTACTGTTTCCCACGTGGAATTCGTATCCGTGGGAGACCCGCCCCGTTGTATGGACGGGGCGTGAAGGGAGACGAGCGTGGACGAGATCACGCTGACAGCAGCAGACGTCTGGACGGTGGTGGCATCCGCCCTGGTCCTGTTCATGACACCGGGCCTGGCACTGTTCTACGGCGGCATGACCCGGGCAAAAGCCGTCCTGAACATGATGCTCATGAGCTTCATCTCGATCGGTCTGGTGACCGTGGTGTGGGTCCTGTGGGCCTACTCCATGTCCGGAGGTGACGCCATCCTGGGTGGTCTGGTGGGGGACCCCACCGCCGACTTCGGGTTGAACAACCTGATCGGTAGCGGCGACCTGCTGGGTGCGGCCTTCGGCGCCACCTTCGCGATCATCACCGTGGCACTGATCTCCGGGGCGATCGCCGACCGCGCCAAGTTCGGGGCCTGGGCGGTGTTCGTCCCGATCTGGGCAACCCTGGTGTACGCGCCCCTGGCGTTCATGGTCTGGGGCGGTGGCCTGCTGACCGAGGACGGTGCGATCGGCTCCCGCTTCGGTGAAGCCATCGACTTCGCGGGCGGGCTGGTGGTCCACATCAACGCCGGTGTGGCGGCCGTGATCCTCATCCTGATCGTGGGGGCCCGCAAGGGCTTCGGAAGTGATCCCAACCAGCGTCCGCACAACCTCCCGCTGGTCATGCTGGGTGCGGCGATCCTGTGGTTCGGCTGGTTCGGCTTCAACGTCGGTGCCGCGTCCTCGCCGGAACAGGCGGGCCTGATCCTGGTCAACACCATGGCGGCACCCTCCGCCGCGATGCTGGGCTGGTTGCTCACGGAACGCCTGCGTGACGGTCACGCGACCTCCCTGGGCGGAGCCTCCGGCGTCGTCGCCGGGCTGGTGGCCATCACCCCGGCCTGCGCCAACGTGTCCCCGGTGTGGGCCATGGTCCTGGGTTTCGTCTCCGGCATCTGTTCGGCGATCGCTGTGGGACTCAAGTACCGGCTCAAGATGGACGACTCCCTGGACGTCATCGGCGTTCACCTGGTCTCCGGCCTGATCGGCACGGTGGCCCTGGGGTTCATCGCGCTGCCGTCCGAGGGCACCGCGGGCCTGTTCTACGGCGGGGGCTTCGGACTGCTCGGTACGCAGGTGCTCGCCGTCGTGGTCTCCGTGCTCTACTGCGCGGTGCTCACCACTGTCATCGCCGTGGTCATCGACAAGACCATCGGCTTCCGTATCTCGGAGGACGACGAGATCCAGGGCATCGACGTGACCACCCACGCCGAATCCGGGTACAACCTGGCCGGTGACGCCTCGGGCTCCTTCCTGCCGCGCACCACCATGGGCGCCAGCCTGCGGGTGCCGCAGGGAGCAGCCGACGACGGCGCACGCTGAGTCCCGCACCAGACCCCACAGGTCATCACCTCCCGGGCACGGTCGGACGGACCCGGCCCCGGGCAGAGACAACGTCCTCGAGAAAGGCACAGCGATGAAGCTCATCACGGCGATCGTTCGACCCGAGAAATTCCCGACGATCAAGACGGCCTTGGAGCAGTACGGCATCCAGGGGATGACCGTCCAGAACGTCCACGGTTACGGCCAGCAGCGCGGGCACACGGAGGTGTACCGAGGCGCGGAGTACACGGTCGACCTGTTGGAGAAGATCAGGATCGAGATCCTGGTCGACGACGCTCAGGAACACGACGTGGTCGGCGTGTTGGTCGCCGCGGCCAACACGGCACGGGCGGGAGACGGGAAGGTCTGGGTCATGGCCGTGGACCAGGTGGTCCGTGTCCGTACCGGTGAACGGGACGAAACCGCCATCTGAACTCCACAACGGAGTTGTCAAGATCACGGAAACCACCCGTAGGACAGCGTGCTTTGTATCTAAACTTGGGGTCATCCGGACTGTCGTCACCCCCGATGGACCAGGCCGGACCAGGTACGGGACAGGGCTCCGCACGGTGAAGATGCCGGGCCGAACACGGGAGAAACGGGTCCGGAACGTGACACACATGGCGCAACGCACGGCTCGGGTGCGCGAGAAGTACAACCGGCAGTTGCGCTTTCTGGCGGTCGGCGGGGCCTGCTTCGCCCTCACCGTCGCGCTGAACTTCGTCTTGAAATGGACGGTGCTCAGCGACAAACCCACCACGGCCATGATCGTGGCCACCACGGTTGCAAGTGTCGTGTCTTACCTGCTCAACAAGACCTGGACCTTCGACCAGCAGGGCAAGCACCATTCCGTCTTGGAGATGTTTCTGTTCGAGGTCGTGTGTGGGGTGGGGATTCTGCTCAACAGCGCTCCCGTGTACGTGTCCCGTTACGTCCTGGGACTGGAAGCACCGACGCACAGTTTTCTGGTCCAGGAAGTCGCCGACTTCGTCGCCGGGCCCGTGATCGGCACGGCGATTGCCATGGTCTTTCGCTGGTGGGCCATGGATCGCTTCGTCTTTCCCAAGGTCCGGAAAGTCGTGACCGGCGTGCCTGCCGGGCAAGCCTCCGACGGACAGTCTGGGGATGCGCCTGAACGTGTGGCCACCGTGATCACCCTCAACACGGGGGAGATCCACCTTCCGGGCGGCACGGACCGAACCATGGGCGGGCCGATCACGGAGTCCGCCATGCCTGCCACGCGGCAGTCCCGGAACGACGACGGCGAACGCCTCTCCGCCTGAGCGGCCCTGCCCGGCTGGCGTCGGTCTGCCGGGGAGCGGCGTGACCGCGGCCCCGATCTGATCGGCATCAACCCGGCACGCACTGCGGGCGTCCCGTGTCCGCCCGTGACTGAACTCGGCTTCCCGCTCCGGCCCGGTCCCCGGGACGTCACCCAGGGTTGTTAGTCTTGTGCACCGGTTACATCCGCCGCACTCCACGTACCGCAACAGCGAGGACTCCGTGTTCAACTCCCTCTCCGATCGCCTCACAGCCACGTTCAAGAACCTGCGGGGCAAGGGCAAGCTCAGCGAGGCGGACGTTGACGCCACGGTGCGCGAGATCCGTCGCGCGCTGCTCGATGCCGACGTCGCCGTGCCCGTGGTCCGTGAATTCACGGCCGCCGTCAAGGAACGCGCGCTGGGCGCGGAGGTCAACGAGGCCCTCAACCCTGCCCAGCAGATCGTCAAGATCGTCAACAGCCAGCTCCAGGAGATCCTGGGTGGCGAGACCCGCCGCATCAGGATGGCCAAGAACGGCCCCACGATCATCATGCTCGCAGGCCTGCAGGGCGCGGGTAAGACCACGCTGGCCGGCAAACTCGGCTACTGGCTCAAGTCCCAGGGACACCGTCCCTTGCTCGTGGCCTCCGACCTGCAACGCCCCAACGCCGTGACCCAGCTCCAGGTGGTCGGCGACCGGGCCGGTGTGCCCGTATGGGCCCCGCACCCCGGAACCACCTCCGAGTTCGACGACCCCACGGGTGACCCCGTGCAGGTGGCCCGCGACGGTGTGGCCCACGCGCGAGCCAAGCTCTTCGACGTCGTCATCGTGGACACCGCGGGTCGTTTGGGCGTGGACCAGGCCCTCATGGCCCAGGCCCGGGACATCCGCGACGCCGTGGACCCGCAGGAAGTCTTGTTCGTGATCGACGCGATGATCGGTCAGGACGCCGTGCAGACCGCCCAGGCCTTCAACGAGGGTGTGGACTTCACGGGCGTCGTACTCTCCAAGCTGGACGGCGACGCCCGTGGCGGTGCCGCGCTGTCCGTCGCCTCGGTGACCGGCAAGCCCATCATGTTCGCCTCCACGGGCGAAGGCGTGAAGGACTTCGAACAGTTCCATCCGGACCGCATGGCCAGCCGCATCCTGGACATGGGCGACGTTCTGACCCTGATCGAACAGGCCGAGCAGAACTGGGACCGGGCAGAGGCCCAGAAGATGGCCCAGAAGTTCGCCGATCAGGAGGACTTCACGTTCGAGGACTTCCTGGCCCAGATGCAGCAGCTCAAGAAGATGGGCTCCATGAAGAAGCTGCTCGGCATGATGCCGGGCATGGCCGGGATGCGCGAGCAGATCGAGGCCTTCGACGAGTCCTCGATCGGACGGATCGAAGCGATCATCCAGTCGATGACCCCGCATGAGCGCGTGGCCCCCAAGATCCTCAACGGGTCGCGGCGTGCCCGTATCGCCAAGGGCTCCGGGGCGACCGTCTCCGAGGTCAATCAGCTCATGGAACGCTTCATGCAGGCCCAGAAGATGATGAAGAAGATGGCCCAGGGCAAGGGAATGCCCGGAATGCCGGGGATGCCCGGCATGGGTGCCGGTGGCGGTGGCGCGGCCGGTATGCCAGGGATGGGCGGCATGCCCGCGATGCCCGGTGCCGCCGGGGCCAAGGGCAAGAGCAAGAATGCCAAGGGCAAGAAGAAGGGCTCCCGGTCCGGCAACCCCGCCAAGCGTGCGCAGGAGAACGCTGCCGCCGCGACCAGGCAGAAGGCCGCCACGGGCTCTGCCTTCGGCGCTGCCCAGGAACAGCAGCCCGACCTCAAGGACCTCCCCAAGGGATTCGAGAAGTTCCTCAAGTAGTAGGTTCCGTCAGGTTCGGGTCCGTGGACCCGCAACGAGGAAAGTTGGTTGACCGTCCATGAGCTCTCACCTTCCCGACGACGAACTGCGCGCCTTCATCGCGACCCTGCCGACCCGGCGCCTGGCGTCGGCGGCGATCATCCGGGACGAGTCGGGGCGCGTGTTGGTCGTCGAACCCAACTACAAGGACGGGTGGACCCTGCCCGGTGGCACCACGGAAGCGGGGGAGGACCCGCGAACAGGTTGCTTCCGGGAGGTGCTCGAGGAGGTCGGCCTCCAGCTGCCGGCAGGTCGACTCCTGTTGGTTGCCCACGGAGTCAACCAGGGCATGTGGGGCGATTCCGTGTCCTTCCTCTACGACGGCGGCCAGATCCCTTCCAACACCAAGATCACGGTCCAGGAAGAGGAGTTGTTGGGCTACGCGTGGGTGGCACCGGAGGATCTGGACGGCTACGTGTCGCCCCGGGTCGCGGATCGACTGCGCACCGCGATCGGCTGTATCGCTGATGGCACAACAGCCGAGGTCGGCCCGCTGCACTGAGCCGTGTCACAGGACTCGCGAGTACGATGTCCCGCATGACCACGCCTACTTCGGGTTCGACCGACGGGCCGGACCGTACCCCGCAGCAAGGTCCCGGGCAGGACTTCACCCCTCCGAATCAACCGGTGGGCCACGGTCTTTCCGGCTGGTCACTCGTTCCTTTGGCGGTGCGGATCGACGGCGTCCAGCCCTACAGCCAGCCCGGGGATCCGCAGGTCAAGGACCCCTCTCAGCCCGCCGAGTTGGTGCCGACGGCCCGCGGCATCCGGACCGTCCTGGATCACCACCGTGCCGTGGCGGCCTGCGCCGAAGGCCCTTCCTACCTCCAGGTCGCGGTGCTTGTCGACGACGACGGCCGTACGGCCACCGTGGCCGAGGACGGCAGTGTGGTGCCCGGGGACGCCGTCGAAGAACTCGTAGCCACCGTGCACCGCATGACCGGTCAACGGCTCGAGGCTGTTCACCCACAGTTGCGCCGTGCCCTGGTGATCAACCTTGACGCCCCGGACCTCCCGCTGCTGGCCGCCACTGCCAAAGTCGGGTTCCGGGCCGTGTCCCGTGACGGCTGGTCGATCGTGGTTCCGGACGACGAGAACGCCTGGTGGCTCCTGCGCACGGGACTCATGGAGGTCGGTGTGGCGCTGTCTTCCGACGGTGCCGCGCGCTCGCTGGAGGTGCTCCTGGGTGACGTGGACCCGGCCGGCCACACCGAGCTGATCGACACCGACGCGGTGTGCGGGCTGTCCTGGGGACCCCGGTGGCAGGCCGTGTCCGACGACGACGCGACCACCGCCGCGGGGCAGTTGACCCGTGAGGTCGTGGGTATCTGTGATGCAGACACCAGCCGCGTGCAGATCGAATCCGTGGCCTCCGTGTTCGACCTGGATCCTGTGGACACCAAACGTCTGGCCAATTACGTCGACGGCCCATCGACTCCGCTCGTCCTCGAATCGGTCCTCCAGTTGCTGGGCCTGCCCGCCCTGGCGGCCAAGATCGTGGAGGGCGCCCGGGATCTTGAGGAGATCGAGGGCATGACCCGGGTGGAACCGGGAACCGTCCGCGATGCATTGCTCAAGGCGTTCACGGAGAGCCCCACCGCCGAGGGCGTCGTTCCGGCGGTCCACCGGGCGCTGCTGCGGCGCCCGGAGCTCCTGCTGGCCATGGCGGGCTTGGAACTGGCCGCCGGCACGGGACTGGCCGCGCTCGCCCGCCGTGGTGGGCAGGTTGCGCCCGCCTTGGGGGCACTCTCCGCGCTGGCCTTCACGGACGCTGCAAGTACGACCGCGTGGTACACGGCCGCGAGACGTCGCAAGAACCGCCGCGGGCAGAACCGGAAGACCCCACGGGACCAGCGGCCGGGCGGTTCGACATCGGGTGAGCCAGGGTCAGAGGACCCTTCCCTGACCGAGAACTGACGGCACCGCCAGGGACAGTTCCCCCTCGCGGCGGATCCCAGGGAGTCGCTCGCGGGTTACCGTGAACGCGTGACCACGCCTACCCAGACGATGCTCCCTGACCCGCCGAGCCGAGGTGGGTCACGCAGGTTCGCACCGCACGGCGGTTGGTCACAGGTGTTCGGCGATCCCGCTCACCCCGACTGGGAACGCCCGAACCCCGGCCCCCAAGGCTACCGGCGTGATGCCGTGGGTGCGGTTGCGTTGACCGTCGTGGCACTGTTCTCCCTGGCGCTGATCGAAAGCTTCAACGGAACGGATCTGGACACCGGTCGGTGGCGTGGGTACGCCGTCGTCGCCGCCGTGACACTCCCGCTGGCATGGAGACGCCGATACCCAATCGTGGTGTTGGCCTTCACCACGGTGGCCTTCGTGTGGGGCACCTACCTCTCTATGATGGCCACCGCCCAGCTGGTCACCCAGGTGGCCTACTTCGCGTCGGTCTACGCGGCGGTTGCCTGGACCCGGTCGCGACAGGTCACGGCCATCGCCGTTGCCATGTTGGCCGTGTCCATGACCGTGTGGTTCACGATCGACCTGACGGTCTCGTCCAGTTTCCGAGACTTCGTCGATCAGTTCGACAGCCAGGACGGGCCGTTCAACCCCGTGACGGCCTACGCGGTGTTCTCGATCATCAACAATCTGGGCTTTTTCGGCGGTGCCGTGTACGCGGGGCGTGCTTCCTGGCGCGCGGCGCTGCGGCGGCACCAACTGCGTGAACAGGCCGAGAAGATCGCCGACCAGTCGGCGCAGCTGGCTCGCCGCGCCGTCGTGGAGGAACGTCTGCGCATCGCTCGTGAGTTGCACGACGTCGTGGCGCACCACGTCTCGGCGATCGGCATTCAGGCCGGGGCGGCCCGCAAGATCCTGCCCCGCAACCCGCAGGCGGCCGAGCAGGCTTTGCGCATGGTCGAGGAGTCCAGCCGGCAGGCCGTGGCGGAGACCCGTCAGCTTCTGGGGGTGCTCCGCGAGGAGGAACACGAGCCGTCTGCCTTCAGCCTGCACACCACCGGTGAGCTACCTGCCCTTGTCCAGGAGTACGCCGATCGCGGTCTGTCCGTCACGCTGACCACCGCGATCGACGACGACGTGGAACCGGGCAGCCTGTCACCCGCCCTGGGGTTGTCCGTGTACCGGTGTGTTCAGGAGTCCCTGGCCAATGTCCTGCGGCATTCGACCGGACGCGACGTCACGGTCACCTTGCGCAGCGTCGAGGAGCTCAGCCGACCCGCGCTGGAACTGGAAGTCCTTGACCGCGGCCGGCCCCGTGACGGCACCTCCGGTACCGGGTACGGCCTGGTGGGCCTGCGGGAGCGAGTTGATTTCCACGGAGGCACCTGCGAGATCGGGCCGCGACGGCCCGGCCCCGGGTGGAGGGTCCGCGCTCGCTTCCCCTTGACGACGCGCGTGGGAGGATCCTGACCATGGTTTCCGTCTTGCTGGCCGACGATCATGCCCTGGTGCGATCGGGTTTCGCCATGGTGCTTTCCGTTGCCGAGGACCTCCACGTGGTGGGTCAAGCCGCCAACGGCCAGGAGGCCGTCGATCTGGTGACCACCGGTGACGTGGACGTCGTGCTGATGGACGTCCAAATGCCCGTGATGGACGGCATCGAGGCCACCCGACGCATCGTCGAGGCCGGCGGAACCAAGGTCATCATCCTGACCACCTTCGACCGTGACGACTACTTGTTCGCCGCACTCCGGGCCGGGGCCAGCGGGTTCCTGCTGAAGAACGCAGATCCGGACGACCTGATCGCCGCTGTGCACGCGGTGGCGGACGGGCATGCCCTCCTGGCCCCCGAGGCGACACTCAAGGTCATACGGCAACTGACCGACCACAATGCGCATCCCCCGGCACCGGCAGGTCAGGCACCGGGTGGTCATGCCCCGGGTGGTCAGGCCCCGACCGCGGAGCAACCGCAGGAGACCGACCCCGACGGTTCGGCCGTTCCCGCGGCGGCCACTGTCGAGCCGACGACCAGCGCAGGTTTGGACGCGGAGGACCAGCGCATGATCGATACGTTGACACACCGCGAATCCGAGGTCCTGACCCTCATGGCACAGGGAATGTCCAATGCCGAGATTGCGCAGAAGCTGTTCCTCGGCTCGGCCACGATCAAGACCCATGTGTCCAACCTGCTGGCCAAGACGGGGAGCCGGGACCGGGTACAGGCCGTGGTCTTCGCCTACCGGACCGGACTCGTGCGAGGGGTCTGAGGCCTGACCGAGAAAGCGGCCGGGAATCCGCCCTGCGATGGACTCGACGGACCTGTACGCCCTGCGCCTCGTTGATTGAGCGTCACGTTCACCCTTGCGGGGGATTCTTCGAACGATGCGTATTCCTAGGCTGGAGGCCACCGCACGGCAGTCGCAGGCCCGACGTCCCCGGGCAGCGCACGCCGTATTCAGCATCGAGGAGACAAGATGACGACGGACTCGTCGCACCGAGACCCGGAGACGCCGAACCGCCCCGAGAGCACCCGCCCCGAGACCGCCGGGGAGATGGCACCCGGAGGCTCTGGAGGCGGACAGTGGCGACGAGCCTCGACCACCTTCGGCCGGCCGGTCCACGGACATCGGCTCGAGGTACGGGACCTCACCCGTCGCTTCGGTGACACGACGGTGGTGGACCGTGTGAGTTTCACCGTGGAGCCGGGTCACATGACCGGGTTCATCGGGGCGAACGGTGCGGGCAAGACCACCACGATGCGCATGATGATGGGGGTTCTCAGGACCACCTCCGGAGAGGTCCTCTGGGACGGGGACGCCATCACCGCGCAGGACCGTGTCAGATTCGGGTACATGCCCGAAGAACGCGGGCTCTACCCCAAACAGGGGATCCTCGATCAATTGGGCTACCTGGGTCAGTTGCGTGGGATGTCCCGACAGGCCGCGCTGGCCGAGGCCCAACGACTCCTGCACCACTTCAACCTGGGGGACCGCGTCAAGGACAAGTTGGAGACCCTGTCCCTGGGTAATCAGCAGCGCGTCCAGGTCGCCGCCGCCCTCCTGCATCAACCGCAGGCGCTCGTGCTCGACGAACCGTTCTCCGGACTGGACCCCACGGCCGTCGACTCCATGGTTGACCTACTGCGTGAGTACACGGCACGGGGAGTCCCGGTGCTCTTCTCGTCCCACCAGCTGGATCTGGTCGACAGGTTGTGCGACGCCATGGTGATTCTCCACGACGGCCGGGTCCTGGCGTCCGGGACCGCCGAGCAACTGCGGGCCACGCAGCCCAAGCGACACCGATTGACCTGCTCGGCCGACGTCGGGTGGGTCCGGGACGTCCCTGGTGTCAGCGTCGAGGACCTCGAGGGGTGCTCCGCCGTCGTCACGCTCGATGACGACAGTGTCCGATCCGATCTGCTGCGCAGGGCGGTTGACCGAGGTCTGCTGGAGTTCACCGACCTGGCACCGTCCCTGTCCGACATCTACCGCGAGGTGACCCGATGAGCACCCGGACCCAAGCTGCCTGGCGCACCGTGCTGACCCGAGAGATCGCCGTCAAGGTCCGCGACAAGACGTTCGTCATCTCCACGCTGTCCACCATGGTGATCATCGCGGCCATGATTGCGTTCAACGCGTTCATGGCAGATCGGACCACGGAGCACGACCTTGCCACCAGCGGTCCGTTGGCGGCCGAGGCGGTCGAGCAGGCCGACGCCGCCATGGGGGACAAGACCACGGTCACGGGACGCGAGGTGCAACCCGTGGAGGCCGAGGACCTGGTCCGTGACGAGGAGGTGGACGCGGCGCTCATTCATGACGGCGACTCGTGGTCCCTCGTGGCCGACACAGAGATCGACTCGGACCTGGAGACGGCGATCGAACAGGCCGTCTCCCAAGTGACCGTTGCGGACAACGCCGAGGACCACGGCACCACCGTGGAGCAGCTGAACAAGGGGTCGGCGCTGGAAACCACGTTCCTCAGTGTCGGCGAGGACCGAGGTCTGGCCACGTACCTGCTCCGGTTCGCTTTCGCCTTCCTGTTCTACATGGCGGCCCTGATTTTCGGGATGGCGATCGCCAACTCCGTATTGGAGGAGAAGCAGAATCGAGTGGTCGAGATCCTCGCCACGGCCATCCCCATCCGAGAGCTGCTGTACGGCAAAGTGCTGGGGAACTGTCTGGTGGCCTTCGCCCAGATCGGGCTCTACGCCGCAGTTGGGCTGTTGACCGCGAACATTCTGGACGTCACCGGGGAGTTCGGCTGGGCGCTGTCGGCCTCCGGGTGGTTCATCGCGTTCTTCGTCGTCGGCTTCGGCGCGCAGGCCTCGATCTGGGCGGTCCTGGGATCCTTGGCATCTCGCTCCGAGGACCTGCAGTCCAACACGACCGTGATCACCACCGTCCTGGTGGTCGCCATGTTCGCCGGACTGTTCGCCCAAGGACCGTGGCTGGTCGTGGCTTCCTACGTTCCGATCCTCTCCTCGATCGCCATGCCCGCCCGCGTCCTCCAGGAGCAAGCGATGATCTGGGAGCCCTTCGCAGCACTCGTGGTGTGCCTGGTCTTCGGCTGGCTCATGCTGCGACTGGGAGAAAAGGTGTACCAGCGGGCTGTGTTCCAGGGCGGGCGGGCCCTCACGTGGCGCCAGGCCCTCAAGCTCGAGGACTAGCAGCCTGATCCGCACCCCCACGTGATCTCTCCGACACCGGGGACGCGGATCCTGCGCCAAATTGACATCTCTGGCACAATGGCCGGGTACTCGATGCGTGCGGACCCTCTCTCCGCACGTACTTCGTGTCCACAGGGACATCGTGAACGGCCCGCCCCACGGGAGCGTGACCGATGCCCCGACACACCAAAGAACCAGGAGAGATTGCACCAGTGGCAGTCAAGATTCGTCTCAAGCGCATGGGCAAGATGCGCGATCCCCGTTACCGCGTCGTCGTCGTCGACTCCCGCAAGAAGCGCGACGGTCGTGTGATCGAGGAAGTCGGTATTTACCACCCGACGGAGAACCCGTCCTACATCAGCGTGGTTTCCGAGCGCGTGCAGTACTGGCTCGGCGTCGGCGCGCAGCCGTCCGAGGCCGTTGCCGCGATCCTCAAGATCACCGGTGACCTGCAGAAGTTCAAGGGCGAGGCCGGTGCCGAAGGCACGCTGAAGTCCCCCGAGGCCAAGGAAGAGTTCGTGGCCCCGGACAAGGGCTCGGTCATCCTGCCCGAGGCCATCACCCCCAAGGCCGAAGAGGCCGCGGAGGAGCCCTCCGAGGAGGCCGTCAAGGCCGACGCCGCCGCTGAGGAAACCACCGAAGCTGCGGACGACGCCGAGAAGGCCGAGTGACCATGCTCGCTGACGCGTTGGAGCACCTGGTCCGCGGCATCGTCGACAATCCCAACGACGTCGACGTCCGGGTCAAGAACGGCCGCCGGGGCGAGACCCTGGAAGTCCGGGTCCACCCGGACGACCTGGGGCGCGTGATCGGCCGCCAGGGGCGCACGGCAAAGTCCCTGCGCACCGTGGTCACCGCGCTGGCCGACAACGAGCCGGTGCGGGTCGACGTGATCGACACCGACCGCCAACGCTGACGCGAGCCGTCTTCCTCGCTGATCGCGAGTTCCGTGGCCCCCGCACCCGCCCAGGGTGCGGGGGCCACGTTCCGTTCCAGATGGCCCGCGACGGAGTTCGACCGGCCCACGCCGACCCGCGGCGGGCCGTCCGGTACGTTTTTTCCAGGTCCCACCGCTTGTCCACCCAGTTCTCAACCAGTTCTCAACCCAGGGAGTCCCTGATGCAGGTCAAAGTCGCCCGGATCGGCAAGCCCCACGGCATCCGCGGGGAAGTGACCGTCCAGTTGTTCACGGACGACCCTGACACCCGCTTCGCACCCGGCGCCCGTCTCACCGTGCAGACGGCCACGGCGGAGGGTGCCGCCGTCGTCCCCTCCGGGGAGCTGGAAGTCTCCAAGGCACGGTGGAACAAGCAGATCCTGGTGGTGGGATTCACCGCGGTCACCGACCGCAACGCCGCGGAGGCTTTGCGGGGCAGCCAGTTGTTCGTGGACGGCGAGTCCGAGGACGACGGCGACGACGCCTGGTACGAACACGAGCTCTTGGACATGGAGGTCCTGGTACCGGGTGAAGGTCGGCGAATCGGCGTGGTCACGGGGCTGCGCACCATGCCGCACCAGGACCTTCTGCAGGTGGCCCTGGACGCGGACGGGCGTGAAGTGGACGTGCCGTTCGTCCAGGAGATCGTCGCCGAGATCGACGAGGACGCACGGACCGTCCTGGTGACCCCGCCGCCGGGACTGCTCGAACTGGGGCTGGAGGATCCCGACGAGGCCGGACCCGGTGCGGAATCGGCGACGGAGCCGAACCCCGGGACGGGCGGTGCCCAGGCGTGATGCGGCTGGACGTCGTCAGCATTTTTCCCGAGTACCTGGCCGCCCTCGACCTGTCCCTGATCGGCAAGGCGCGGCGCGACGGGCTGCTCGAGCTCACCGTGACGGACCTGCGCAACTACGCGACCGACCGGCACCGTACCGTGGACGACACCCCCTACGGCGGGGGAGCGGGCATGGTCATGAAGCCGGAACCGTGGGCACTGGCACTCCAGGACGTCTTGGACCGGGGCGCCGCGGACGGGCACACGGGCGGTGCCGAGGAACCGACCTCTCCCGCCGTGAATCAGCGCCCGGTGCTGATCGTGCCCTCACCCGCGGGGCAGGTCTTCACTCAGGAGGTGGCTCGCGAACTCTCGGAACGCGAGCACCTGGTCTTCGCCTGCGGACGGTACGAAGGGATCGACGAGCGCGTCATCGAGTGGGCCCGTGAGTCCTTCGAGGTCCGCCCGATGTCCCTGGGGGATTACGTGCTCAACGGGGGTGAGGTGGCCGTCCTTGCCATGGTCGAGGCCATCGGTCGACTGGTCCCGGGAGTGATCGGCAACCCCGAGTCGTTGGTCGAGGAATCGCATTCCGACGGCCTGCTCGAGTACCCCGTCTACACCAAGCCGGCGTCCTGGCGGGACCGGGAGATCCCGGAGGTCCTCCTGTCGGGTCACCACGGGCGGATCGCACGGTGGCGCCGTGACGAGCAACTGCGCCGCACCGCTCGGCGTCGGCCCGACCTCATCGAGGACCTTGATCCGGCGTTGTTGGACAAGCAGGACCGGGACGTTCTCCGGCAGGAGGGCTGGCAGGTCAACGACGACGGTGCCGTGACCCCTCCGGTGCTCGAACGGCCTCCCGGCTGCTTCCCTCCGGAACCGGAAGCGTCGTAACCCAGTTCACGCTCCCGGCGCCGAACGAGACTGTCGTGCGGCGTCGTGAATGTGGCATAATCGTGCGTTGCGTGTGTGCTGGGCACGCCCTCGCCGCAGGGGGAAGAGCGACCACACAGCACACACCCCGTCAGGTCCCGAAGGGACCGGCGGGTGACTGACTTTGCGGCAGCCAACCACCACCGGCCCGGTGCTCACCGGGCGGAGTGCTTCGGTGTGCCGTATGACCCACGTGGACGGCCTGCGGCGTTCACCAGGAGAAACAAGATGACGAACATTCTCGACCAGATCGATGCCAAGTCCCTGCGCGACGACATCCCCGAGTTCCGCCCGGGCGACACCCTCAACGTGCACGTGAACATCGTTGAAGGCAACCGCTCCCGTGTGCAGGTCTTCAAGGGCTTCGTCGTCGGCCGCCAGGGTGACGGCGTCCGCGAGACCTTCACCGTCCGCAAGGTGTCCTTCGGCGTGGGCGTGGAGCGTACTTTCCCGGTGCACTCCCCGGTCATCGAGAAGATCGAGGTCCTGACCCGCGGTGACGTCCGCCGCGCCAAGCTGTACTACATGCGCGATCGTCACGGAAAGGCCGCTCGTATCCGAGAGAAGCGCGGCACCGAGGGCAAGTGACCCCAAGGGCTCGGCGGTGACGCCGTTCCCGGTTCACCACCGCCTTGCTCGAGCACTCACCTCACGAGAACCCGGTCGCAGATCCTGCTGCGGCCGGGTTCTCGGCGTCCGAGCAGGGTTCCCCCTCCGGCGACCGGCCGGTTGAGTCCGTCCGCGACGCGTTGACCCGTTGGACCCACGGGTGGCGGTTGGTCACCCTGGCCGTTGCCTTCGCCCTGCTCCTGGTGCTTGGTCTGCGGATGTGGGTGGTCGATGTCTACTACGTCGGCTCCACGTCCATGCAGCCCACCGTGGAACCCGGGGACCGGCTGCTGGTCACCAAGACCCTGGACCCGGATGAGCTCGATCGCGGGCAACTGGTCGTCTTCGACGGGCGCGGCTCCTTCGCCCCGCTCGACGAGGACCCGCCCCTGGTCAACGCCGCACAGCAGGTCGGTACTTGGCTGGGACTGCGCCCCAGTGAGGACGTCTTCGTCAAGCGAGTCATCGGCATCCCCGGTGACACCGTGTCCTGTTGCAACGACGACGGCCGCGTGCTGGTCAATGGCGAACCCCTGGACGAGCCCTACCTCTACCCGGGCGACTCACCCAGTGACACGAAGTTCGACGTCGTCGTGCCGGAAGGCCGTGTGTGGCTCCTGGGAGACCATCGTTCCGTGTCCGTGGACTCTCGATCCCTCCTGGGCGCCCCGGGCGGTGGACTGGTCCGGGCGGATAGAGTCATCGGTGAGCCGACCGCTGTACTGTGGCCTCTCGGGCGCACAGACCCGCTGTAGCGCCCGACCAACAGTCCAAGGCGTGCCCGGAGCGGCCGCCGTCCCCGTCCGACGTTTCCGGAAGGACCTCTCGTGAGCGAGAACCCCACCGCTTCCCATGGGGAGACCCCCGATTCCCCGATCAACGGCCGTTCCGACGGCACCGCCCCAGAGGCCGAGCAGACCCGCCGGGGATCGAAGGACCGGAAGCCGGGTACCGAGAAGGAGTCCAGCGGGGGGATCCTCAAGGAAATCCTGATCACCGTCGTCGTGGTGTTGGTGATCTCCTTCCTGGTCAAGACCTTCCTGTTCCGGATCTTCTTCATCCCCTCCGGTTCCATGGAGAACACGCTGCAGCTCGACGACAAGATCGGGGTCAACGTTGCCCAGTCCTGGTACGGCGACCTGGAACGGGGCGACGTCGCGGTCTTCGAGGACACCCAGGGGTGGATGCCTTCCACGGGCGCCCAGACCAGCCCCGTGCGCCGCGGTCTGGAGTTCGTGGGCCTGGCTCCGGACACCACGACCAACTATCTGATCAAGCGTGTCATCGGCGTGGGCGGGGACACCGTGGCCTGCTGCGACGCCGACGGACGGGTGACCGTCAACGGTGTGGCACTCGAGGAGCCGTACCTCTATGAAGGTGACGCCGCCTCCGAGATTCCCTTCGAGGTCACCGTGCCGGAGGGCGAGTACTTCATGATGGGCGACCACCGTTCGGCCTCGGGGGACTCGCGTTACCACATCGAACAGGGCACAGAATTCATCCGTGACGAGGACATCGTGGGCAAGGCCGCCGCGATCGTCTGGCCGATCGATCGCTGGGAGGGTGTTTCCAGCCAGGACGACACCTTCGCCCGCATCGAGAAAGAGTCCGGGAGCACCCAGTGACTTTCCGCGGTTCGGAGCCCCCGGCGTGGGTGCCCGAACGCTGGGAAGACCTCGGTGACGCGCCGAGCGTCCGTGCCGACGGCGTGCCGATGTATCGACGTCGGCCGAGAGGCCGAACCGATGAACCAGACCTGCCCCCGGGCCGACCGGGACGGGTGGTCACGGTTCTGCGCGAAATCGCCGTGGTTCTGGTGTGGGGACTGTTCATCGCGTTCGTCGCCAAGCACCTACTGGTTCGCGGGTTCGTCATTCCGTCCGATGCGATGGAGCCGACCTTGATGACGGGCGACCGCGTGTTCGTCAATGTCCTGGACTCGACGCTGCGCAGCGCCGATCGCGGCGACGTCATCGTCTTCGAAGACACCCAGGGATGGCTGCCGCCCGCGGACGAACCCGCCTCCGTCGGTGACTGGGTGGTGGACGGGCTGGCCTTTCTCGGCGTGACCGTCGATGACTCGGACAACCACGTGGTCAAACGCGTCATCGGCGTCGGTGGCGACCGTGTCACGTGCTGTGATGCGCGGGGGAGGATCGTGGTCAACGACGTCGCCCTCAACGAAACAGGTGTGTATCTGTCCGATTCCGAAGCGCCGTCAGACATCGCCTTCGACGTGATCGTTCCCGAGAACCACTACTTCGTGCTCGGGGACCGGCGTTCCTCGTCCGGGGACTCCCGCTTCTACCTGCCGGAGGAGAAGGCCTTCGTGAGCAAGGATGACGTGGTGGGGACCGCGTTCGTGGTGACCCTGCCGGTCTCGCGGATGGGCCCCTTGGGGGACCAACACGCGGTGTTCGACGAGGTCCCGGACAGAACCGACACCTCCGGAGGCGGCTGGTGGTGAGTGTCCCACCGACCTCGGACACGGAGCATCGTCTGCTGGCCGAGGGTGCTGTCCGAGTGGCGGGGATGGACGAGGTCGGCCGCGGTGCACTGGCGGGCCCCGTGACCGTAGGGGTTGCCGTCATGGACGCCGACGTGGGACTCGCGCCGTCGAGGTTGCGTGACTCCAAGCTGCTGCGACCAGCCGTCCGGACGGAGTTGGTCCCGGAGCTCAGGGAGTGGGCCGTGAGCCTCACGACGGGGTCGGCCACTCCGCAGGAGATCGACGCGCTCGGAATCATCGGTGCCCTTCGGCTTGCAGGTTGCCGGGCCCTGGCCGCAATTGCACCCGAGGCTTGGCCCGACGTCGTCCTGTTGGACGGGGTGCACGACTGGCTCACGACGCCGGACACGGACCTCCTGAGCGGGCTGCCGGGCGACCCGGCACTGACAGCGGGTGCAGCTCCGGTCTGGGACGGTCCCATTCGCACGATTGTGAAGGGTGACCTGACGTGTGCGTCCATTGCCGCAGCGTCCGTGGTCGCCAAGGTGGAACGCGACGACGTCATGGCGCAGTTGGCCGCGGAGCACCCGGCCTACGGGTGGGAACGCAACAAGGGCTACGGGTCCGCTCAGCACCGTGACGCCCTGGTGCGGCTCGGGGCCTCGGAGCAGCATCGGCGTTCCTGGAACCTGGGTGTGCCCACCCGCTGAGAGAGCTCTGCGGGTGCGGGAGGGGTTTTCCACAAGACCCGCTCCTGTGCCGGCCGAACTGCGGTGCGCGGTGATGCTGGGAATCAAAACCAGCCCCGCCGACGTGAGGACCTCACGTGCCAGAGAACCCCACCGGCCACGGATCCTTCCCTGACCGGGATCCCCGTCAAACTCTCGGCCGCGCCGGGGAACGTTGGGCCGCCCAGTACCTGCAGTGCCGCGGCGCGCGGGTACTGGCGACCAACTGGCGTGCCAGGCTCTCCGAGCACGGTGTGAAGGGTGAACTGGACCTGGTGGTGCTGATCGGAGACACGCTGGTCGGTGTGGAGGTCAAGACCCGCAGCGGGACGGGGTTCGGTCACCCTCTGGACTCGATCACCCCGGTGAAACTACGACGACTGCACCGCCTGTTGGCGGCCTGGGCCCGTGAACAGGGGGAGCAGACTCGCCCGCGGCGGGTGGACGCGGTGGCAGTGCTCGTGACACGTCCGGCCGGCGGTGCCGGGCACTCTGCTGCGACGGTGCGGCTGCACCACCGTCCGGGGTTGATCGAGTGATCGTGGCTGCCGGGTGCGTGCCCTGGAAACAGTGCCTCCGCGCAAATGTGGCTCCACAGGTGGACTTCCTGTCCGGCGTCCTGGTGTTCTGCTGGGTCGAGATCAAAGGCACCTCGGCGATGGGCTCCCGTGTTCCATGCTGAGCGGGTCGGCGCCTCGAGAGGGCGCCGCCGGTAACGGTCGACTCAGGAGCGGAGCGGGACCATGGTTGCGCAGAGATTTGCCCGGGCGCTTTCGGTCGCCTTGATCGGCCTGGAGGGAACGGTCGTCGACGTCGAGACGGACATCGGGTCTCAGCTGCCCAGTTTCAACGTGTTGGGCCTGCCGGATCTGTCGGTCCGGGAGTCCAAGGACAGGGTGCGATCGGCCGCGCGCAACTCCGGGGTGGCGCTGAGTCCGCGACAGATCACGGTGAATCTCACCCCGGCCATGTTGCCCAAGAAGGGTTCGCACTTCGACCTGGCCATCGCGGTGTCCGTGTTGCAGGCCGACGGCGTCATGCCGCGCACCGGGCAGGTGATCTATCTGGCCGAGTTGGCCTTGGATGGTGCATTACGGCCGGTGCGGGGCGTTCTGCCGGCCGTGTTGGCCGCGGTGCGTGAGGGCTTCCCTCGGATCGTCGTCGCAACCGCCAATGCTGCCGAGGCGGCACTGGTCCCTGGAGTACAGGTGCAGGGCTTCGACTGCCTGGCCGACGTCCTGGAAGCCGCCGGGGCCGACCCCAAGGATCTGGTCCGGCCCGTGGCGTCGGAGCAGGAGGTCGCGTCTGCCGTCCCGGAGGATCTGGAGCCCGAACCGCCGGACCTTGCCGACGTGGCGGGCCAGTACGACGGCCGAGCGGCGGTGGAACTGGCGGCAGCGGGTGGTCATCACTTGCTCATGAGTGGCCCGCCGGGCTCGGGCAAGACGCTGCTGGCCGAGCGACTCCCGGGCCTCCTCCCCGTTCTCGACGACGACGCCGCGACCGAGGTGACCGCCGTCAGATCCTTGGGAGCCCGGGTCGGACCGCGCCACGAGTTGATCCGTCGTCCACCCTTCGAGAGCCCGCACCATTCGGCCTCCGCAGCGGCTCTGTTGGGCGGTGGCAGCGGCATCCCACGGCCAGGGGCGGTGTCGAGGGCGCACAGGGGCGTGCTGTTCCTGGACGAGGCCCCGGAGTTCGATCGTGGGGTCCTCGACGCCTTACGGCAGCCCCTGGAGACAGGGACGGTGCGGATCGACCGCGCGGCCGCCAGCGCCCGCTACCCGGCCCGGTTCCAGCTGGTTCTTGCCGCCAACCCGTGTCCGTGCGGACGTGCCACGGGGAAGGCCCAGGAATGCCGTTGCACCCCGCGGGAACGCCGTTCGTACTTCGGCAAACTCTCCGGTCCGCTCCTGGACCGGGTGGACCTGCGAATCCAGGTGCCACCCGTGAGCTACGCGGAACTGACGGCGGGCCACGGCGGAGAGGACTCTGCCACCGTGGCCGCGCGGGTGGCATCGGCCAGGGCGGCCCAGGGGTACCGTCTGGGGCCGTTCGGTCTCCGGTGCAATGCGGAAATCGGGGCTGCCCTGCTGACCGGCCGACTGAGACGACCGCCCAAGGTGACCGCCGCCTTGGAGCACGAGATGGAGCGCGGGGCACTGACCGCCCGCGGAATGCAGCGCGTGCTCCGAGTGGCCTGGACGGTGGCCGACCTGGACGGCCGTGACGCCCCCACTGCCGAGGACGTGGACACGGCCCTCTACTTCCGATCGGCGGCCCTGTCATGACACACGGCGTCGGTCGGAGTGCACAGGAGATCGCGGTCGCTCGTGCCGGTTTGTCCACGGTCTTGGAACCGCGGGACCTCACGGGGCACCTGGTGCTGGCCGCATTGGGTCCGTGCGCGGCCTGGGAGGTCATCTCCGGGCGCAGGGGAGTGACCGGGGCTGAGCACGACCGTCTGGAGAAGACCGTTCGGGAGCACGGTGCGGCCATGCAGACCGGCGTGGCCAGGGCCGCCGCGCGGTGGAAGACCCGCGCAGCAGGCATCGATCCGGCCGCTGATCTGGCTCGGGCCGAGCGCATCGGGATCTGGCAGTGCACCCCGGAGGACGACGACTGGCCGGACGGCCTCCGTGACCTCGGACTCCAACAACCGGTCTGCCTGTGGGGGAGAGGGCAACGGTACCGGCTGTCGGCGATCGGAGCCGCCACGGTCGCCGTCGTCGGCTCGCGGGACTGCAGCAGCTACGGGCGCACCGTGACCTTCGACCTGGCCGGGGGACTGGCCACAAGGGGATGGACCGTCATCTCGGGTGGTGCCTACGGCGTGGACGAAGCCGCGCACCGGGCCGCGTTGGCCGCGGGAACCGCCGGTGTTCCCACGGTCGCGGTCATGGCCGGCGGCGTGGACCGGTTGTACCCGCGCGGCAACCAGGAACTCCTGCACGAGATCGTGGATCGCGGGCTGGTGCTCTCCGAGGCGGCACCGGGCACCATGCCGGCGCGCTTCAGGTTCCTGGACCGCAACAGGCTCATCGCGGCACTTGCCACGGCCGCCCTCGTCACCGAATCCCGGTGGCGGTCAGGGGCCCAGAGCACCGCGCACCACGCCAACGACCTGTCCCGGCCCGTGGGCGCGGTTCCCGGTTCAGTCCAGTCCGCGACCTCCGCGGGATGTCACAGGCTGATTCGTGAGGGTGCTGCGGTGCTGGTGACCGATATTGACGACTTCCTGGCGCTCGCCGGGCCTCTGGGGGCACAACCGGAGTCCGACAAGGGCCACCAGACCGAGATCTTCGACGGGCTCGACGAAACCGACAAACACCTGGCGGACGCCCTTCCCGTGACCTCCGGCGCCACCGTGGACTCCCTGGCCAAAGTCGCTGGGCTGCCCGTCGGCGCGGTCCTGGGTGGGCTTCGGCGTCTGGAACGCGCGGGCCTTGCCATCGACCGCGGGGGAGTGTGGGTCAGGCCGCGCAGACGCTGACGGCCCCCAGCTGAGGGTCGACCGTGACACCGCTGACTACACTGCACGAGTAGGACAGGGCCTGGTCCAACCGGCCCCTTGAAGTGACTGGCCGAGGGAGGTGAACCATGATGCGCGGCACCCAGCGACCTCCCGCAACGGGCAAACACCAGGACCTGCTGCGAGACTTCGCGGATCACCTCAGCCTCGAACGCTCCCGCAGCGCGGCCACGGTCGCGGCGTACACGGGGGACGTGGGTTCCCTGCTCTCGTTCGCCTCGGACCTGATGGACGACGGCGACCAGCAAGCGGGGCAGACTCCCGGGCCGAGCGACCTCGACCTGATCGACCTGGACGTCATCAGGGCCTGGCTCGCACAACGCCTCACCCAAGGCAGCAGCGCCAGCTCAGCGGCGCGCCGGACCTCTGCCCTGCGGACCTTCTTTGCCTGGACCACCGCCACGGGGCGGACCAGCACCAACCCGACCTTGCGTCTGACCTCGCCCAAACGCGGGTCACACCTGCCAGACACGGTCTCACCACGGGACCTGCAGGAGATCGCCCAGGACCTGGCCGCACGCAGCGACAGCACTGACCTGGAACCGCGCGACCTGGCGGTGGCCGCCAGGGACCGTGTGATCGTCGAACTGCTCTGGGCCACCGGTGTCCGGGTCTCGGAACTGGCGGGTCTGGACCTACCCGACCTCAACCTGGAACGCCGGACCATGAGGGTCACGGGCAAGGGGGACAAGCAGCGGACCGTCCCGTTCGGGGGCCCCGCCGACCATGCGGTGCGTCTGTGGCTGAGCCGACGTGACCACCTGGCGGGCAGCGGCTCCGGCGCGGCCTTCCTGTTGGGCACACGAGGGAAACGCATGGGTGTCCGCCAGATCCGGGACGTGGTCAATCGTGAGTTGGGGCGACGGCCCGACGTCTCGGCGACCGGGCCGCACGCGCTGCGGCACTCGGCGGCCACTCACCTCCTGGACGGTGGAGCGGACCTGCGTAGTGTGCAGGAACTCCTGGGTCATGAATCCGTGTCCACCACGCAGATCTACACACACGTCTCCGTCGACCGCCTCGGCGCAGCTTTCCAGCAGGCCCACCCGCGCGCATAGGCGCGGATTCGTCACGACGTCCATTTGGACACAACACTCTGTCCAGTTCAGGACTGATGTTCACTGTTTCAGTTCCCGTCTCAGGTTGACGGAAGTGCCCCGAATCGAGAAAGATTGCCGTGTCCCGTCCTGTGGCCTCGAATCCACGTCGCCGGGACATTCCAGAACTTCATAGGTCGTGCCGTGTCCGACCGGGCCTCGAATCCCGGCCGCGATCACCGCAAGACACCGATGGACCGGACCGAACCGCACCAGGTTCTTCCGCCAGATCCGTGGCAGGTCGTTGGGGAAGACGCACCTACACGCCGGAGGAACAGGTCATGTCGTCATCCATCACGCGAGGAGTGTTGCAGATCCACTCCGCGCCGCAGGCTCTGTGCCCTCACGTCCAGTGGGCACTGGAGTCCCTTTCGCGTGGCCGAACCGGGCTGCACTGGGTTCCCCAGGAGGCAGCGCCCGGGGCGGTCCGTGCCGAACTCGAATGGGCCGGTCCCGCCGGAACGGGGGCACTCATGGCCTCCGCCTTGCGCACCCTGGGTAAGATCCGCTTCGAAATCACCGAAGAGCCCTCACCGGGCAACGACGGGTCACGCTGGTCCTTCACACCCGACCTGGGTGTCTTCCACGCGACCACCGATGCCGCGGGCAACGTCGTGGTCTCGGAGGACCGCATTCGATTCGCGTACGAGAACGCCAAGGGCGACCCCAGCCTGGTGGTCAACGAACTCTCCCTGGCCCTCGGCGAAGCCTGGGACGAGGAACTCGAACCCTTCCGGCTGGCCGCTGAGGGCGTCCCGGTGCGTTGGCTGCACCGCGTCTCCTGAGTCTCACGCGCAACTGAGCCCCCCGGTCCTTTCCGGCAGGACTTTCGGGCATGAGGAAGGCCCCCACCGTGGTGGGGGCCTTCCTCATGCCCGAAATCGGGGGTGGTCCCGGCCTCAATCAGAGACCGGGGCTCATCGGCTCAGTAGTCCCGGAAAGCGACGACGGCGTTGTGCCCGCCGAAGCCGAACGAGTTGGACACCACCACGCCGCCATCCTTGCGGAGTTCGCGGGGAGTGGTCACGACGTCCAGGTCGATCTGGGGGTCCTTGTTGTCCAGGTTGATGGTGCACGGTGCCGTGCGCTCCGTCAGGGCCTTGATCGCCAGGATCGCCTCGACGGCACCGGACCCGCCCAGCATGTGGCCGGTCATCGACTTCGTCGCCGAAACCGGGATGTTGTCCGTGGCGGAACCGAAGGCGTTGCGCACGGCCCCGGCCTCCGGAATGTCGCCCTTCGGGGTGGAGGTCGCGTGGGCGTTGACGTGGATGACGTCCTCAGCGACGAACTCACCGGACTCCATGGCCTCGACGATCGCACGCGTGGCGCCGGTCCCGGCGTCGTCGGGGGCGGTGATGTGGAAGGCGTCCGCGGAGAGCCCGGCGCCGGCCAATTCACAGTAGATCCGCGCGCCACGAGCCTTGGCGTGTTCTTCCGATTCGAGGATCACGGCACCCGCGCCTTCGGCCATGACGAAGCCGTCACGGTCGATGTCATAGGGGCGCGATGCGCGCTCGGGCTCGTCGTTGCGGCGGGACAGGGCCTGCATGGCACCGAAGGCCGCGAAGTTGATGGGGTGGTTGGCGGATTCCGCACCACCGGCGATCACGACGTCGGCCTTGCCCAGGCGAATCAGGTCCAGGCCCTGGTAGAACGACTCGGTACCGGAAGCACACGCGGAGACGGCCGTGATGGCGGCGCGGCGGGCCTTGAGTTCCATGCTCACGGTCGCGGCGTTGCCGTTGGGCATGAGCATCGGCACGGTCAGCGGCATGACGCGACGCGGGCCCTTCTCCCGCAGGGTGTCCCATCCGCTGAGCAGGGTCCAGGCCCCGCCGATGCCCGTACCGAAGACGGCTGCAACGCGGGTGGGGTCCACTTCTTCGGCGTCGTCGGCGTTGGCGGCGGAGAAACCTGCGTCGGCCCAGGCCTCACGGGCGGCGATCATGGAGAGCTGTCCCGAAGGGTCCAGACGTTTGGCCTCGACCCGAGTGAGGACCTCGGAAGCGGGGGTGGAAACGGCTGCCGCGATACGTACAGCGAGATCGTAGGTCTCGACCCAGTCCTGGTCGAGCTTGGTCACACCGGAAACGCCGGCCAGGGCGTTCTGCCAGAGTTCGGAAACGGTGCCACCGATGGGTGTGGTTGCACCCAAACCGGTGACGACTACTTTGCGGGCCATGTGTGCACTACTCCTGGGGTCCGGTTAGGGGCTGACGCCTGGTGCGTGGCGCGGTGCGTGGGGCTGCGGTCGGCCTGATCCGTGACGGACCCGGCGGGAGCCGACCCACGCACCGCGACGCGTGGGGACGGACTCAGCCCTGGGCGTTGTCGATGAAGTCGACGGCGTCCTGGACGGTCTTGAGGTTCTTGACCTCTTCGTCCGGAATGGTGACCTCGAACTTCTCCTCGCAGTTGACCACGATGGTCATCATGGAGATGGAGTCGATGTCCAGGTCCTCGGTGAAGTTCTTGTCGAGCTGAACGGCCTCGGTCTCCAGGCCGGTCTCCTCGTTCACGATCTCGGCCAGGCCGGCCAGAATCTCTTCCTTGCTCGCCATGTCGGCATTCCTTTCCTCGCGGCCCCTGTGCGGGACCTGCTGTGGTTTCGGTCGACGGAGGACGACCGGTGGATCGTCTGCCACGGGCGGGTTTCCGCCCCGGGACGACCGGGAGTGCAGTGCGGTGCCACTGTACGACGACCAGGCCGTGCCTGGTGTCCGTGGCCGGTCCCCGGGCGGTTACGTCCGACTTGTTGCGAATGTTGCGCAGTCGATGCGTTCCACCACGGCCGCAGGACCGTCGTCGTGGGGTGTTCGTGGTATCGGTGCGGGACCGGACCGGAACACGGGGCGGGTCAGGGCAGGATCACTACCTGGGCCGCGTAGACCAGACCGGCGCCGAAGCCGATCTGCAGGGCAGGCTTGCCGGAGAGCTCCGGGTGTTCCTGCAGCAACCGGTGTGCGGCCAACGGGACCGAGGCGGCGGAGGTGTTGCCGGCGTCCGCGATGTCGCGGGCGATCACCACGGACTCGGGGAGCTTGAGGACCTTGGCCATCTGGTCGATGATCCGCATGTTCGCCTGGTGCGGGATGAAGGCGCCCAGGTCCTCCGGCTGCAGACCCGCGGCTTCCAGGGCCTCGGTGACCTTCTTGGCAGCCTCGAAGGAGGCCCAACGGAACACCGTCTGGCCGTCCTGTCGGAGAGTTGGCCACAGGGGAGCGTCCTCGGGCATGGTCCCGGTCTCCGGGTCGGCCAGATCCTTGCGGAACGGCCGCGGCTTCCCCGCCTCGGCGTCGCGGATGTCGGTCAGCGGGTGGGTCATGCGGATGGCTTCGTGCTTGGACCCGTCCGAGCCCCACACCGTAGGGCCGATGCCCGGGGTGTCGGAGGGTCCGACGACGGCCGCGCCCGCGCCGTCACCCAGGAGGAAGCTGATGGAGCGTTCCCCGTTGTCGATCACGTCGGAGAGCTTCTCCACGCCGACCACCAGCACGTAGGTGCTCATGCCGGAGCGGACCATCGCGTCGGCCTGGCCGATCCCGTAGCAGTAACCGGCACAGGCTGCCGAGATGTCGTAGGCGGCCGCCGGGGTGGCGCCCAGCTGCTCCGTGAGCACGGCGGACATCGACGGCGTCAGGTACGGGTAGGAGATGGAAGACACCAGGACGGTGTCCACCTGGGAGGGTTCGATTCCCGCCGCTTCGATCGCTTCCTTCGAGGCGGCCAGCGCCATGTCCAGGGCGCTGGTGTCGGCGTCGGCACGGTGACGGGTCACGATGCCCGTGCGTTGACGGATCCATTCGTCCGAGGAATCGATCCACTGGCACACGTCGTCGTTCGTGACGATCGTGTCGGGACGGTAGGCACCCATTCCCAGGATCCGGGAGTGGGCGGTGGGCGTGTACTGCTTGAGAGTCACCACGAGGTGGAAGCTCCTTCGAACGAAGTGACGGCCGGCGTGGGAGACGCCTCAGGCCAAGATCTTACGGGCTGCGTCGAGTTCTTCCGGCGTGTTGACGGCGGTGGCGGGCACGCCCTTCATACCGCGCTTGGCCAGACCGACCAGCGTGCCGGCGGGCGGGAGTTCGACCATCTGCTCCACTCCCATCTCCACCAGCTGCTGCATGCAGAGGTCCCACCGCACCGGACGGCAGACCTGTTCCACCAGGGAGCCCAGGTTGGCTGCACCGCCGGACACGGGCTGACCGTCGAAGTTGGAGAGCAGCACGGAGTCCGGGTCCCGCGGCGAGAGTTCCTGCACCAGCTGCCGAAGGGGAGCCAGGGCCGGGGACATGTGCTGGGTGTGGAAGGCTCCCGCGACCTTGAGCGGGATCACCCGGGCCCGGGCGGGCGGCTCGGCGGCGAACACTTCCAGCTGTTCCAGGGTTCCGGCGGCCACGATCTGGCCGCCGCCGTTGGAGTTGGCCGCGGTCAGACCGGCGGCCTCGATCGCAGCGCGCACCTCGTCCTCCTTGGGCGAGAGGACCGCGGACATGCCGGTGGGCAACGTGGCGGCGGCAGCCGCCATCGCCGTGGCGCGGGTGCGGACAAAGGTCATCGCTTCGGACTCGCTCAGGGCACCGGACAGCGCCGACGCGGTGATCTCACCTACGGAGTGCCCCGCGAACACGAGGTCATCCCGCCCGGCGAGCTGTTCCTTGAGCAGGCGCCCGGCCATCAGACCGGCCGCCACGATCAGCGGCTGGGCGACGGCGGTGTCCTTGATGGTCTCCTCGTCGGCCTCGGTGCCGTAGTGCACGAGGTCCAGGCCCGCAGCCTCGGAGAGGGCGGCCAAGTGCTCCCGCACACCGTCGAGTTCGAGCCATTCGTTGAACAAACCGGGTTTCTGAGCGCCCTGTCCAGGGCAGACGATCGCAATCACCAGACCATTGCACCAAATCGTGGGGCCGTGGGAGGGGGAGCGTGACGGACCAAGCCCGGCGGCCGCCTTTGTAGGGGTCGCACAAAGACCGTGTGTTCACGCTCCCCGGTCGGCGGCGGGGGCGTCCCCGTCGGGTGCGCAGTCGTCCACGAGGCGCCCCGCGACGATCGCGCACTGCAGGACGAATGCGTCCCGCGGCACCAGCGGGTCCCAACCCGTGAGATCGGAAATGCGCCGGAGACGATATCGCACGGTGTTCGCGTGGACGAACAGTTCCCTTGCGGTGGCCTCCAGTGAGTGGCCCACGGACACGTAGGTGGACAGGGTTTCCGTCAGCCCGGTCGAACTCCCCGACAGCTTGCGGTAGATCTGTTCGACGAGCGCCGTGCGAGCCGTGGCGTCACCGGCCATGAGTCGTTCGGGCCACAACTCCTCGGAGTCGACCGGTCGGGGCGCCTCCGGCCAGGCCGGAGCCACCGACAGGGCTGCATGCGCGGGTTCGGCGGAATCGGCCGCCGCAAAAAGATTGACCGCCTCCGGTCCGTGCACCACGGGGCCGGGGCCGAAGAGTCCCACGATCCGCTCCAGGGAGCGGTCCAGGGTGCTGAGCCCGGCCAGGATCAACACCAGGCGGTTGCCCTGGATGGAGACCAGGGCGTCCGTCGTGTGCTTGGACAGGGTGCGTCGGATCCGGGCCACTCCGGCGGGACTGGTCTGTTCGGGTGCGTAGCCGACCATGACCGTGACGGGCCCCGTGCTCGTCCAACCCAGTGCGGCCACCCGGGAGCGCAGGGAGTCGGTGTGTTCACCGCGCAACACGCCGTCGACCACCAGTGCCTCCAGGCGTGCGTCCCAGGAACCCCGGTTCTCGGCCGCCCGGGCGTACACGTCGGCAGCGGCGAACGCGATGTCCCGCGAATACCGCAGCACTCCTTCTCTCAGGACTGCTTCGTCATGACCGGAGGCAAGTTCGGGAACCTTGTCCTCGACCACTTCCACCACCACGCGCATGACCTGCAACGCCTGCTGCAAGGAGATGGCTCGCGCCAGATCGGTGGGTGCGTCCCGGAACAGGCGGTTCAGCAGCAGACCGTCGTCGTCCTGCTGTTCGTACCAGGTGACGAAGGCAGCGATCCCGCGCTGCGCAACCAGGCCGAGCTCCGAACGGTCCTTGGGACGCAGGTCACGGAACCACGGCAGTTCCGATTCGAGGCGTTGGACGGCCACCCCGGACATGGCTCCGACATTGGAACGAATGCCCTCCAAGGTCTTCTTGGACGGAAGGGGAGCCCCTGTCCGGGCGGTGCGCTGCTGGTGAGGGCGCGAGGTGCGCCCGCCCAGGATCCAGCGGGACCCGGAGCCCAGGAGGCCGGACCCTTTCTGGTCCTTTCCCCCGGTGGCCGTGCTCTGCGGCTCCGGTGCAGTCTCCTTTGGCATGGCCAAAACAATACGGCACCGGAACAGTCGAGCTGTTCCGGTGCCGTATCGGCCGGTTCACCGACTCAGGCGTCGCCGCCAGCGTTGCCGGAGGTCCCCGCCTTGGGGTTCAACAGGTCGTACTTCTCGATGGCCTGCTGCGGTGCGGACCAGTCGACCTCACCGCGCTTGGCCAGCATCTCCAGGGTGCGGACCACCATGGAGGCAGAGTCGATGTGGAACCAACGGCGAGCCCCGGCGCGGGTGTCCGCGAAGCCGAAGTTGTCGGCTCCCAGCGTGGCGAAATCGTTGGGGACGTACTGACGGATCATGTCCGGCAGCTCGGAGACGTAGTCCGTGGAAGCCACGATCGGGCCGGTGGCCCCGGCCAGGGCCTGCGTCACGTACGGGGTGCGGGCACCCTCACTCGGGTTCAGGAAGGCTTCCTTCTCCGCGGCCAAGGCGTCACGGCGCAGCTCCGTCCAGGAGGTGACCGACCAGACGTCTGCGGACACACCCCAGTCCTCGGCCAGCATCTTCTGCGCATCGAGCGCCCACGGCACGGCAACGCCGGAGGCCAGCAACTGGGCGCGGGGCCCCTCGTTCTCGGCGGGCTTGAGCAGGTAGATGCCCTTGAGGATGCCTTCGACGTCGACGTTCTCCGGTTCAGCGGGCTGCTGGATCGGCTCGTTGTAGACCGTCAGGTAGTACATGACGTCGTGGTCCTCGTCCTTGTTGCCGTACATCTGCTCGATGCCGCGGCGGACGATGTGCCCGATCTCGTACCCGTAGGCCGGGTCGTAGGTGATGACGGCGGGGTTGGTGTTGGCCAACACGGGGGAGTGCCCGTCGCCGTGCTGGGTGCCCTCACCGGTCAGGGTGGTGCGTCCGGCAGTCGCGCCGACGATGAACCCGCGGGCCCGCTGGTCGGCGGCGGCCCAGAAGTTGTCGCCGCTGCGCTGGAACCCGAACATCGAATAGAAGATGTAGAACGGGACCATCGGTTCGCCGTGGGTCGCGTAGGAGGTGCCCGCAGCGATGAACTGGCTGCTGGCGCCGTCCTCGTTGATGCCCGGGTGCAGGATCACACCCTTCTCGGACTCCTTGTAAGAGAGCATGAGCTCCCGATCCACGGACAGGTAGTTGTGCCCGTTCGGGTTGTAGATCTTGGACGTCGGGAAGAACGCGTCCATGCCGAACGTGCGGGACTCATCGGGGACGATCGGGACGATGCGGTGACCGAAGTCCTTCTCCCGCATGAGGTCCTTGAGCACGCGGACCAGCGCCATGGTGGTGGCGGCCAGCTGCTTGCCGGAGCCCTTCTTGGCAGAGCTGAAGGCCTTGTCCGACGGAAGGGTGATCTCCTTCTGCGGGTGGCGGCGCTCGGGGAGGAACCCACCGAGCTGTTCGCGCCGTTCCAGCAGGTACTTGATCTCCGGTGCATCGGGGCCCGGGTGGTAGTACGGGGCGTTGTACTGGTCCTCGAGTTGGCTGTCCTCGATCGGGATGCGCAGCGCGTCACGGAAGGTCTTGAGATCCTCCACCGTGAGCTTCTTCATCTGGTGGGTCGCGTTGCGGGCCTCGAAGTGCGGGCCGAGGCCGTAACCCTTGACGCCCTGGGCCAGGATGACCGTCGGCTGGCCCTTGAACTCCAAAGCTGCCTTGTACGCCGCGTGGATCTTGAAGTAATCGTGCGCGCCGCGCTTGAGGTTCCAGATCTCGTCGTCGGTCATGTCCGCGACCAATTCCTTGGTCTCCGGGGTGCGGCCGAAGAAGTGATCCCGGATGAAGCCGCCGGATTCGCCCTTGTAGGTCTGGTAGTCACCGTCAAGGGTCTCGTTCATGATCTTGACCAGGTTGCCGGTGGTGTCCTTCTCCAGCAGGGCGTCCCACTCGCGGCCCCAGACCACCTTGATGACGTTCCATCCGGCACCGCGGAAGAACGCCTCGAGTTCCTGGATGATCTTGCCGTTACCGCGAACGGGTCCGTCCAGGCGCTGAAGGTTGCAGTTGACCACAAAGGTCAAGTTGTCCAGCTTGTCGTTGGCCGCGGCCTGGAGCAGGCCGCGCGATTCGGGCTCGTCCATCTCTCCGTCGCCCAGGAAGGCCCACACGTGCTGGTCGGAGGTGTCCTTGATACCGCGGTTGTGCAGGTACCGGTTGAACTGCGCCTGGTAGATCGCGTTCATGGGGCCCAGGCCCATGGACACGGTGGGGAACTGCCAGAAGTCCGGCATCAGACGGGGATGCGGGTAGGAGGACAGCGCGTGCCCTTCCTTGGTCTTCTCCTGGCGGAAGCCGTCCAGATCCTCCTCCGTTAGACGACCCTCCAGGAACGCCCGGGCGTAGTTACCGGGGGACGAGTGGCCCTGGAAGAAGACCTGGTCGCCACCGCCGGGGTGGTCGGCGCCGCGGAAGAAGTGGTTCTGGCCGACCTCGTACAGGGTGGCCACGCCGGCGAAGGACGAGATGTGCCCGCCCACTCCGATCTCGGGCTTCTGCGCCCGCTGCACCATCATGGCCGCGTTCCAGCGCATCAGTGCGCGGTAGCGACGCTCCATCTCCTCGTCACCCGGGTACTCGGGCTCCTGGTCCACGGGGATGGTGTTGATGTAGTCCGTGGTGGTAACCATGGGCACGCCCACGGACTTGGCCCCGGCGTACTGGAGCAGTGCGCGCATGATGTACTGCGCCCGCTCAGTGCCCTGGGTCTCCACCAGATCCTCGAAGGACTCGATCCATTCCTGGGTCTCCTCGGTGTTCGAGTCCTTCAGCTCGTTGGTGAGTCCACTGAGAATGTGGTTGTTGCTTTCGGAAGCCACGTTCAACCTCTCTTCGTCGAGTTCCGCGGCAGATGCGCGTGGGGTCGGTCGTACAGACTGGCTCCTATCATCCAACATCCGGGGAGGCCTCCGCACACCGTGTAGGCAGGTTCTCATGATCTGCGATGGTGACCTCACTCGTGGGGGAGACCAGCAGAGTGTTTTTGGTCGCATCCGACGTCGGATGGGGTGACTTCGGTGCGCCATGCAAGTTGCCGTGTTGCCCGCTCTCTGCTTGCACCAGGGGTCAATCCGGTGTTGTCTGGTGATCGTGGCCGCTATGCGCACGACAGTTCGTCAGGGCCATCACCCCCCGACGGCGACCCGTGAGTCGTCGTGACCGACACCCTTACGGGGTGCACCACCGGGAAATCGATTCGGGGTCAACGGACCCGCGGTAAGGAGTGAAGAAGTGAGCGAGGCCAAGGCCACCGCTGAGGATTCCATCAGCGAGCTGGGGCTCACGGAGGATTCGATCGTCCAGGAATTCGGCTACGACGACGACGTCGACTTCGACCTGCGCGAACGGATCGAGGACCTCACCGGGGAAGAAATCCTCGACGAGGAGGACCAGGAAGTCGTCGACGCCGTGCTGCTGTGGTGGCGTGACGGTGACGGAGATCTGGTCGACGCCTTGGTCGATGCCCAATCCCAACTGGACGAGGGTGGCGTCGTGTGGCTGCTGACCCCCAAGTCCGGTCGCGACGGGTACGTGAATCCCGCGGAGGTGGAGGGTGCTGCGTCCACCTCCGGACTCCACCGGACCACGACCGCCGGGGTCAGTGCCGACTGGTCGGCCGTGCGGTTGGCACCCAAACGCAACTTCTAGAAACAAACAGTCATTTTCAGGCGCCCCGTTGTGGGGTGGAGGAAACAACCCTGCCTGGACGTGGATCGCGAGACGTTGCCGACGTTTCGTTGTGTACAGCTTGTGAGGTCAAAAAATGCTCGACGTCGGTCAGTTCGCCCCGGATTTCACCCTGACCAACCAGTACGGGGAGGAAGTTCAACTCTCCGAACACCGTGGCCGTCCCGTGGTGCTGGTGTTCTACCCCTTCGCTTTCTCGTCCGTGTGTACGGGTGAGATGTGCAGCCTCCAGGACATGTTTGAGGAGGTCCAGGAGGTCGATGCCTTGCTCCTGGCCGTCTCGACGGACACCTTCCACGTTCTCAAGGCCTTCGCCAATCAGGAATCCCTGGACTTCGACCTGCTCTCGGACTTCTGGCCGCACGGTCAGGTCGCGGAGAGTTACGGGGTGCTGGACCCGGAGAAGGGTGTGCCGAGCCGCACCACGTTCTTGATCGACGCCGACGGACTGATTCTCGACCGGTTCACGTCCGCGGAGATGGGGACCCCACGGGACACCGAGGCCTACCGTCGCGCGTTGGCCAAGTTGGAGGGGCAACCCGCCTAAGTGAGCCCGATCCGAACCCTTGGCGCCGGATACGGACCGCGTGGCGCGGAGGACGTGTTCCCCGATCCCGACGCCGCAACCCTCGCCTCCGGTCTCCGTCCCGCACTGGACGTCCTGGTGGGGCGCCGCGTCACCGTCCTGACGGGGGCGGGTGTGTCCACGGACTCCGGGATCCCGGACTACCGCGGGCCGGATTCCTTGCCCCGTGAGCCCATGACGTACCAGGAGTTCATGGCATCTGCCGCCAACCGCTCGCGCTACTGGGCCAGGAACCAGGTGGGTTGGCACCACTTGGAACTGTCGGCCCCGAATGCCACGCACCGATCACTCGCGCGCCTCGAAGCCGCGGGGCGGGTCAACGGCGTCATCACCCAGAACATCGACCGGCTGCACCAGCGGGCGGGGTCCTTCGCCGTCGTCGATCTGCACGGACGCTACGACCAGGTGCTGTGCACGTCCTGCCGAAGCCTGATCCCTCGGGGGATCTGGGGCCGGATGCTCGATGAGCTCAACCCGGAGGTCGCCCGCCGTTCCCAGGACCCGAACGAGATCGAATTCGCCCCGGACGCCGACGCGGAGATCCAGACCGACGGTGAGTACCTGGTCCCGGACTGCCCGGTCTGCGGCGGCATCGTGAAGCCCCACGTCGTGTTCTTCGGTGAACAGGCTCAGGCCGACGACGTCGCCCGGGCCACTGCCGCCGTGGACGTCGCCGAGGCTGTCCTGGTGCTCGGTTCATCGCTCACGGTGCACTCGGGACGCCGCTTCGTCCGCCGGGCCGTGCGTTCGAACAAGCCGGTGGTGATCGTCAACCACGGCAGGACCCGCTCGGATGCGGATGCCGCCGTGAAGATCGACTCGGGGGTGGCGCAGTTCCTGGAGCAGGCCGAACCGTCGTGGATCCGCGGGTGAGGTGCCCGGGTTAACGGGAGGACAACTCAAGATGTCACATATGTGACCAAGCTCATACCCGGCGCGACACAGTTCTATGCGCTCAGCGTATTCCGCGTCATCCGGGGCGGGGTACTGTATCCGTCAGCATCGGGTGCTGGCGTCTGTAGAAGTCGTCCACCCGGTGCACCCAAGCCTCCCGTCGAGCAACGGACCACTCGGTGGCCGTGGTGCGGCATTCCTCGAGTCCTTCGGGTCCGGTAGAGTCTCCCACGCAGGTCCGCCACGGCAATCCGTCGAGCCGGACCGTGCGTCAGGGCCTTTAGCTCAGCTGGTAGAGCACTGCGTTTACACCGCAGGTGTCATCGGTTCGATCCCGGTAGGGCCCACGACTCATCAGGCTTCCTCGGAGGAAGTTCACGGCTCGAGTCTCAGCCGACGAGCCCCAGATGCCGGAAGGCGTTGGCCAGGCCGTCCGCCTCGACGTCGTCCGTCACATGGCCCGCCACGGCCTTGATGTCCTCGCTCCCGTTGCCCATCGCGACCCCGAGACCACACACCTCCAGCATGGGGATGTCCACCGTGGCGTCGCCGAAACCGATGGTGTCCTCGATCCGGGCGCCCACGTGCTCCACCAAGCGCTCGATCGCGTAGGCCTTGGAGATGTTCGGGACGCCCAGGTCGCCGAACAAGGCCGCGGCACCGCGCCCGCCCCACGTCCCCGAGAGCAGATCGGGGAAATCCCGTGTGGCGGCGTGATGGTCCTCGATGGAGCTCAGGACGAAGCTGATTTTGTTGACGTCGGTCCGGTACAAGTCGGCGCCGAAGATCATGTCGGGGAACACGTCCCGGACGGTGAGGGATTCGACGTCGGTCGTCCCCTTGCCGCGCACGTAGTCGCGGATGGTCGGCTGAGCCGCCGTTTCAAAGTTCTCACTGCCGAACAGGCCTGCATTGCATTCCAGGTAGAACTCCAGGCCGCGTTCGTGCAGCCAGTCCACCACCCGGCGGCACTGCTCCGCGGTCATGGTCTGTTCCAGCACCACCTCATCGCGATACTCCGCATAGCTGCCGTTGCCGCCGACCAGCCCGTCCAGGCCGATCTCCCACAGCTCGTCGTACACCTCGGCCTTGCTGCGGCCCGTGCAGAGGAAGACCAGATGCCCACGTTGGCGCGCACCCCGGACGGCATCCACCGCCGACGCGGGAATGGTGTTCCGGTAATCCACCAGCGTGCCGTCGACGTCCAGGAAAACGAGCTTGCGGTCGGTCATGGAAAGTGCCCTCCACGTGTTGTCGATGATGTGCGTGCCCCGAGGCGGGCCCTGAGTGATCATGGTCAGTATGACCGCGACACCCTCAGAATCCTCAGCTGTTGCCTACTTCCACCGCATCGGGGCGACGACGTTCCGCGCCACCGAGCACGTGGGTGGAGGGTGGAACCCCGCGGAACAACACGTGGCCCCGTCGCTCGGGCTCCTGGCACACGCCATCGAAACCGACCGTGACGCGCGGCGCGACGACGCACTGCAGCTGGGCAGGGTCTCCTACGACATCCTGGGCACCTTTCCCATCGGCGAGATCGACGTGACCGTGACCGTGCTGCGCCCCGGGCGGACCATCGAACTGGTCGAGGCCCGACTGTCGCACGGCGGGCGTGACGCCGTGATCGCCCGGGGCTGGCTCATGGACCGCTATTCCACGGAGGAGCTGGCCGGGACCGGACTGGAGTCGGTGGATCCGCCGTCCGAACTCCCGCAGTGGAACGGTTCCGAGATGTGGCCCGGAGGGTTCATCGCGTCCATCAAGGGCCGCAGGACCGAGCGCGCGCCAGGACGGGCGACCGCGTGGATCACGACCGAACTGCCGCTGATCGAGGGGGAACCCGTGAGCCCCACCGCGCGACTGCTCGGTCTGGTGGACGTCATGAACGGCGTGGCGACGCGGGCCGACAACACCGAGGTCTCCTTCCCGAATCTCGACCTCACGGCGCACCTGTTCCGCGAGCCCGTGGGGCCTTGGGTGGGGCTGGACACCTCCGTGTCCTTCGGGCCGACCGGGCTGGGGCTGACGCACGCGGTCATTCACGACGACGAAGGGCCCGTGGGTGCCGTCTCCCAGTGCCTCACCGTTCGCCCCGGGAACTGAATTCAGACAGCCTCGCGCTCGATGTGGATGCGGCAGGTTCGGCCGTCCAGAAGTGTCTGCAGACGGACCTGCGCCACGGTCCCGGATCGGGCCAGGACACCCGTGATCAGGCCTTCGTGGATGCGGCACACGAACTCGGGGTTGGCCTGCGCCAGGTCGAGCATGGGACAGGACCTGAGCGTGACGGTGTGACCGTCACCGTGCCCGGTCGATTCGTGATCGGGATCGAAGCCCAGTGAATCCATCACGTCCAGGACCCGAGAGACCCCGGGGTCGTCGGTCACGCCGTCAACCACCGGGGGAGGCGTGCGGTGAACTGCGTCGTCGTCGAGGGCCTTTCCCCAGATCTCGCCGACCCGACGGGCGTCGTCGGGGCCGTGCCCGGAATCGACCAGGAACGAGGTGAGGGCGCCGACCAGGGCGCTGTCGTCACCCACGGGGTTGCGGGTCAGCAGCGTGCGTCCGGCCGGGGTCAGGTCGTACACCCTGGGCGGTCGACCCCGGTGGCCGCTGCGCACCTCGCTGACTGTCAGGAATCCGCCGCGGGTGAGTGCATCCAGGTGCGGACGCACCGCGTTGGGATGGCCGCCCGCCGAATCGGCAACGTCCGCGTGCCGAACGCCCCTTCCCCCCAGTGCCCCGACCGTTCGGAGGACGCGCATCTGGGCGGGCGTCGGTTGCGGGGAAGGGGAGGTGGAGCCGGTGCCGAGCTGCTGCATGGCAGCACCGTACACGATTTAATACAGATGCCTGTGTATTAATATCGAGGGTGTGGATCCAACCCCCCGCACTCCAGCCCTCCGCCTGCGTCGTGCGCGCACCGCGCTGTTGGTGCTGGGCGGGCTGAGCCTTCTGGCGGGATCGAACGCGGGCCTGGTGAGGCTCGGCCTGTGGGCGCCGGTGGACAGTGATCGGATCGGCGATCTGCACGGGCCCGTCATGGTTCTGGGGTTCCTTGGCACCGTGATCTCCCTGGAACGTGCGCAGGCCATGCGTCACCCCTTGGCCCTGCTCGCTCCCGCACTTCTCGGCCTGGGATCGGTCCTGTTGATCCTGGGTGCCCCGGTCCTGCTGGGGAAACTTCTGGTAGTGGAAGGGGCCGTTGCGTTCCTGACCGTCATGATCGCTCTGTGGAGAAGAACGCGCGCAGACCTGGTGGCGACCCAAGTGACGGGGGCGCTGCTGCTCGCTCTGGGGGCCGGACTGGGGTTCACCACCGCGGTGCCGAATCTTCTGCCAGTGCTCGTGGCCTTCCTGGTGGTCACCATCGCCTCCGAACGCGCCGAGCTGGCACAGCTCTCGATCGGTCCGCGCGCCATTCCCACGTTGTTGCTGATCACCTCCGCGTTGAGTCTGGCTGCCACGAGCGCCGTCCTCTGGCCGGACCTGGGAGCTCGGCTGCTCGGCGCGGTGTGTTTGCTCACCGCGGTGTGGTTGACCCGCAACGACGTCGGACGGCGCATGATCCGGACTTCGGGATTCCGCCGGTTCAACGCAGCCGCCTTGCTGGCCGGCAACCTGTGGCTGGCGGTGGCTGGTCTCACGTGGATGATCGCCGGGCGACCCGAAACCACGGGAACCTACGACCTGGTGATCCACGGGGTGTTCCTCGGCTTCGCGTTCTCCATGATCATGGCCCACGCTCCGACGATCTTCCCCGCCGTTCTGGGCAGGCCACTGCCGTACCGGTCCGTCATGTGGGGGCCGCTGGTGATCCTGCACCTGGGCATGCTCTACCGGGCCATGGGTGACGTCGTGGGAGTCGATGAACTGTGGCAGACCGGGGGAGTGATCGCCGTGGTGGGCATCCTCCTGTTCGCGGTGACCGCGGTCCTCTCGGTCGCACGATCCGGTGAACGTTCACGGTCGGGACGGCGCCGCACATCGACGACGGACGCGAACGGCGGTCGCGACGACGAAGACGACCACGGCACGGACAGCGGCACGAACGCCGACGAGAACGAGGGCGTGGGCCGAACTCCCGCGCAGGACGGAGCAGCCGGATGAGGCGGCGGCGCGGGTGGCGTGACTTTGCGGTTGTGGCATGGGCGGGGATGGCGGTGATCGTGTCCCTGGCCCACGTGTGGATCCCCTCGGCTTCCTGGCTGCTGATCCACCTGGTGGGTCTGGGCATCATCACGCACTCGATCATGGTCTGGAGCGCCTATTTCGCGTCCACTCTGCTCAAGGTCCGCGCGGACGAGAACGCCGTGGCACAGCAGAACCGCAGGCTCGGACTACTGGCCCTCGGGTCCTTGGCCGTGTTCGTGGGTGTGCCGTCTGTGCAGTGGTGGCTGGTCGCCGTCGGTGTGGTGGCGGTCTCGGCAGCGGTGATCTGGCATGCGGCGCCGCTGATCAGGGATCTCAAGCGTGCGCTGCCCATGCGCTTCCGCGTGGTGGTGCGGTACTACATCGCCGCCGCGGCGTGCATGCCGATCGGTGCGGGATTCGGTGCAGGGCTGGCCTGGGGGCTGGGGGACACCTGGCATTCCAGGCTGTTGATCGCCCACACCATGACCATGCTGCTGGGCTGGGTCGGCCTGACCGTCGTCGGGACCCTCGTGACGTTCTGGCCCACCGTCCTGCGCACCCGCATGGACCCCCGCGCCGAGCTGCTGGCCAAACAGTCCCTGCCCGTCCTGCTCACTGCTCTGGCGGTGGTGCTCACGGGGGCTCTTCTCGGGTGGCGACCAGTCGCCGTCGTGGGTCTGGGCCTTTACGCCATCGGCCTGGCCTGGTGGGCGCGGAGCCTGATCGCACCCATGCTCCAGCGTCCGCCGCGGGAGTTCGCCTCGGCTTCCATCGCGGCCGCGATCGTGTGGTTCTGCATCGCCGGTCTGGCCACGGGATGGGCCGTCCTGAGACTCGACGACGTGCGCCTGGCCGATGCCTACCCCAAACTCGGTGGCGTCTGGGCGGTCGGGTTCCTGGTGCAACTGGTCACCGGGGCCATGAGCTACCTGTTGCCCTCCGTTCTGGGAGGCGGCCCGCGCGTCCTCAAGGCGGGTGCCGCCTGGCTGGACCGCTACGCGGGCGCGCGCCTCACGGTGATCAATCTGGGCCTGGCGGTGTGGTTGCTGCCCATCCCGTCCTGGGCGAAGGTTGCCGTCTCCGTGGTGGTCCTGGCAGGTCTTGCCTCCTTCCTGCCGCTCATGGTGCTGGGCATCAAGGCGGCGGTCCAGGAACGTAAGGCCATGGCCCAGGAGAAGGCCGACGGCGGACGCCCCCACGCGGTGGCCGACCGTGCGGGTGCCGCTGCCGCCGCGCAGGCCAAGACGGGGCAGCCTCACCTGCCCAAGACCCTCACGGGTTCCGGTGCTCTGGCCGGAGTGGCAGCCGTGGTCCTGGCGGTGACCGTGGGCATCGGTGTGGACCCCGGTGCCGCCGGACTGCAGGCCGTGGGAGGTTCGTCGAACACCGCGGACACGGAGGTCACGCCCACCGGAGAGACCGTGCGCCTGGAGGTGGACGCGGTCAACATGAGCTTCACTCCCAACACCGCCACGGTCAACGCGGGGGATCACGTGATCATCGAACTGACCAACCAGGACGAGGCCAACGTCCACGACCTCCAGATGGGCTCGGAACGCACCCAGCGCCTGCGGTACCAGGAGAGCGAGGAGCTGGACCTGGGCGTGGTCGGGGAATCGATCGAAGGGTGGTGCACGGTCGCGGGGCACCGCCAGATGGGCATGGTGTTCAACCTCAACGTCCAGGGCGGCCCGGAAGGCGACGGAGCCGGCGCGGGTGACGTCGCGGCACAGAACACGGACCCGTCCGCCGGGGGTTCCATGGCCGGGATGGACCACGGTGCCCAGGCCAGTGGCTCCCAGGCCTCCGCCGATCCGGAAGCCGAGCTGTCCGACGTCGTGGATCCGGGGCTCGAACCCGCGGAAGTCACCGACGGCACGGAGAATGCCGACCACGAAGTCACGCTCGAAGTCACTGAAGTCCCGCTGGAGGTGGCCCCGGGGGTGTGGCAGCAGCGCTGGACGTTCAACGGATCCGGACTAGGGCCCACGCTGCGGGGCAAGGTCGGCGACACCTTCGAGGTGACCCTGGTCAACAACGGGTCCATGGGTCACTCCGTGGATTTCCACGCGGGGGAGGTGGCCCCGGATGACAACATGCGCACCATCCCGCCGGGGGAGAAGCTGGTCTACCGGTTCACGGCCAACCGGTCCGGGATCTGGATGTACCACTGCTCGACCATGCCCATGAGCGCCCACATCTCGGGTGGGATGCACGGTGCCGTGATCATCGACCCGGAGGGCCTGCCGGAGGTGGATCACGAGTACGTCCTGGTCCAGTCCGAGGTCTACATGGACGGTGACGGCGCCCGGGAGGAGGACGCCAACCCCGTCAACGCCACGGCGGTGGCCGAAGGGCAGGAACCCACGTTCGTGGTCTTCAACGGGGTGGCCAACCAGTACGACCAGGAGCCGTTCAAGGTGAAGGTCGGGGAGCGGGTCCGGTTCTGGGTGCTCGACGCCGGACCGAACCGGCCGTTCAGCTTCCACATCGTCGGGGACCAGTTCGACACGGTCTACAAGGAGGGTGGCTACCAACTCCGGGACGGTACGGACGCCTTCGGCGAATCCGGCGGCGGGTCCCAGGCCCTGGGCCTGGAAGCGGCTCAGGGCGGCTTCGTGGAACTGGAATTCGACGAGGCGGGCAACTACCCGGTGGTCAACCACGTGATGACCGACGCCGAGCGGGGAGCCCACGGCGTCGTGGAAGTGACCGAGTAGGCGGATCTCACGCCTCGCTCACCCCGACATTGCATCGAACCGGTGTTGATCCGGAGATAGGCTGACCGCATGGCTGAAGAGAAAAAAGCGCAAATTGGTGTCACCGGACTTGCGGTGATGGGAGCCAACCTGGCTCGCAACCTGGCCCGCCACGGTCACACCGTGGCGTTGCACAACCGCTCGGTCGAAAAGACCGATGCGCTGTTGGCCGAGCACGGGGACGAAGGTGACTTCATCCGCACGGAGACCCTGCAGGAACTCGTGGATTCCCTGGAGAAGCCGCGCCGCATCCTGATCATGGTCAAGGCCGGAGCCCCGGTCGACGCCGTGATCGACCAGTTGGTCCCGCTGCTGGACGCCGACGACATCATCATCGACGGCGGCAACTCGCATTTCCCGGACACGATCCGCCGGGAAGCGGCACTGGCCGAGAAGGGCCTGCACTTCGTGGGCGTCGGTGTTTCCGGCGGCGAAGAAGGCGCGCTCAACGGGCCGTCGATCATGCCCGGCGGTTCGGCCAAGTCCTATGAATCCCTGGGCCCGTTGTTGGAGGACATTTCCGCCAAGGCCGACGACGGCACACCGTGCTGCGCCTGGATCGGCACCGACGGTGCAGGGCACTTCGTCAAGATGGTGCACAACGGTATCGAGTACGCCGACATGCAGGTGATCGGTGAAGCCTACGAACTGCTGCGCGACGTCGCGGGGCTGGAACCCGGCGAGCAGGCCAAGACCTTCGCGGACTGGAACAAGACCGAGCTGTCCTCCTACCTGATCGAGATCAGCTCCGAGGTCCTCAAGCAGGTGGACGCCAAGACCGGCAAGCCGCTGGTCGACGTCGTCGTGGACTCTGCCGGCATGAAGGGGACGGGTACCTGGACGGTCATGTCTGCCCTGGAGCAGGGTTCCGCGGTGACCGCGATCGCCGAGTCCGTGTTCGCTCGCGCGTTGTCCTCGACCGAGCGTGAGACCCGCCTTGAGGCTCAGGAGACCCTGGCCGCGGGGGTCCGTGAGAACGACACCGTGGGCGATGAGGCATTCGTCGAGGACGTCCGTCGCGCCCTGTACTGCTCCAAGCTCGTGGCTTACGCCCAGGGGCTGGACATGCTGCGCACCGCCTCGGAGGAACACGGCTGGGGCCTGAAGCTGGACGTCATCGCGTCGCTGTGGCGGGCCGGTTGCATCATCCGCGCCGAGCTCCTGCAGGACATCATGGCCGCCTACAAGGACGGCGCGTCCCCGCGGAACCTGCTGTTCGCCCCGGTTTTCCGGGACGCGATCGAGGAGTACCTGCCGTCCTGGCGCCGGGTCGTGGTGGAAGCCACCGAACGGGGTATCCCGGCTCCGGTGTTCTCCTCGTCCCTGGCCTACTACGACGGCCTGCGCCGCCCGCGTCTGAACGCTGCCCTCACGCAGGGGCTGCGCGACTACTTCGGCGCGCACACCTACGGGCGAATCGACGCCGAAGGTGCCTTCCACACGCTGTGGAGCGGGGACCGGAGCGAGGTCCAGACCGCCTGATCGGTCGTCCGGACCGAATCGGACCGGACCGGACCGCAGACATGAGTTGTCCCGCCCACGAATCTTCGTGGGCGGGACAACTCATGTCCGGGACGCGGACAGTGTCTTGGCGGTGGGTCAGATCCACATGGCGGGGTCGATGTACGCCGCCGGGTCCACGAGCGGTGCCTGCTTGTCCGGCGTGCGGGGGCGCACCTTCCCAGGGATGCCGGTGACCACTGATTCCTCCGGAACGTCCTTGACCACCACGGCGTTGGCGCCTACGGCGGACCCGCTGCCGATGCGGATGTCGCCCAGGACCTTGGCGCCGGCCCCGACCGTGACGCCGTCGTCGATCGTGGGGTGCCGCTTGACCTTGGCCAGAGACGTGCCACCCAGCGTGACGCCCTGGTACAGCATGACGTCGTCACCGATCTCGGCCGTCTCACCGATGACCACGCCCATGCCGTGATCGATGAAGAACCGCCGTCCGATCGTCGCACCGGGGTGGATCTCCACACCCGTCAGGAAGCGTCCGAGCTGGGAGACCGTGCGGGCGGCTCCGCGGGTCTGATCGTGCTCCCAGAGGCGGTGACTGAGCCGGTGCAGCCAGATGGCGTGCAGCCCCGAGTAGTTCAGGGCGACTTCAAGGTCCGTGCGCGCGGCGGGGTCATGATTGCGCGCGGTGTCCAGGTCCTCACGCAGTCTGCCGAGAAAGCTCACGTCACTCCTTCGATGGATGGCGGTCAGGTGCTGCCGCGCGGTCTGCCCAGGTCGTGGGCGGTGTGCGGGTCACGTTTGTGATGGCGGAACCCGCCACCCCTTGACCCTACCGGCGGCGGGGTGAAGACATGGCGGGTTCCACGGCGGGGCGTCCCGCCGTCGGCCCACGCAGCTGGGACGACGGCGGAACGAGGGATCAGCCGCGGATGTCGTCGTACAGGATGGTCGAGATGTAGCGCTCACCGAAGTCGCACACGACGGCGACGATCAGCTTGTCGCGGTTCTCTTCCTTCTTGGCTTCCTCCAGGGCTGCCCAGACGATGGCGCCCGAGGAGATGCCGCCCAGGATGCCTTCCTTGGTGCCCAGGTCGCGGGCCACGCGGATGGAGTCGTCAATCGTGACGTCGTAGACGTCGTCGTAGATCTCGCGGTCCAGGACGTCCGGGACGAAGTTGGCGCCCAGGCCCTGGATCTTGTGCGGGCCGGCCTTGCCTTCGGTCAGCAGCGGGGAGTCGGCGGGCTCGACGGCGATCAGACGCACCGAGCCGTTCTGCTCCTTGAGGTAGCGGCCTGCGCCGGTGATCGTGCCGCCGGTCCCGATGCCGGAGACGAAGACGTCAACCTTGCCCTCGGAGTCCTCCCAGATCTCCGGGCCGGTGGTCTCGTAGTGGACCTTGGGGTTGGCCTCGTTCTCGAACTGGCGGGCCAGGACGGCGTTCTCGGTGTTCTCGACGATCTCGCGGGCGCGGTCGACCGCCCCGCGCATGCCCTCGGCACCCGGGGTCAGGACGATCTCGGCACCGTAGGCGCGCAGCATGGCACGGCGCTCGGTGGACATGGTCTCCGGCATGGTCAGGATGACCTTGTAGCCGCGGGCTGCGCCCACCATTGCCAGGGCGATGCCCGTGTTGCCGGAGGTGCCCTCGACCACGGTTCCGCCCGGCTTGAGCTCACCGCTGGCCTCGGCGGCGTCGATGATGGCCTTGCCGATGCGGTCCTTGACGGAGTTGGCGGGGTTGTAGAACTCGAGCTTCACGGCCACGTTGCCGGGCAGGTCCTTGTCCAGCTCGTGGAGTCGGACCAGGGGGGTGCCGCCGACCAGTTCGGTGACGTTGTCGTAAATCTTGCCCATGGGGGTGATTCCTTTCGTGTCCTTCGACGTGCCTGTGTGCCTGTAAATCTCTGCGGGGGCGCCGGATCAATGCGCCGACCTAATCTCCGTCAGGCTATCGGGGCCACCCGCCATTACCCGCTGGTAAGGAGGGTTCGAGAAACTCTGCGTAACGTTGGCGGACCTTGGTCAGCTTGGGGTTGATGACCACCTGGCAGTACCCGTTGAACGGCTGCTTGGCGTAGAAGTCCTGATGGAAGGATTCCGCCGGGTACAACGTCCCGAGAGGCTCGATCGTGGTCACGATCGGGTCCTCGAACAGCGGCCGGGCGCGTTCGATCGCTTTGGCGAACACCTGTTCCTGCTCGGCGTCCGCGGGGAACATCGCCGAGCGGTACTGCGTACCGACGTCGTGCCCCTGACGGTTCAGGGTCGTGGGGTCGTGCCCGGTGAAGAAGATGTCCAGGATGGTGTCCTCGGAGACGACGTCGGGGTCGAACGTGACGGCGACGGCCTCGGCGTGACCCGTGGTTCCCGTGCACACGCCGTGGTAATCGGGATGATCGGTGTGGCCACCGGTGTAGACGGACACCACGTCGGTCACCCCGCGCGTGATCCGGTACACCGCGTCCAGGCACCAGAAGCACCCGCCTGCAAGAACGAAAGTCGTTGGTCTCACGTGTGGCTCCAACACGGCACTCGCCCCGGGTATTCCGCTCGTAGGATGAAGTCATGACGGCTGATCGAGATGAGTCCATCCGTGCCGATCCAGGCTTGACCGACGACGCCCGCGGCGCGGCAGGCGCGGAGACGCGTTCCGGACGCGACGCGACCGTCGCCAGCGTGGTCGAGGTCGCTGACTACCTGTGGCCCTTCCACACCCAGGAGAACTGGGACGCGTCCGAGCTGGTCGTGGGTCGGCCGGAGGCGACCGTTCGGCGCATCCTCGTGGCGGTCGATCCGGTGTCCTCCGTGGTTCAGGAAGCGGTTGACCTCCGGGCGGACCTGCTGTTGACCCACCACCCGCTCATGCTCGGCGGGCAGAGTTCCGTGGCGGCCGATCACTACAAGGGCCGGTTTGTGCACGAGCTGATCGAGAACCGGATCGGGCTGCTGGCCTGTCACACCAATGCCGACAGCGCGGCGTCAGGCGTGTCGGAGGTGCTGATCCAGGCCTGTGGCGTCACGGACTCCCGGCCGCTCCAGCCGCTGGCCGAGGACTCCAGTGTGGGGCTCGGCCGTATCGGCACGCTGGACCAGCCCGTCACCCTCGAAGACCTTGCCCGGCGACTGGCCGCCGTCGTGCCGCCCACCGCGCAAGGTGTGCGGGTGGCGGGGGCGAAGGACCGCGAGATCCACACCGTGGCGGTGTGCGGTGGAGCCGGCGGGTCGCTGCTCGACGCCGTCGCGGCCACGGAAGCGGACGTCTACGTCACGGCTGACCTGCGCCACCACCCCGTGTCCGAAGCGCGGGAGGCCGCGATGCACGGGGACGACGATGGTCTGTGTCTGATCGATCTTTCCCACGCGGCCAGTGAGTGGCTGTGGGCGCCTGTGGGAGCGGCTGCCCTCGAAGCGGCGCTGCGGGAGTGCGGGCACGACGTCGAAGTTCTGGTGTCCACGCGCCGTACGGACCCATGGGACTTCCGGGTTCCCAGCCCCCACCCGGAACCGCAGGATCGCTGGAACTGACCGCCGGAAACAGGAGACCTGACCATGACCCGAGCCACCTCGGAGAACTACGCGGCACTGCTCGACCTGCAGCGCCGCGACTCGCGTATGACCTCCCTGTCCGAATCGCTCAAGACCCTTCAGCAGGAACCGCAGCTGGTGGCTGCGCTGAAGCGCCGGCAGGCGGCGGTACACACGGCCAAGCAACTGGACGGACGACGCGTCGAGCTGGAGAAGGCCGAGACCGCCGCGCAACAGAAGCTCGACGACGTGCTGGCGCGGCTGGACAAGGACCGGCAGCGGCGCGACGCCGGTGGGTCCGCCAAGGAGGTTTCTGCGCTGCAGCGCCAGATCGAGTCGTTGACCACGCAGGTGGAGAAGGCCCGGGCCGGGCTGGCCAGTGCGACTCAGGAGCTTGAGGCCGTCCGGGCGGAGCGGGCGGCCGTGCTGCCGAAGCTCCAGGCTGCCGATACGGAGGCCAAGAAGCTGGTGGCGGATGCGCAGGAGCGTGGGGCGGCCATGCAGGCCGAACATGCCCAACTGGTGGGGGAGCGGGACGCCGCCGTGGCCGCCGTGGACAACCAGCCCCTGCTGGCGCGTTACGAAAAGATCCGTACGGGCGGTCATGCGATCCGCACGGCTGCCACGACCCGGACCGGTGTCACCTGTGGCTCCTGCGGTTCCACGATGAGTCCCGCCGAACTGGCCGAGGTGGAAGCTGACCCGCAAGAGGTTTCGACCTGCCCGTCCTGCGGGGCGATCTTCGCGGGCTGACCGACGACGTCTGCCGACCACACCGCTTCCTGTCGACCACACCGGGTACACGGGGTGCGGTCGCAACCAGCGGTGGGGTCGGGAGGGGAAAGCAGTGGGCGAGGGACAGGACGGCCTGCGAGCCGGGTTCTGGGCACACGTCCGGTTGCCCGGGACGTGGCGGTGACCATCCATCTAGGCCCACCGTTGCCGATGGGCTCGAGCGGCCTACCCGGACACTCGGGCGAGCAGCCCTCAAACGTGCCCTGTCTGACCTTGCTCCGGACGGGGTTTACCGAGCCGCGCCGGTCACCCGGCGCGCTGGTGGGCTCTTACCCCACCTTTTCACCCTGACCCAGGACGACGAATCGTCGCGGGCGGTCTGTTTTCTGTGGCACTTTCCTGCGGGTCACCCCGAGTGGGCGTTACCCACCGTCCTGCTCTGCGGAGCCCGGACTTTCCTCGAGACGCCGGTTTCCCGACGCCGCGCGGTCACCCGGCCGTCCTGTCCAGCGGTGGAGTCTACCCGTTGCGGGTGGGTCGATAGGATCGAGCGCGTGCTGATCCTCCTGCCTCCCTCCGAAACCAAGACCGTACCGACGTCGGGCGAACCCGTGGTTCTCTCTGAGCTCTCCTGGCAGGAGCTCACCGCCGCTCGTGAGCGCGCACTGAAAGCCTTGGTGAAGGTCAGCGGCCAGAAGAACGCCATGACGGTGCTTGGCGTGGGGGCCTCCTTGGAGGGGGAAGTCCTGCGGAACGTCGACCTGTCGTCAGCCCCCGCGGCACCGGCGCTGGAGATCTACAACGGGGTTCTCTACGACGCATTGGCTCCGAGCACGTTCACCCCATCTCAGCGTGAGGTGGGGAACCAGAGCATCGTCATCATCTCCGCGTTGTGGGGTGCGCTGCGTCCGACGGACCGGATTCCTGCCTACCGGTTGTCCGGGTCAACGGCATTGCGGGGGCTCGGGAAGGCGGGGAGCCTGAAGATGTCGAGCTACTGGAAACCCCACCTGGCCAAGGCGTTGGGGCCGGAAGCGGGCGACCACCTGATCGTGGACTGCCGGTCGTCGACGTACGCCGCCGCCTACGATGCGCCCAAACCCAACACCGTGACGGTCAAGGTGGTGCAACTGGTCAACGGTCAGCGCAAAGTTGTGTCCCACAATGCCAAGCACACCCGCGGCGAGTTGGCTCGGCATCTGATCGAGCACGAAGGGAACGGGAAGACGATCCGGACGGCGGAGGACCTCTGGGCTGTCGCGCAGCAGCGGTGGACGGTGGAACTCACCGAGCCGACTGACAAGAAGGCGGGCGAACTGACCGTGGTGCTCCCGGAGCAGGTGTGAACGCTACTCTTCCCCGTGGCCGAAGGGATCGTCGTCGACGCCGGGTTGCCAGGTGTTCCCGGGGGTTCCCCAGCCTTCCGAGCGGATGACCTTCTTGGCCTTCTTGGACCATTTGGCGTTGAGCCGGTCGACGTACAGCTTGCCGTCCAGATGGTCGTACTCGTGCTGCATCACGCGCGCGAACCAGCCGTTGGCTTCCCAGCCGATCGGGTTTCCGTGCGGGTCGAAGCCTGCGATCTTGACCCAGTCGGCGCGCTTGAGCGGGTAACTCAGTCCGGGGACGGAGAGGCAGCCCTCGGATTCCTCGTCCGGGTCCGGGTTCTGTTCGGAGACCTTGCCCAGCGTCAGCACAGGGTTGATGATCTCGCCGCGGTCCGGTGCGTCGTCGTCATTGGCGAAGACGAACGTGAAGATCCGCAGCCCCACGCCGATCTGCGGGGCTGCGAGTCCCACACCGTGAGCGGCGTCCATGGTTTCGTGCATGTCCGCAATGAGGCTCCGCAGGTCGTCGTCGAACGCGGTGACCTTGGCGGCGGGGCGGTGCAGCACCGGATCGCCGGTGATGACGACGGGGCGGATGGTCATGCGGGTCGACTCCTCTAGGGGTGGTTGCGGGGGCTGCGAAAGAATCCTAGTGGAATGGCAATCACCAGGGCCCTGACTAAATGCACAGTATGCTTATGGACGTGTTCATTTCACCGAGTCCCATCGTGGACGATCTCAATGCGGCGGTTGGTTCGACTCCGCTGGTCCGGTTGCATCGGCTGTTTCCCACCACCGAGGTTCTGGCCAAGGTCGAGTCGATGAACCCCGGGTGGAGCGCCAAGGACCGGCCTGCGGTGTCCATGCTGGACGACGCACTGCACCGGGGAGTTCTGGCGCCCGGGGGCACGGTCATCGAGTCGAGTTCGGGCAACCTGGGCATTTCTCTGGCCCGCGCCTGCACCCTGCGTGACGTCAATTTTGTGTGCGTGGTCGATGCTCGCGCCAACCGATCGACGGTGGCAGCGATCCGCGCGCTCGGCGCCCGGATCGAGGTGGTGGACCGACCGGACCCCGCGACCGGTGATCTGCTCACAGCGCGGTTGGCACGGGTCAGGGAACTGCTCGACGAGATTCCCGGTTCGATCAATCTCAACCAATACGGGAACCCGGCCAATGCGCGCGCCCATCACAGGGGCACCATGAGGGAGATCGCCGAGGCGACAGGCGGTCGGCTGGACGTCATGCTGGCGGCGTGCAGCACCACGGGAACCATCGGCGGATGCCGCAGCTACATCACCGAACGCGGGATGCAGACGGAACTTGTGGCCGTGGACGCGGTGGGCAGTGTTTTGTTCGGCGGTGCCCAGGGGGCGCGTCTGCTGCCCGGGATGGGCGCCGGATTCGTCACGGAACTCTCGCGTCAGGTCGAACCCGACCGCGTCATCCGCGTCAGCGAACGCCAGTGCATTGCGGGCGCACGCATCCTTGCCCAGCGCGAAGGAATCCTGGCCGGTGCCTCCACAGGTGGCGTTGTTTTCGCCGCGGCCCAGGTGATCCGGGAGCGGCCGGAGGTCCGCCGACTGGCCATCTTGGTCCACGACGGCGGCCTGCCGTACCTGGAGACCGTGTACGACGACGACTGGGTGCGCGAGAACCTGGACCTTGCCCCAGAGGACATCCGAGCCACCATGACCGAGATCGAGGACCTGCAGACGCACGATGGAACCGACCGTGACTGAGAACCCCGGACCGGGTGCGTTGACGAACGGGGCAGAGGTGAAGGAAGCGGGGACAGGCCAGACCTTCCGGATCGCCGTCGTCGGATCGGGCCCCAAAGCGTTGTTCGCACTGGAGTCCTTGAGCCGGCGTCTTGCCGCGCGGGCGCCGGAGGACAGGGCGGTCCAGATCACCGTGTTCCACGACAATGACGACTCTCCGGGAACGGGTACCGCCTATTCGCTCGACCAGCCGGACTTCCTACGTCTCAACGTGACTTCTGCGATCGTCGATGTTCACGAACCCGGGGCTGCGGGCCGTGTGGTCCCCGATTTCGCAGGGTGGGCCGATGCATGCGCGCCAGACCTGCTGCGGGAGACCTACCCGCCCCGGGCCTACGTCGGACGGTACCTGCGGGCTGCGTGGGCCGCAGTGGAGGGCGGTCTGACAGCGGCGGCCGAGGTCCACCACGTCCCGGAACGTGTGATCGCGGCGGCCCCCGCGGCATCCGCGACCCCTGAAGGTGGCCGGTGGGCCCTCACGACGACGGCCGCCGAGCCGTACGGACCGTATGACGAGGTCCTGCTGTGCACCGGGCACGACGACGACCACGCCGAGGCACTGTCACGCGGTTGGCGTTCCACGATCCCGTTGGTGCCGAAGGTTTTCCCCGTCGAGGAAAACCTGGGTCAAGCCCAGGTCCCCGCTGGTTCCACCGTGGCCGTGCGAGGGGCCGCACTGACGTTCATCGACGCCGCGTTGGCCCTCACACAGGGCCGGGGTGGAATCTTCACTGATGCCGGCCAGGGGCAGCTCATCTACGTTCCGTCCGGGCAGGAACCAGCGAAGATCCTCCCGGTGGCCAGGAACGGTCTCCTGTTGGACGCCAAGCCTCCGGCAGATGACCTGCCGGAAGAGGTGCACGCGCTCCTGGCCGACGCGCGCGCACGGATCCGGGACTCGCGTGAGATGTCCGAGGTGCTGGCTTGCGTCGAGTCGACGGCCGCCTGCATTCTCCGGCAACGTACAACCAAGGCCCCGTCCGATGCCGACTGGCAGGTCTCCTACACGTTGCGCAACGGTGCCCCTCCGGAGTCGGAGCGGCTCGACCGGACCCGACGAGTCCTCACCATGAGTGTCCAGGCGGCAGAAGGCTCGGAGTCAGTCGGCCCGGCCTGGGCTCTGGGGAGGGCCTGGTCGGGGCTGTACCCCGCGATTGTGGAGGCCTTGAGTTTCCGGGAGTTCGAACCCGCCGAATGGGCAGCATTCATGACCACCGCGCGGGCCATGGAGAGACTCGCCTTCGGGCCGCCCCTGGTCAACGCGCGAAAGGTCCTGGCGCTGGTGGATGCGGGCCTGGTCGATCTCTCCTGGATGCGGTCAGGCTTCAGCATTGACGGCGACGGCGTGCACGGGCCCGCCGGACAGGACGGGCAGGACGCTCAGCCGGACGTGGTCGTGGACGCCGTGCTGGCACCACCCGGGATCAGCGCATCACAGCAACCGCTGTACCGCGACCTGCTGGACCGAGGAGTGCTCAGCGTGCCCCCGGGGCGGCGTGGCGCCAGGATCACGGAGTCGGGGCAAGCCGTCGACGCCGTCGGAGCAACCGTCCCCGGACTGTCTCTCCTGGGGCGACCCACCGAGGACTACGTGATCGGCCACGACACCCTCAACCGCGCACTGCACAACCAACCGCAACGGTGGGCCGAACGGATGGTTCAGGTGGCTGCGGAACACGCGACCACATCGCGTACGGATGAGATCGCGGCAGCTGCTGGACCAGCTGTCGGCGGGGAATGACGGTCCCGATGCCCACACAGCCACAGCCCACAGATCCGATGCCAGATCAGCTGCCGACGGACCCGCTCTGCGCGGGTGCCCACGGCTCCCCACCGTTGACGGCCAGGCTGGAACCCTGGATGCGGGACCTGCTCGCTGATCCCCGCGAGTGTGACCGGCTGCTGGAAACCCACGGCAGTCCGGTCAACGTCCACGACTTCACGTCCCTGGAACGCAATGCGCGGGACATGATCCAGGCCGGTGACCGCCATGGCGTATCCGTCCGGGTCTTCGTGGCACGAAAGGCCAACAAGACGTTGGGTCTGGTGGAAGCCGTCAAGGCCCTGGGACACGGGATCGACGTCGGCAGCGAACGGGAACTGCGCCAAGTCCTGGACTCCGGAATGGACCCGTCACACATCGTCCTCACGGCGGCCGTCAAACCGGAGCGCCTGCTGCGTCTGGCCATGGAACACGGTGTTCCGGTGGCATTGGACAACCTGGACGAGGCCTTTCTGGCACAACGCGTGGGTGCCGAGCTGCCCGAGCCCGCACCCGTGGTCCTGCGCATGGCGCCAGAGCCCGTGGACGGAATGGCCCCCACACGGTTCGGGGAAACTTCCCGGGCCTGGTTGTCCTTTCTGGACGAGCATCCTTCGGGACCCGCTGGATTCCGTCTGGACGGTATCCACTTCCACCTCCACGGATATTCGCCTGCGGATCGTTCCGTCGCACTCGCTCAAGCCATTGAGTTCTTCGACCGGTTACGTGAACGTGGCCATGCGCCGTCGTTCATCGACATGGGTGGGGGAGTGCCGATGTCCTACCTGGACGACGCCGACCAGTGGGCCACCTTCTGGAATGAGCACGAAGCCGCGGTGCTGGCGGGCGGTGCAACGGAGACGTGGCGTGCCGACGGGCTGGGGCTCAGGGCGGAGGACACCCCCGAGGGGCCTCGACTGGCCGGGGTCCGGGACCTGTACCCGTATCACCAGTCGCCCGTGCGTGGGCAGTGGCTGGACAGGGTCCTGGCGGCCGAGATCGCACCGGGGGAAACCGCGGCTGACGCCCTCAACTCCCGCGGCATCACGCTGCACTGTGAGCCGGGACGGTCGATGCTCGATGGATGCGGGCTCACTCTGGCGCGCGTGGTGTTCCGCAAACACATGAGCGACGGCGTGCCGATCGTCGGGTTGGAGATGAACAGGACCCAGTGCCGCTCAACATCCGCTGACTTCCTGGTCGATCCCGTCCTGGTCCGGACCGGAGGGGCGGATCGCGGGGCGTCAGGCAGGGACACCTGGAACGGCGACGACGGCGCATTTCTGGTGGGCGCGTACTGCATAGAGGCCGAGCTGATCCTGCGCCGACGTATTCGCTTCCCGGACGGGATCGACGTCGGCGACGTGATCGCGCTGCCGAACACAGCCGGTTACCTGATGCACATTCTGGAAAGTGCCTCTCATCAGATCCCGCTGGCCGCCAACGTGGTGCGTTCTGGACCAGGATTCGTCCGCGACGCGATTGACCATTGTTGACCCGTGGGCCGTGACCCGTGACCCGGTGGTCGGGGTGAGTGCGCTTCACAGGTGAGTGACGGCGTGCGCGATGAGTGCTGCGGCACCCAGGAGGCACGTGGCCACGGGCAGCGCCCCGGAGATCTTCGAGCCCAACCCGAGTCTGGCCGCCGCAGCCGTGCGGGTGGCCTGGTGAGTCTGGACCCTGGCCAACACCCCCGGAAACACACGGGCCACAACGATCGGCAGCCATGCGGGGGCGCAGGTCAGGGCGGCGACCACGGCCAGCACCGGGACGACCGCCCACACGCTCCACCCGGAGGCCCCCAAGTGCTGAGAAGCGGCCAAGACCAGTGGGATGGACGTGAAGTTGGTGGCCATGGCGATCACTCCGCGAACCGTGGCGCCTGAATCGGCGGCATCCTGGGGCTGCGGGTGCCGCTCCTGGCGGACCAGGTGGATCCCGTAACCGATCAGTGTTGCGGCCAGAACGACGTCCACGCCCGTCGACACGATCTCGCGCTCCACGAAGGACGTGAATGCAGCACCGAGCAGCCCTGCACCGATCACACAGATCACTGTCACAACCGCGAACATGCCCGCCGTGTATCGAGCGGTGGCCCGGGCTCCGTCGTTGATCTGAAGGGTGGTCGCATTCACGAACACCATGGGGCTCACGGCCGACAACAGGGCCAGCGGCAGGACGGAAGACAGGACACCGACTGTGGACACGCAGACATTGGATCACGGTATGGCCGGCGTGCGGCACTGGCCCAGGTACAGCCAGTACCTGTTTCGACATCGACCGTTGGGACAAAATTTGTGGCGGATACACGCTCCCGGGACCATCTCGTTCCGGGCCGCACGTGAGGAGAGTTGAAGATGTCAGATGTCGTTGTCGTGGTTGGTGCAGGTTCGATCGGTCAAGCCATTGCCCGTCGGGTCAGTGTGGGCAAGGAGGTGCTGCTGGCGGATCTGCGGGCCGAGAACGCAGAAGCTGCGGCGGAAGTTCTCCGCGATGCGGGCTACAACGTGACGACCGCGTCCGTGGATGTGGCTGACCGGTCCTCGGTGCGTGATCTCGTCCAACGTGCCACCGAACTCGGGGATGTCAAGGGACTCATCCACGCCGCGGGGGTGTCGCCGTCGCAGGCATCACCCGAGACGATTCTTCACGTCGACCTGTTCGGCACGGCCGTTGTCCTCGAAGAATTCGGTGGGGTCATTGCCGCCGGGGGATCGGGCGTCGTGATTTCCTCCCAATCCGGGCACCGCCTCCCCGCGCTCACACCCGAGGAAGACCGGCAGCTGGCCACCGCACCCACGGACGAGTTGCTGGAACTGGACCTGGTGCGCGGTATTGAAGACCCCCTGCATGCCTACCAGGTCTCCAAGCGTGGCAATTCGCTCCGGGTCAAGGCCGAAGCCGTCCGGTGGGGCAAGCGCGGGGCGCGTCTGAACTCGATCAGTCCCGGCATCGTCTACACGCCTTTGGCCCGTGATGAGCTGACCGGGCCGCGAGGAGCCGGCTACCGGCGGATGCTCGAGCTGAGCCCAGCGGGGCGCGGCGGCTCCCCGGATGAGGTGGGGGCAGTCGGGGCACTGTTGATGGGACCGGACGGAGGCTTCATCACGGGTAGTGACATCCTCATGGACGGCGGCGTGACCGCGTCCTACTTCTACGGAGAGTTGGCACCGAATGCGGACGCCTGACGAACGCAGCCTGAGGGAACACTGGGCTGCTCAGCTCGCGGCCAAGGACCAGGCGGACACGCAGACCCTTGCTGAGTAGTTCACCGACGACGAGAGCGGTCACCCCTGACGATTGCGCCTGGAGCAGAACTACATCCGTACGTCGAGAGGGTGGGCCTGCCCCCGCTCCGAGGTGACCACCTGGTGAGACTTGTGTTCATGGCAGACCCCGGTGAGGACGACGCCGTCGGTACAGGAAACGGCGGCACAACACACGGAAAGATTGGCGTGCATCAAGGTGCGTGGCGATCTCACACCCTTGAATCTAGGTAGCGGCACGTGCCGCCGTTGCAGCCCCGTTCTCCGAAAGGAACAGTCGTGACCTCTCCGATCACCGAACCCTCCGCGCACCTCGCTCTGGAGACCGAACACCCGATCGTCGACGGGCAGAAGCTGTCCAAGATCTTGGTCCACAACGACGCCATGCGCGTGGTTCAGTTCGCCTTCGCGGCCGGCCAGGAACTCGCGGAACACGAAGCCCCCGGTGCGGTCGCCGTCGTGCTCAACTCGGGTCGACTGGACTTCACGGTGGACGGGACGGTCAACGAGATGGTCGGCGGCGATGTGCTGTACCTGTCCCCGGGGGTTCCGCACTCGGTCGTGGCCAGGGAACCGTCCCGAATGACCCTGGTGATCGTTCCGCAGGAGGGGTGACATCGGTGGGTGCTGCCGCTGGTCTGGTTGCCGTGGAATCCTAGGGTCATGCGCGACATCACCAAGGACACCCAGCTTTGTATTTCGCTGTCTGCACGGCCGACCAACATCGGTACCCGGTTCCACAACCACCTGTACGAGGTCCTGGACCTGAACTACGTCTACAAGGCGTTCAGCCCCACGGACATCGAGCAGGCGATTGCCGGTGTCCGGGGCCTGGGTATTCGCGGGTGTGCCGTGTCCATGCCGTGGAAGGAAGCGGTCATCCCGCTCGTGGACCGGATGGCGGAATCGGCGGCTGCCATTCAGTCCGTCAACACGATCGTCAACGACGACGGTGTCCTGACGGCCTACAACACCGACTACCAGGCGATCTACAACCTGCTGGAATCACACCAGGTACCCCGAGGGTCATTTGCGGTGCTGGGCGCCGGAGGCATGGCGAAGGCTGCAGTCGCCGCCCTGACCCACGCCGGCTTCGGCCCCGGAACCGTCGTGGCCCGCAACGAACAGACCGGCAGGGCGCTCGCTGAGCAGTACGGCCACGACTGGGCGCCGGATGCGGACGGCTTGGAGGTCTCGCTGATCCTGAACGCCACTCCCATGGGCATGGCGGGCGGCCCCGCTGAGCATGACCTCGCCGTGCCCCTGGAGGTCGTGGAACGGACGGCCACGATCTTCGACGTCGTCGCCTTCCCGTCGGAAACCCCGCTTATCACCGCGGCCCGCGCAGTCGGCAAGCCGGTGATCACAGGAGCCGAAGTGATCGCCCTGCAGGCGGCGGAGCAGTTCGTGCTCTACACCGACGTGCGTCCCACGGATGATCAGGTCGCCGAGGCCTCACGGATCTCCCGGGCCTGATGCGGGTGAACGCCCGGTAAACGGCACGGGTCTTTTCCTCCTATGATGATTCCCTTTGGGAGATCTTTTCGTGACGTCGGGGGATATCACGGTCATTGGGGGAGAGAACTATGGTCAGGCAGCGCACCAGGTCTGATGAGGCGGCCGTCTCGGCTGAATGGTCACTGAGTCTGGACAACGACCCGCCTGCGGTGGAGGCTCCGGGTGAGCCGCGTGCGGTTCCCGCCCGGACCCAAGCGATGTGGGTCCTTGGTCTGTTGTTGCTGGTCGATGCCCTCCTGCTGCTGGCCAATCTGGGTTACAGGTTCGGCAACGGGCAGGAGACCGGGTTCTGGGGCACCTTTGCTGCTGTCGCGTGGGACGGGGACACGGACGGATCCCACATCGAAATCTGGGGCCACATCCAATTGCTCTTGGCCTCGGGCCTCCTGGTGATGCTCGCGCGCCAGCACCGTGAACTGGTCTTCACGGCCTGGGCTTGGCTGATGTTCGTCGTCGTGGTCGACGACTTCTTCCAGGTCCACGAAATCCTGGGCGAGAGCCTGGCGGGTCTGTTCAACGGCAATGAGGTGGCAGGTCTGGCTGCCAAGGACCTGGGGGAGCTGCTCACCTGGGGGCTCCTGGCTCTGCTCCTGGTGCCCCCGCTGGTGGTGGGCTTCTTCAAGGCGCGCTCCTGGGCGCGGCGCAGGACGCTGGTCCTCGGCGCCGTCTTGGCCCTCTTGGTGGTGTTCGCGATCGGCCTGGACATGGCCAACATCCTGCTGCACGACCACGTGTCGGGGCCCGTGACCACGGCCGTGACCTTGGCAGAGACGGCGGGCGAACTCGTTCCCATGACCCTGTTCCTGGCCTACACCTTCAAGATGGCCGCCCACCCTGTGCGGACCGCGGCCCTGCCTCGCGTCTGACCGCACCGACGACGACGGGGGGGCCCCCCCCTCCGGGGGGGGGGGCGTGCCTGGGGGCTGGGGGGGGGGGGGGGGGGGGGGGTGGGGCTTTCGTCTCCCCCCT
>NZ_JAAOZS010000015.1:0-70302 GCF_011602805.1 Kocuria sp. JC486 | reverse complement strand
GTCGGAGGGGATCGGGCCGTGGGCCTGCGGGGTGTGCGGTGTTGGTGGCGGGCCCTCTGCGCCCCACGCCTTGTCCGTGCGGTAGCTGACCGAGGCCAAGGCCGCGGCCGCCGTGACGGCGGCCGCCAACCTTCCGAACGACCGTCGGCTGATCTGGCGGTCGGCGAGGTTCGAATCTTCGGGCATGACGTTCCCTTTCAGTCACGGGTGCGAGCGTGAACAGGGGAGGTGCTCGCGCCGTGATCAGGGCCGTTATCAGTTCGTTATCGAACGTGGGCTGATAAATCCGATGTGTGAGCCAATCCGTACTTAACGCATTTTCATGTAACTTGGCACGTATATGTCTCAACGGCTTGGGCTACGTGGAGCCGGGCCTTCCGTGGGCGGCGGCCAGTTGAATGTAATGATTGGTGATTGCTATTCCGTAACGGTTATATCGATTTTCGACCGGTGTGAACGGCTTCGTAGTAGTTTCCATGTTCAAGGCCGGGGCGCACCTCACGCTCTGACCACCAACGGACTCATCCACCGTGGAATCGAGCTTGAAATGGCCCGAAGGCTTTTCTCTGAGATTTCACCGTTGACCTACAAGATTTCGGTCAAACGGCAACAGCTGCAGCGCAATGCTATTGATGCAATGGTGCGACAGTCATTCGCGAAGCAGGGCACCGGCGAAAGTCTTGGCATCAAGGTGTATTCCCACAACTCACTCATTCGTCGTCGTTTGGGAAATACTCATCCCGAGCTTCAGGAGGGTAAGGCGCGGTCGCTGTCCCTGGCCGCGCCGCATGTTGATGGGGTGGTCATCGCGCCGGGTGAGACATTCTCCTTTTGGCGCTTGGTCGGTGAGCCTCCACAGCGAAAGGGATACTTGCCGGGTCTGATGATCGAGGGTGACCATGCGGCAGTCGGTGTGGGAGGTGGGCTGTGTCAGTTCACCAATCTCCTGCACTGGATGACGTTGCACTCTTCGTTGACCATCGTGGAGCACCACCACCACAGTGGGTTGGACCTTTTCCCGGACTTCCAGCGACAGATCCCATTCGGAACGGGGACATCGATTGTTTGGAACTTCCTGGACTATCGGGTCCGGAATGATACAGATCAGACATTTCAGTTCCGAGTCCGCGTGGACGATGAATACCTCCGCGGCGAGCTGTGTTCAGATCAAGCCCTGCCGATGAAGTATCACATTCGGGAGGAAGATGCCTATTTCTACCGGGCTGCCGATCCGCGGACGGCTGCATCCACCGTGCGACGGCACAACGTGGTCATGCGAGACACCCGCGACAAGCGCACGGGCAACATTGTGAAAACGGAGCGTCCGCTCGAGAACGATGCCTTGGCCTGCTACGACCCCGACATGATCCGGGACGAGATCCTGCCCGAGAAGCCCTCGGTGTGACTCAGCGCGTGACCTCGTCCCGGCTCAGGGGTCACGGCGTCGGCATGCCACCGTTCACGTTCAACGTCTCACCGATCACGTAGCTGGATTCGGCTGACGCCAGGAACACGTACGCGGGGGCCACTTCCGTGGGCTGACCCGCACGGCCCAGGCCGGTGTCCTGCCCGAAGTTCGGCAGTTTTTCCTTCGGCTGCCCGTCGCTGACCTGCAGCGGCGTCCAGAAGGGACCCGGGGCCACGGAGTTCACCCGGATTCCGCGGGGGGCCAGCTGTTCGGCGAGGCCCTTGGTGAAGTTGTTGATCGCGGCCTTGGTGGAGGCGTAGTCCAACAGGGTCGGGGACGGCTTGTACGCCTGGATGGACGTGGAGTTGATGATCGAGGACCCGGCAGGCATGTGCTTGAGCGCAGCGCGCGTCAACCGGAACATGCTCAAGACGTTGACGTTGAAGGTGTCCTCGACCTGCTCGTCGGTCAACGCCTCCAGCCCGTCCTCCACGGCGATTTGGCGGCCGGCGTTGTTCACCAAGATGTTCAGGCCACCCAGGGCGGTGACAGCCTGATCGACCAACTCAGCGGCCGCGTCTCGGTCCGCGAGGTCACCGGGGAGGAGTTCAACCTTGCGTCCCGTGTCGGCCACGGCGTCGCGGACCCATTCGGCGTCCTCTTGTTCCGCGGGCAGGTAATTGAGGGCGATGTCGGCTCCCTCGCGTGCGAAGGCAATGGCGACGGCGGCGCCCAGGCCCGAGTCGGCCCCCGTGATGAGGGCCTTGCGACCCTCCAGGCGCCCCGTGCCGCGGTAAGAGTGTTCGCCGCGGTCCGTCTTGGGCTCGAGTGTCTTGTCCAGGCCGGGCTCCGGCTGGTCCTGTTTGGGAGGTTCGATCGCCTCGTAACGGGTCACGGGGTTCTGGAAGACCAGCTGATCGGTGGTCTCGTTGTGTGCGTCCTGGTTCGAGCTCATGAAGGCCTCCTGGTCGATTGTGGTTGCCGTGGCTCCGAAGAGCGCTCGCCACCAGCCTATTCATCAGTAGCCTGATTAAAAACCCCTCCGCCGATTTAGGGGTTGTTCCGTCTATTCGGCTCCATAGGGGGGAACAACCCCGAACTCGGCGCAGGGAGGAGGCGGAATGGGCGGGTAGCGTTGCCGAATGACCAGTGACGACCTCCGCCGCCAACTCGACGCCATCTTCAACGCGCGTGACCGCGCGAACATGGCGCCGACCATCGAAGCCTTCGAGGCTCTCCTGGCGAAGCATCCGGGCGACCCCGAAGTGCTCTTCAAGGTGGGCGGTGCCTATGACACCGCGGGTCAGGAGCAGCGGGCCTTGGAGTTCTACGAACGGGCCTTGGACGCGGGGTTGGGCGGGGACTCCCTTCGTGCGTTCTACCTGCCGTACGGGAGCACGCTCAAGAACGTCGGGCGGATCGAAGAGTCCTTGGTGGTGTTCGAGAGGGCGCGGGAGCAGTTTCCTGACGACGCCGCGCTCGTCGTCTTCCATGCGCTCACACTCCATGAATCTGGACAGCATGGTGCAGCTCTGGGGGAAGTCCTCACCATGGTGGCGGACTGCTTGGATCGCCCGGAGATCGTCCGTTATGAGCCTGCCATCCGCGGATATGCAGCAGCCCTGACGGAGCAGGCCTAAGTCCATTTCGGGGTTGTTCCGTCTATTCGGCTCCATAGGCGGAACAACCCCGAACTCGGCGTAGGGAGGTGGGGCGGGCAGGCGCCGTTAGGCTTGTAGATCGACGACCGACGGGGAGGATGAAGTGACGATTGGATTTTGGGGTGGCTTGGGGCTTCTGGTCCTGTCCTTCCTGCTGCTGACCCTGTGCGTCTTCGTCGGTATGTGGGTGATCGGCGGTGCCGGGCGCGGGGCGAACAAGCTGCGCGGAGGAAAGCGTCGGAAGTCGATCCTGTTCCCCCGGCGTCGATGACCCCGCCCGTCACCCCCACACCGCCGTCGCGGCTGGCCGGCGGCGCAGTCGCGATCCTGGCTGCTGACATGTTGGAGCCATCCGGCCATGGACTGCGCGGGAAGGTCCTGACCAACCCCAACGTGGATCTGACGTTGGCTCTCTAAGACGACCTGGCGCCGGCTGGACCAGGGTTGGACCTCCCCACGGCCGGGGCAGCTGCATGTTGGACACCGGCCGGATCCGCGTCCAACCCCCTCGACATCGGGTTACCGGCGAGGGTCAACGCGATCCTGGCCGTTGGAGATCAGGATGCTCTACTGTGCGAAGCACGGGAGTTCTCCCACCGGAATCCCGGCCGCGTAAAACTCCATGAGATCCGCGTTGCGGGTCATGGGTTCTTTGGGGGAGGGGACCCCGCATCGCGTCACGGCACTTCGCTTGTCTTGGCAGATGCCCTCGCTTTGCTGGAAACCCGTACACTTCACCAAAGCTTGAGTCGCAGGGATTGCGGGGAGGCCAAACCGTGAGCTTGACCGACTTTCACCCGCCCTACACTGCGGTCATCTTCACGAGCACCCTGGCCGGGAACGCGCCGGGGTATGAGGAGATGGCCGCTCGGATGGAAATGCTGGTCATCGACCAACCGGGCTACCTGGGTCACGAATCCGCGCGGACGCCCGGTGGCCTTGGCATCACGGTTTCCTATTGGCGTACGGCCCAAGACGCCCAGGCGTGGAAGGGCAACCACGAACACCTTCTGGCACAGTCGGCGGGTTCGCGGACGTGGTACTCGGACTACAGCGTCCGAATCGCCGTCGTCGAACGGCAGTACGACAGGTCGACGTCGCCGCACTGAAGGCTCCGCCCTTCGCCCCTGAGCATGTCCACTTGAGTGACCTGATACCTGGAAGCCAGTGAAAAGAAGCTTTTTCGGTTGGCCTTTCGGAGATCAGGGGCTCGCTCCTTGGCCAGTGATGTATTCCGTGCATTGACCGTCGTGTCAAGCGCGACTAATTTTCAGAACACCAGAGGAACTTCGGCCGGAGGAAATCTATCAACAACCCGGCGCAAGAGATATGGGGCGATGGGGTTGTGTGCGGCGGGTGAGGTCTTCAGATCTTCACTTCATTTCTTCACGAGGGAAAATTCCCGATGAAATTCGGGTCACCTCTCATGCATTGTCTCGGATTCATTTTCTGTGTTCCTGAAAGGTCGAATCGATCATGAAAACAGTCTCTTTGTCCCAGAAGCTGGCAACGGTCTCCACATGCGTGGTGATTTGCGCCAGTGGCCTGTACGCCGCCGCGACGCCTGCGAGTGCAGCGGATCCTTATCCGAACGCTCCCAACTGCGTGGTGGAATCAGACCATGTCAAGGTGAAGTCCGGCTCCACGGGTAACTCTGTCAAGGAAGCCCAGTGCTGGCTGAACAAGTACAACTACGGCCTGAGCGTGGACGGAAAGTTCGGTCCCGCGACGGACGCGGCCGTCCGTAGCTTCCAGAAGGCCCACGGTCTCACCGCCGACGGTGTCGTGGGGCCCAAGACCTGGAATGCGCTGATCTACGGGAGCAAGCCATCGCAGGACTCTCGAGCGGCGCGCGTGAACTCGGTGATCAGCTACGCGCGGTCCCAGGTGGGGGATCGATACGTGTGGGGTGCTGAGGGCCCCAATTCCTTTGACTGCTCAGGCCTGACCCTCCGTGCCTTTGAGAAGGCGGGCATCAAGCTCCCCCGGACCTCCGGTGCGCAGGCTGCTGCCTACCCGAAGGTTCCGGCGTCCCAACGTCAGCCGGGTGACCTCATGCACTACCCGGGCCACGTGGGGATTTACGTCGGCAACGGAAAGATGATCGACGCCTCGCGTTCGAAGGGAGAGGTCGTCGAACGCCCGGTGTGGGGTACCCCGACCTACCACCGGGTGATTCCCTGATCCGTCACAGCCAGCCAACCAGGCACCAATGAGAATCCGGTGTGATCGTCGTCAATGACGATCACACCGGATGCTCATGCGCGTCTTCCGTCAGCCTTTCCCGTCGAGTTCTCCGAACGTGTCCGCCACCCAGTCGGCGATGAACGTGGACACGTACGGGAAGTGGTCCAACCCGATGTGTTCGGCGCCGCCTTCCTCCCGGGTGAAGATCCGCAGCTCCCGTTTGGGGCTGTTGACGGCTTGGTCGAAGGAACGGTGCGCGTACTCGACCGGAATCTGCCGGTCGTTCTCCCCGTGGGCGATCAGGAACGGCACGCTGATCTTCTCGACCACTCCGTCCAGGTGCACGCCGTCGGCGAAGTCCAGGAAGTCCTCCAGTATCTCGCCCTCGTACCCCCAGACCCACTGCACGTGCTCCCAGTAGTGGGGGACGGGTCGCTCGCCTTCGCGTTCCTTACGACGGCGCTGGACCGCCCCCCAGTTGTGGTTGGCTCCCCAAGCGACAACCAGCGCCAGGCGCTTCTCGAAGGCCGCTGCCCGCGGGGCGTAGTACCCGCCCAGTGACCAGCCGACCAGCCCGATGCGGTCGGCGCGGACGTCGTCGCGCGTGAGCAGGTAGTCCACGCAGGCCGCCGCCCATTCCTCGGAATCGATCTGCGAGGTCAACCCCTGGAGCCTCAGTGCTTCGCCGGTCCCCGGGGTGTCGACCATGAGGGTGGAGATGCCGCGTTCGGCCAGTTCCGCGGGGTGCCCGGAGACGAACATGTGCTCCTTGGTCGAGTCCAACCCGTTGAACATGATCATCACGGGTGCGGGACCCTCAGCGGTGGCCGGCGCCTTGCTGAAATATGCGGGCAACGTGGTGTCGCGGAACGGGACCTCCACCCTGGAGACGTTCGGGTGCGCCAGCCGGAAGGAGTTCTCGGCCAGTTCCAGACAACGGCGGTAGGTGGCCAACCGCTCGGTGGAACTGTTGGACTGCATACGCTCGGCGTGGATCAGGTAGTCCAGCGCCCGGAAGTACGTCCGGTCGGCGGACGTGGTGCGCCCGGCAGTTTCCTGCTCCTCGGCCTGGGTCACCAGCTGGTCCACCAGACCGGTCCACGCCTTGAGGAAGTCTTCCGTGCCTACGTCCTCGTTGGTCGTGGCCACGTCGCGCAAGGGGCGGCACGCGCGGTCGACCTCGTCGATCTGGCCTCCGGAGTTGAGCGTGGCCACCACACTCAGGTTCCAGACGTAGTTGCCCGGGAAGTACTCGAACACGGGGCGTCCTTTCGTTGACGTTCAGGTCGGTTGTCGTCAGCCGCGACCCTGGACCGCGTAGGGGTTGAGCAGGGCTTCCTTCATCTCTTCCGACGCGCCTTCCTCCGTGGCCGTGAAACCTTCGGCCTGGGGGAAGGACTCGGTCATGGACTGCGGCATGGCGCCGTTGCGGTAGAAGTTGTTGGATCCTTGGGACGGCTTCCAGGTGTTGGCTTCCCAGTCCGGCACGTAGTTGCGGTAACCGCCGGAGTTCAGTTCCACGCGCAGTGCCGACGGCTCACGGAAGTACAGGAAGTTCTGCTCGCCGATGCCGTGGATGGAGGGTCCGTACTCCATGGGCGTCCCGTGCTCCATCAGGACATCGGCGGTGCGCAGCAGGTCCTCGTGGGTGTCCACCCAGAACGCGATGTGGTTGACGCGTCCGGCGCGCTCGGAGGTGTCCAGGACGACGCCGAGGTCGTGGGACTTCTCATTGGTCGTGAGCACCGAGAACACGGTGATGGGGGCTTCGTCCAGATCGGTGAAGGCCATGACGCGGAAGCCGAGGTTCTGCGAGTACCACTCGGCGAACCCGTGGACGTCCGAGGTGGCCACGGTGACGTGGTCCAGGAACCGCGGAGCGCACGAATGCTGACTGCGCTTCTCCGGGCGATCGGGGTAGATGGAGGCCAGCTCCTCGGGCGCCTGGTACTTCTCGACCTCCCAGACAAGGCGCATCGGGTGACCGTACGGGCCGGTGAACTCGTAGGCGCGGCCATAGCAGTAACCGCCCTCGGTCCATTCACCCGTGATCCCGGAGGCCTCGATGCGGGACGCCGCGGTTTCCAGCGCCTCCGGGGACGTGGTGCGCCACGCCATCCGGTGCAGTGAGGGTTCGTCCCCGGGCACCAGCACCAGGCTGTACGTGCTGTAGTCGCCCCAGCAGCGCAGGTACACGCGGTCATCGGCCCGGTGGACCTCCCGCATGCCGAACTTCTCGATGTAGAACGTGGCCGAGGCCTCGACGTCCGGGCAGGTGATCTCCAGGTGGCTCAGGTGAGCAAGCAGCTTCTCCACGGTGGTGGCCTTTCGACGATGTTCGGTCCACGGCGCTCCCTGCAATTCGCGGGGACTCGCGGGAGCGATGCGATGTGATTCCGAACACCATCGTGGGCGCCGCCGTCCGTCGGCGGAATCCCGTGATTCTCATATCAAGTATCGACGGCATGAATGCGTCGGGGTTGACCGGCTTCCTAGCATCGACTGCATGAATGAGATGGGTGAAGGTCGATTGCTCGACGACGTAGCGCCAAGGGTCCTCGCCGACCTCACGGGATGCGTGGTCGTGGTCACCGGGGCCAACGGTGGGCAGGGGCTGGCCGAAGCGGCCATGCTCGTCACGGCCGGGGCCCGGGTGATCGTCGGTGACCTCAAGCCCGAGCCCTCCGACGAGTTGCGGCGGGTGCTCGACGACGCCGACCGCGCCACCGGTGGAGCCGACTACGTGTGCCTGGACGTGACCTCACCCGAAGCCTGGTCCCGCGTTACCGAGGTGGCCGAAGGGAAGTACGGGCGGATCGACGGGTTGGTCAACAACGCCGGCATCACCCGGCGACCCCGTCTTCTCGAAGCCACGCCGGAGGACATGCGGGCCGTTGCGGACGTCAACGTCACGGGCGCGCTCCTGGGAATCCAGGCCTGCGCACCGCTCATGGGCCAAGGAGGATCGATCGTCAACGTCGGTTCGGTGGCAGCGCTGACGGGTCACTACCCGGTGGCGTACACCGCCAGCAAGTGGGGACTCCGCGGCCTGTCGACGGCAGCAGCCACCGAACTCGGCCCCCGCGGGATCCGCGTGAACACGGTCCACCCGGGGTTCATCGAGACTCCCATGACGGCCTCTGCGCGGCCGGAGTTCCGCGCCGCCAACCTGGCCGAGACCCCGCTGGGTCGCACCGGGACTCCGGAGGAGGTGGCCGCCGTCGTCCTCTTCCTGCTCAGTCCCGCCGCCTCCTACGTCACGGGCGCGGAGATCCCCGTGGACGGCGGGCAGTCCGCCCACGGCGGTGCCAAGTCGATCTCCGACGCGCTGCGCTGACCGGGAGGGTGGGGGAGACCCCCGGCCCGGTCAGCAGGCGCAATCACGCACCACCGTGGATCACACCGCGGCCCAGCCCCCGTCCGAGGCGAGGACCGTTCCGTTGATGTTCGCAGCGTCCTCGGAGAGCAGGAACGTGATGGGCGCGGCCAACTGCTCCGCCGTGGCGACACCCGGCATGATCACGCGGGCAGCTTCCAGGCGCTTGGACCCGAACTCCGCAATCTTCGGCTGCATGGGGATGCCCGTGGCCACCCCGCCCGGCGCCACGGCGTTCGTACGAATGCCGTCCTGGGCATACATGAACGCCATGGACTTCGTGATGCCGATGACGGCGTGCTTGGAGGCGGTGTAGGCCACCCCCGACGCGGATCCGCGCAGCCCGGCCTCCGAGGTCACGTGCACAATCGACCCGCCGCCGGTGGACAGCATCCGCTCGGTCACGGCCCGGGTCAGACGCACCAGCCCGTCCACGTTCACCGCGAAGACCTTGGCCCACATCTCGTCCGAGACCTCGTGGATCGCGGAGAAGTCGTCGTTGATACCGGCCACGTTGGCCAGGGCATCCACGCGGTCACCGGCAACCTCCAGCACGGCCTGGACCGCAGCCGGGTCGGTCAGATCTGCCGTCACGGTCACCAGCCGGTCCGTGGCAGCCGCCTCCGCGAACTGGGCGAGCCGGTCCGCGGACACGTCCGTGGCGATCACGCGTCCACCCTCGGCCAGGATCCGTTCCGCCGTCGCCCGGCCGATGCCACCGGCGGCGCCGGTGACGATCACCGTGCGCCCCTCGAACCGCTGTGACGACGGTGGAGTGGCCTCCGCTTCTTCGGGGATCTCACCGCCGTTGGCCGCGCGGACGAGTTGGTCCACCGCTTCCTTTGGCATTTGGCCCTGCGACAGTTGGACGAGCTGCTGCAACGGGAGGGACATGGCCGGTCCCAGCGAGTCCTCGGACGAGCCCGCCTGGGCCAGTAGTCCGCGCAGTGCCGGTCCGCCCGTGGGGTGATCGAGCCATTCCCGGATGCTGTTGCGGCCCGTGATGGCAGTGGTGTTCTGGTTCATGACAGCTCCTTCGCTGATGACGACTCGCGGGTGGATCCTTCACGTCCCATGGTGGCAACCCGATGGGCCTGCAGTCCCGGGGTGGACGGGGATTGTCCCGGGATCCGGGCGGAATCCGGGCCGCGGTCAGTGGGCGGCGATGGTCACCGGGTGGGCTGCGAGTCCCTCGCCCGACAGGTGGGTGGAGGCCCGTTGGATCACGGAACGCAACCACAGATTGGCGGGATCGGTGGACTTCAGGGGATGCCAGAACATGCCCTCCACCAGGGGGACCTCCAAGTCCGGATCAAACCCGACCGCCGTGATGGACAGGGTCTGCACGGGCCGGGTGGCCAACATGCGGGGCACTGCCGCCACCAGGTCGGTCCTTTCCACGATCGCGGGCAGCCCCTGCAACCCGGCCACTCTGGCGGCGACGACCGGGGCCTGCCCCATCTGCTCGAAGAACCGCATGGGCGGGGTCACGATCGATCCACCGAACTCACCGACGGCGTGCGGCGCGGAGGCGATGTCGGCGACAGTCAGCCGCTCCGAAGCCAACAACGGATTGCTGCTGTCCATGACGATCACGAACTCGTCCCGGAACAGCTGCCGTGAACTACCGTCCAGGTCAAAACCCATGGGGCCGATCACCACGTCCACGCTGGCGAAGGTCTCCAGACCCGGCTTTAACCGGGCCCGCGACGTCGGCACGAAGTCCACGGTCACTCCCGGAGCCTCAGCCCCGATGAGTGCCCGGAGGTGACGGATCAGGATGCCCGTGACGTAGTCGGAAGCGGCGAGCACGAAGGTGCGGTCGCTCGATGCGGGATCGAATTCCGCGCGGAGCTGGAGAGCGTCCTGGATGTCGGTCAGCGCCTGGTCCACGCGCGGCACCAAGGCCCGCGCGAACGGCGTCAACTCGTAGCTGCGACCGGAGCGCACCAGCAGTTCGTCGTTGAAGTGTCGGCGCAACCGGGAGAGCGCGGCACTCATCGCCGGTTGACTCAGGTGCATCCGCTCGGCAGCGCGTGACACGTTGCGCAGTTCCAGCAGCGCCTGCAGCGGGGGCAGTAGATTGAGATCCACGTCCTTCATGTCTGAATTATGGTCATCCGCTGCTCATTGGTCGCCCACCGGCGGTGCGCTGCGGCCCCGTGTACGGGCCGGGGAAGCAGGTGGGAACGTGTCGCCTCGACGAGGCCCCACCGCGTTCTCGATCCGGCCGATGCCTTGCACCTCCAGGGCCACCACGTCCCCTTCCACCAGGGGCGGCGGTGTCAGGTCGCCCGCCCTTCCCCAGAGTTCGGCCAGGCAACCTCGACCGCAGGTTCCCGAGCCCAGGAGATCACCGGGAACCACCACGGAATCCTGCGACGCGTAGGCCACCAGCTCGGCCAGAGGCCACCCCATGTTGGCCAGCGAGTCGGTTCCCAGGGCTTGGCCGTTGACGGAGGCGGTCATGGCCAGGTGCAGGAAGCCGTCGTCGTCGTGACGGTCCGTGAATTCGTCGGCGGTCACGATCCACGGCCCCAAAGTGGAGGCGAAGTCTTTGCCCTTGCAGGGCCCCAGACGAACCTTCATCTCCCGGGCTTGGACGTCGCGGGCGGACCAGTCGTTGAAGATCGTGTAGCCGAAGATCATGCGGTGGGCGTCCGTGGGTTCCAGGTTCCGGCCGTCCAGACCCTCCGCGGCACCGATGACGACCGCCACCTCCGTCTCGAAATCCATCCTCTGGCACCCGCTGGGCACCGGAATGACCTCACCGGTGGCGCGCACGGTGTGCGGGTTGGTGAAGTAGAACGTGGGTGCCTGGTACCACTCGGGCACCACCTCACTGGCGCCGTCGACGCTGGCGGTGACTCCCTCCACGTGCTCCTCGAAAGCCACGAAGTCGCGGATGGACCGGGGCTGTATGGGGGACAGCAGGGTGACCTGTTCCAGGGACGGCGCCTCCTGGGTGTCCGTGGCCAAAACCCGCTCCGCCACCTCGAGGGTGGCCTCCAGTCCCATGTCCACCAGGTCCTGGACGTCCAGCGCCTCCGGCAGGTCGATGCAACGGCCTCCTGCACGAACCCCGCGTGATCAGTGCCTTCAAAGCTCCATCGAGCAATCTTGACCATCGATCACACCGGAACCCGGACGGTGGAATCCACCTCGTGCATGAGACCCGGCACGTCGCCGTCGCGTTTGCCGTCCAGCATCCACTGGCCCAGCTGTACGGAGTTCTCCACCACCACGCGGGCTCTCGGTACTCGCTGGTCCCTGAAGGAGCGGAAGCTCTCTTCGTCGAAGGTGTCTGCGGCAATGATTTCGCGGGCCAGGACGGCGGCGTCCTCGATGGCCATGGCTGCCCCTTGCGCAATGGTGGGCGGGCAACTGTGGGCGGCGTCGCCGATCAGCACCACTCGTCCGCGGTGCCAGTCACCCTCGATCAGGTGTTGGGTGAAGTGGGTGTAGTTCACCCGTGCGTCGTTCTTGATGTGCTCTCGGATCTCCACCCACGGTCCGCCGTAGCCGGCTGCGAGCTCGGCCATGATTTCGGGACCCTCCGTGAGGTCACGTTCCTGGGCGGCCTCCACCAGGTAGGCGTACATCATGGAATCACCCGTGGGGCAGTACCCCGCGATGAACGCAGGGCCCCCGTAGTACAGATCCGTGCGGACCACTTCCTCGGGCCGGGGGACGAAGGTGCGCCAGATCCCCATCCCCGTGGGCTCGGGCCGTTCGGTGATGCCGATGGCTTCCCGCACGGTGGAGTTCAGGCCGTCGGCACCGATCACCACGTCATACGTGTACGTGGTGCCGTCCTCGGCCGTGACCTGGACCGATTCGGGGTCCTGCTCCACCTCGACGACCTTGGTCCCGTAGCGGAACGTCACGCCCGCTTCTTCGGCCTTACGACGCACGATCTCGTTGAGTTCCGGACGGTAGATCCCGATGGTGGCCGGGAGGTCGTCCCCGCCGACCCGCATGTCATCCATCACCACCAGGACCGTCGCGTCCGGCCCCGGTGCCCGCAGCGCGAGATCGTTGAACGCGTAGCCGTGTTCCAGCAGTTCGTCGAGCACATCGAGTTCGCGCAGCACGCGCACGGCATTGCCCGGAGGGTCAACCCGGAACCGAGTGCGGAGGGCCCTGAGGCCTGTTCCAGAATGTCGACGGCGATCCCGGCCCTGGCCAACATGGTGGCCAGGGTCAGGCCGCCCATGCCGGTTCCGACGATGCCAATTCGCTGAGCTGCTGGCATGGTGATCTCCTTGAGAATGTGACGAGTGAGTGCGTGGTCAGAGGATGGCCACGGGGTTGACGGGGGATCCCACGGCGCCGGTCACGGGCAGGGGAGGGGCGCTGAGCAGGAAGTCGTAGCGGTTGAGTTCCGCGCACCGCTGTCCGAGCGCCTCGAGGTTCCACATCTCTCCGATGTAGAGCCCCATGTTGGGAATGACGATCTGGTGCAGGGGCTGGAAGGCGTCGGCGAACTCGTTCGGGCGGACCTCGAAACCCCACGTGTCGGTGGCGACGGCGGCGATGTCGCGCTCGTGCAGCCACGGCGCGGTGGTGAAGGACAATCCGGGGGCGGGCCCGCCTGCGTAGTCCCCCCATCCGTCCCGGCGGGTGCGCCCGTACTGGCCGGTGCGCACCAGCAGTATGTCTCCGTCGCGGACCTCCACACCCTGGGCGGCAGCGACGGCGTCGAGGTGTTCGGGGGTGATGGCGAACCCGTCCGGCAACTCAGGGTGCTCCGCCCCGAGCTCGGGCTGGAAGTGACGGTCGACGTCTAGCAGGACCCCGCGGCCCACGATCTGGTCGGCAGCGGTCTCGATTCCCGTGACCTGGTCGCCCTCGCTGGTCACCACGGATCCGGCGCGCCGTCCGTTCCACGCGCGGCCGTGGTCGAAGATGTGCCCCAACCCGTCCCACTGGGTCGAGCACTGCAAGGGCATGGCAATGACGTCGTCGGCGCCGCCGAACCCGTGCGGGAAGCCCTGGTCACCGAACTCCGCCTCCGTGCCCGTGTCCGTCATGGTGTGCACGGGATTGGTGCGGCGCCGCCACCCGTTCTGTGGGCCGTTGGTGTCGAAGGCCTGGGCCAGGGAGATCACCTCGCCGGTGCTCACCAGCCCGGCCGCCTGGACGCGGTGGCCGGCGGTGATGAGGTTCAGCGTGCCGAGCACGTCGTCCTCGCCCCATCGGCCCCAGTTGCTGCATCGTGCGGCCATGTCCTTGATGCTGCCCAGGGCATCCGTGCGATCCATGTGGCCTCCTTGGTCATGACTGTGACTGCAGTCACTCTTCCGCCGTCGGTGGGGAATCGGAAGCGATGGCTGCGAATGACAGCTATCGGTCCCGTGAATAGTCCCTACGGGGAGGGGTCTCCGGTGGCCCGCTCGTGGGGGCATCAGCCCGGGCTATGGGAGGTATTCGGTCTAGTTGTTTCCCAGGCTGCACCGATGGCCTTCACTGTGAACCACATCACTCCAGCGCGGGGCTGTCCTCAAGCCCGCGTACGGACCCGGACCATCCGAGGGGATCCCATGGTGAACGCAGCACCTCAGACCAGCAGTTCCAGACCAACCGACCCGTCGGCGGGAGAGGCCGACGCCGGAAAACTCCCTGTGGTTCTCCTTCTGGCTGGAAGTTGCATGCCCGTCATGGGATCGGTGCTCCTGGCCCCGGTCCTGCCCACCATGTCGAAGGCCTTTGCAAGCACACCGGGCTCCGAGATCCTGGTGCCGGTGGTGCTGACCGCTCCGGCCCTGGTCATTGCGCTGCTCGCCCCGCTTGCGGGCGAGATCGCCGACCGGGTGGGACGGAAGACGCTCCTGGTGGTGAGCATGGTCCTGTACTCGATCTTCGGGACCGCGCCGTTGTGGCTGGACTCCCTGCACGCCATCGTGGCGTCACGCGTGGGTGTGGGCATCGCGGAGGCGGCGATCATGACCGTGTGCACCACGCTGATCACCGACTACTACTCGGGGAAGAAACGGGATCAATACCTGGGGATGCAGGTCATGATGGCCACCTTTGCGGCCACTGCGTTCTTTGCCCTGGGCGGGGCGCTCGGTGCACAGAGTTGGCGAGCCCCGTTCTGGTTGTACGTTTCCGCGGTGATCATCGCGGTCCCCATGGCGTTCGTCCTGTGGGAGCCGCAGAAGAACACTGACAAGGCCAAGGCGGTGGCCGTCCCGTGGGCGCAGATTCTGGTCCCGGCTTCCGTCACGTTGTTCGCCGGCGTGGTGTTCTACGCCCTGATCGTGCAACTGCCGTACGTTCTCACGGGACTGGGAGTCACCAGCGTGGGCATCGTGGGAGCGGGCTCCGCTCTCGCATCGTTGGCGACGGCGGTCGGCGCGGTCTCCTTCCGGTTCACCGCACACCATGGTCCCGGCAAGCTCCTGCCCGTGGCGTTCGGGCTCTCAGGCGTGGGGTTGGTTCTGATCTGGTTCTCGTCCTCGATCGTGATGGCCATGGTGGGGGCCGTGATCACCAGTGCCGGTACCGGCCTGCTGCTTCCCACGTTGCTGACTTGGGCGGTCTCCGGTCTGAAGCTGGAGCAGCGCGGACGCGGCACCGGGATCTGGACGGGGTGCCTCTACGTGGGACAGTTCCTCTCGCCGATTCTGCTCACCATCGGTGCAGGCGTCCTCGGTGGTCTGCCGGTGGCCTTGGGGGTCCTGGGTTGCCTGTCCCTGGTGGCCGCGGGCTTCACAGCACTGACGCGCCCGGACAAGCACTCCCCGCTGCACTGACGGTTCAGACGCCTGGATAGGAGTCCAGGTGCCAGAGGTTCCCGTCGAAGTCGACCACGGCCACACTTCGGCCGCCGTGATCCGGGGTGCGGATCGGTCCGTCCTGGGTGGCTCCGGCCGCAAGGGCTCGGGCCAGAACGGCATCGACGTCGTCGTCGCTCGGAAGCACCAGGTTGGTGGTGGCGTGGCCGTGGCCGACCGAATCGTCGTCGGGTCGTACGGACCCGAACATGATCCCGCCGTTGTCGCGCCACTGGAACTGGGCATGGACCACGCCGTCGGGGTCCTGGTCGTCACGAACCAGCAGGCGTTCCTGGAACCCGATGGCCGAGAAGAACGCAATCGCGCGGTTCGCGTCGGTGAAGCGGAGGCATTGGAAGAGCTGTGGAGTAGTCATGACGCCAGCATGGTCACTGTCCGGGTAAAGGTTCTTGAACATTTGGGAACTCCGCCAGTGACACCTTGGGAGGGACATCGGCGAATCCGGACCATTCGCGGGTCAGATGGGCCTGATCGGCGTAGCCCGCGGTGTGGGCCACCGTGGCCAGTGGAAGGCCGGATTCAGCCAGCCGGCGGGCCTCCTGGAACCGCGCCAGGCGCCGGAGCTCGGAAGGGGTCAGGCCGTATTCGGACCGGAACCGATTGAGCAGATGGCGCCGCGACCAACCGGTCTCACGGGCTGCCTGGTCAACGGTGGCCGACGAACCGTGGGTGAGCAGGTGCCACGCCCGTTGTAGTTCCGGGCTAGCCGGGGCGTCAATTGTGTGGCTGAGGCGCCCCATGAAGTACTCGGTCAGGAACCTGAACCGGGAGGGCCAGTCCAGGTCTGACATCCGCTCGTGAGTTTCGCGGAGGCACTGCCCAGCCTGCGCACCGGACACAATCTCCCCGGAAAGCGCACCGATGGGCATCTCCAGGAAGGCCCGTGATCCCAGCGGCGTCAGGCTCACCTGGATGCCGTGCTGCGATCCGTGGGTGGGTATCAGGGCCGGGCGGGTGTGCAAACCGGCCACCAGCACCCACATCTGGGTGGTTGCCGCCAGATCCCACCCCGCATCCACCGGGTGGTCGAACTGGAAGATCAAGGTCATGTTCGTGGACGGCAGGCCGTGGTGAATCAGCTGGTCGGGAAGGGTGTAGTCGTATCCCTCCCAGCGGGAGATGTACTGCCGTAACGGCCCCGGGACCTGCGGTCGGTAGGAGGGCATGTGACGATCATCGCCGCGCAGGGGCGATCCGCCAAGGGCTCATGGTTGAGCCGTCGGAGCGTTGCGCAATAGTGAGTCCATGGACCTCACCCCGGTACGCACCGTGTACGACGCCGCCGCCCCCACCTACGACGTACTTCTTCCCGATCTGCGCATCGAGCAGCCGGTGGACCGGACCATGATTCGAGCCTTCTGCGACGAGGTGTTGGACACGTCCGATCACACGGTCCTGGACGCGGGCTGCGGTGCGGGGCGGATGATTCCCGAGCTGAAGGATCGTGGCCTGCGGCCTCGGGGCGTGGACCTGTCGAGCGGAATGATCGAACGGGCACGTCGTCGGGAACCGGAGGTGGACTTCCGGGTGGCCGACCTCCGGGCGCTGCCGTACGCGGACGACTCCTTCGGCGGGGTGATCGCCTGGTACTCGCTGATCCACTTCGACTACCCGGCGCTCGCGGAGGCTCTGACCGAGCTGGCCCGGGTCACCAAGCCCGGCGGCGTACTGTTGACGGGCTTCCAGGTGGGGTCCGGACTTCGAGAGATCTCCAACGCCTACGGAACCCGGAGCGAGATGACCGCCTGGCTCTACTCGCCTGAGGAGATCGGCTCCGTGGCCACGGCCGCAGGGTGGACGACGACGGCGACCGCCCGCCGCGAACCTGTCATGGAACCCCACCCGCAGGGTTTCGTGCTGGCGCGCAAGGGTGAGTGACCGGGGGTTCCCGTCGCATTGCAGTTCATCTGGCGGAGCGACTGCTCGCGTTTGTCACATGAATTTCACTGAATCAGCATCCTGAACACTAGTGTTATGCACATCACACAAGGTGCGAATGCTCTGAGAACAGGAGACCCCTATGGAGGTTGCGGAGAGGCTGGCGGCTCTGGCCAAGAAGGTTGAGAGTCAGAGATCCACCATTGAGACCGAAGAAGCCACCAAGAACGCCTTCATCATGCCGTTCATTGCGACGGTGTTGGGGTACGACGTCTTCAATCCTCACGAAGTGACTCCCGAATTCACGGCCGACGTCGGCGTGAAGAAGGGCGAAAAGATCGACTACGCGATCATGCACGGTGGTGCCGTGCAGATGTTGATCGAGTGCAAGCACATCGGCGCTCCGCTCAAGCTCGAACATGCGTCGCAGCTGTTTCGATACTTCGCGGTCACCAACGCGAGAATCGCTGTCTTGACCAATGGCCAGATCTACGAGTTCTACACGGACCTGGATCAACCCAACCGGATGGATGAGAAGCCGTTCCTGGTCCTCGATGTGCTGGATGTTGACAGCGTGCTCATCCCCGAGCTGGAGAAGCTCACCAAGGACGTCTTCGACCTGGACTCCATCATCAATGCGGCTGGAGAACTGAAGTACATCGGCCAGCTCAAGCGCCTCATCGCAGCGGAGTTCAAGGAACCGAGTGTGGAGTACGTGCGCTATTTCGCCACAAAGGTGTACGACGGACAGTTCAATCAGAAGGCCCGCGAACAGTTCATTCCACTGGTGAAGAAGGCAGGCCGCCAGTTCCTCACCGATCAGGTCAACGCAAGGTTGAGCACCGCGCTCGGCGCGGGTTCCAGTGAAGACGTCACGGAGGCCAATCAGGCAGAACTGACCAGCCAGGCAGCTGCGGAGAACGAACTCAGCGATACCGCAGGTGAGGACATCGTCACCACAATGGAGGAGGTCGAGGGCTTCCAGATCGTGCGGGCCATCGTGTGTGAGCACCTGGCTCCGGTGCGGGTCGTGTACCGCGATGCAAAGTCCTATTGCGCCATCCTGGTGGACGACAACAACCGGAAGCCCCTGGCGCGTCTCCACTTCAATCGGAAGCAGAAATACATCGGTTTGTTCGACGAGAACAAGAAGGAAACCAGGGAGCCCATCGAGAATCTCGTCGACATCTACAACTATGCGGAGAGCCTGCGAGCCCTGGCGCGAAGCTATGTGTGAGCCGGGTGGGACGCCTCGTCGCCACGTTGACTCGTGAGTCACACGGGGAGAGGGCGCGGAATAGGGACCCGACCGGCGGTCGTTGGTGCCAGTGAACGCCACCGACCGAGTGCTTTTCACCTGGAGGTTCTGACCTTGCCCACCCTGTTCGATCCCCTGACTGTCGGAGACTTGGAACTGCGCAACCGCGTGGCCATGGCGCCGTTGACCCGTTCCCGTGCGGAAGAGGACGGCGTGCCCACGGATCTGCACGTCAAGTACTACGCACAACGCGCGGGGGCCGGTCTGGTCGTGACCGAAGGAGTCTTCCCGGCCTTCACCAACCGTGCGTTCGTGGGTCAGCCGGGCATCGTGACCGACGAGCAGCAAGCCGGTTGGAAGCGGGTCGCGGACGCAGTGCACCAGCACGGCGGAACCATCGTCATGCAGATCATGCACGCAGGCCACGTGACCCACCCGGGTCTGACCCGCGGTGCTCAGCCGGAAGCACCCGGTGCCACCAAGCCCCACAACGGGCAGATCCGCACCTACGACGGCAAGCAGGACGCCGTCGAGGCGCGAGCCCTGACCGGTGAGGACCTGGCCCGCGTCAAGGACGAGTTCGTCACCGCAGCCCGACGCGCCGTGGACGCCGGGATGGACGGCGTGGAACTGCACAACGCCAACGGGTACCTGCTGCACGAGTTCTTGAGCCCGGTCACCAATCAGCGCACCGACGAGTACGGAGGATCGCCTGAGGCCCGCGCGAAATTCGGCATCGAACTCGTGCACGCGGTGGCCGCGGAAATCGGGGCCGGACGCACGGCCCTGCGGATCTCGCCCGAGCACAACATCCAGGGTGTCCCGGAGACTGATCGGGCTGACGTGCTGGCCACCTACGGTGCGTTGATCGAGGGCATAAAGGACCTTGGCCTGGCGTACCTGTCCGTGCTCTACGCCGACATCGACGGCGACCTGGTCGCAGAGCTGCGTAACCGCTTCGGCGGCGCCTTCTTCCTCAACAGCGGGTTCGGCGTCACCACGGGACGTGCCGAGGCCGAGCACGTCGTGGAAGACGGGGTGGCCGACGCCGTCGTCGTGGGCCGTGCGCTGATTGCCAACCCGGACCTGGTCACGCGCTGGCGCGACGGTCTGCCGGAGAACGAACCCAACCCGAAGACCTTCTACACGCCCGGCCCCAGGGGCTACACGGACTACCCCTTTGCCACTGAGCCTGCGGAGGTGGCCTCCGTCTGAGGCGCGGAGACCCCTACTTCTGCGCCTTCTGCAGGAACTCGAGGGCCAGCGGACCGCCCGTGACGGCCCCGAGCTCGCCCTCCTCCACGAAGACGGAGATCGCCAGGTCTTCGTGCGCTGCGATGATCCAGGCGTGGGTCTTGGGCGGGTCGTCGTTGCCGTACTCGGCGGTGCCGGTCTTGCCGATGGCCGTGTCCGGTTCCAAGGCCTGCAGGTTGTCCATGTAGCCGGTGGCCACCACCTCGCGCATGCCCGTGCGTAGTTCCTTCGCTTCCTCCTCGGTCAGTGGCTCCGACGGGGAGGCGGTCGAGGACGGGTCGTCGTCGGTCACCAGGATCGGGGCCACGGTGTGCCCGGCCACCACGGAGGCCATGATCGTGGCCAGGGACAAGGGGGAGACAAGGGTGCGGCCTTGGCCGAACAACGCGGCCGCGTGCGCCGCACCGGTTTCCTCGTCCGGGATGGAGCCGCTGAAGGCATCGATCCCCAGGTTGTACTCCTGACCCAGCCCCAGCGAGTGTGCGGCGGTGGCCAAAGCGCCCTGATCCACGCGGTCGTGCTGGGAGATGAACGCCGTGTTGCACGAATGGGCCAGTGCGTCCTTGATGGGGATGTCCCCGATGAAGTCGGTCGAATACCCCGGGGCGTTGCCGAACTGGGCACCGTCCACCGTGATCGTGGTGCTGCAGTTGACATTGCTGTCCATCGTGTCGCCCAGGCGCACCATGGCAAGCGAGGTGACCACCTTGAACGTGGACCCGGGCGCGTACTGACCTTGGGCCGCGGTGGGATAGCCCTGGGACCCGCTGCCGTCCGCCAACGCCAGGATGTGCCCGTCGGAGGGCCTGATGGCCACGATGGCCGACGGCGATTCCACGTCCTCCAGGATCTTCTCCGCCGCTTCCTGCAGGTCGGGGTCCAACGTGATGTGCAGGTCTTCCCCGTTGGTGGGGTCGGACTCGAACACGGTGCGTGCCGTCGCACCCTTCGGGGTGCCGTCCGTGTTGAGCGGGGTGATGTTGATGTTCATCCCGTTGCGACCGGACATCTTGTCGTTGAAGGAAGCCTGCAGACCACCCTGGCCGATCTGGTCGCCCGCCGTGAGCTTCCCGTCCGACTTCTCGATGTCCTCCGCCGTGACATCCGCGACCCGGCCGAGCGTGCTGACGGCGAACGTGCTGGTGGGCGCCAACGCCATGGTGTCCGGGGCGGCCGTGAACCCCGGAATGGACTGCGTGGCGGAGGAGTCCAGCTCCCGGTAGGCGTCCTCCCGCAGCGTGATCGCCGGAACGGTCTGGTTCTCACCCGCACCGTTGACGGTGTCCACGTACGTGTCCACGTCGATGTCCACGACGGCGGCCAACTCCCGCGCCGCGGATTCCTTCTGGTCCTCGGGGATCTGGCTCAGATCCAGTCCCACCCGGTACACGGGGCGTTGGGCAACGATCACCTTGTCCTCGGCGCCGACAATGCTGCCGCGTTCCGCAGGGGTCCTGGTCAGGGCCAGGCCCTCGCCGTCTTCGAGCGACGGCTCGATGATCGTGGGGGACCAGACGGGCTGCCAGTTCTCGTCCCCGTCGGAGTGCATGGTCACCGTGGTGTCGTAGCTCCAGGTGTCTTCGACGTCGGGCAGCGTCCAGGTCCAGGTGAACGTGGCCTCGCGGTTGCCGTCGTCGGTTATCTCGCCCATCTCCCCGACCTCGACCGTCCACGTGGCATCGGGCACGTTGGCGACGATCCGATCGAAAGCCTCCTGCGCGTCCGATCCGGTGGCGCCGTCGAATTCGATCCCGGACACGTCCCGGTCGGTGAGTGCCTGGGCCAGCGCCTGAGCTTCGTCACTGCCGCGACCCCCGTTGACCAGGCCGCAACCGGCCGTCAGGAGCATGAAGGCTCCGGCCCCGACCCCACCCAGCAGCGTGCGACGGTTCAGGATTCCGAAGGTCACGGGACTCTGGGGGCGGGGGGAAGTCATCTGCGGCCTTCCTGTTCGACGGCGATGGGCGTTGACCGGCTGATGTGAATAGATGCTAGGTCAACCGGCTGGATTCACCCCGTGCCGTCCGCCGCCGTCGACTGTGAGTCATCCGCCCCTCACGGCCGGTGAGACAGGTACTCGCCCAGCACCGCCGACCCCAGGTCGTCGACCGCCGGTGCCACCACCCGTCCGTCTACGCGGCGGGCCATCGCGCCCAGGAACCGCTCCAGGCCCGAGTCATCGCCCAGCCGGAAGAACGTGGTCTGGGCGCCGAACCGGGCCACCTTGTCCAACTGCGCGACCGTCAGATTCAACGTGTGCTGACCCGTGGGCCAGTCGAAGTACGCGTCCCCGTCGGGCAGCAGGTGGGCGGTGGGCTCCCCGTCCGTCACAACCAACAGGACCGGTTGCATGGACGGGTGACGGCGGAAGAACTTGTCCGCCAGCAGTAGCCCGTGATGCAGGTTGGTGCCTTGCTCGTGGACCGGGGGCAGGGCGGTCAGTTCCTCGGCGTCCAGACTGTGCGCCCACCGCCCGAAGGAGATCAGCTCCAGCGCATCACCCCTGAACCGGGTGGACACCAGGTGGTGCAGCGCCAGGGCGGTCTGTTTCATGGGCAGCCAGCGGCCTTCGGCGGCCATCGAGAACGACGTGTCCACCAGCAGCGCCACGGCCGCCTGGGTGCGGGCCTCGGTCTCCTGGACCTCCACGTCGTCCACCCGCAACCTGAGGCCGTTGCCCGTGGAGCCCTCTTCGGCCACCGTCCGCTGGACGGCGTTGGTGATCGTGCGGGTGACGTCCCAGGGTTCGACGTCGCCGAACTCCCACTGCCGCGTGGCGCCCGTGGGCTCACCCGCGGCGCCCGCCATCCGGGTGTCTCGCGCCCCGGTGCGGCCGCTGAGTTGCCGTGCGGCGTCCTGCATCAGGGACTTCCCGAGCCGCCGAACTGCCTTGGGGGAGAGCTTGAGGGAACCGTCTGAGGCCCGCTGCAGCAGGCCCGAGTCCCGCAAGGCGCGTTCGAGTTCCGCGAGCGTTCGGGCATCCACCGCGGCGTCGTCACCGAGCTGGCGGGCCAGGGTCTCGACGTCGATGTCGTCCAGTCCCGCGCCCTGGTGGTTCTGGGCCAGCTGTTCGGCCAATGCGTCCAGATCGGCGATGTCCTGCAGCAGGCCCGTGCCGTCGCCGAGCCCCATGCCCTCCTGCCCGCCGAACTCCTCCGAACCGGACCAGTCCTCACCCGGGCGCAACGCCTGAAGATTGGCGTCCAGTTGGCCGAGCTGCGCCATGAGTTCGGGCGAGCCGAAGGCCTGGGCGGAGAGCTGCATCAGTTCCTGCCGCTGCTCCGCGGTCATGGAGTTCATCATGCGCTGGGCTGCCGCCGAGCGCTGTGCCATGGCGTCGATCAGCTCGTCCACGGACTGGGGATCCTCCGGGAAGAACTCCCCGTGCTTGTCCATGAAGTCCCGGAAGTCCTGGTCTGTGTCCTCACCCCGGGCGTGCTTGGCCAGCAGCTCGTTGAGGTCGGTGAGCATCTCCCCGATGCGCTCGCGGTCCTGGTCCGTGGCGTTCTCCAGGGCCTCTTTCATCCCGGCGAAGCGCTGGTCAAGGACCTCACGCCCCAGCAGGTCCTTGATCTGTTCGTAGGATTCCTTGGCGCTCTGGGAGGCCCAGTCGTAGTCGGCCAGTTCACTCACGGCCGCCGCCGTCGACGACGGCAACCCGTCCAACCGCATCTCCCGGAACTGCCGGTCCGTGGGATCCATCCGCGCGTCACGCAGGAACTGTTCGCGTTCCAGGCGCAGCGCGTTGTCCAGGAGCTTCTTGACCTCGTCCAACGTGCCGCCCAACTTGTGGCGGTTGAGCAGGTCCTGCCGACGTTGATTCACCCGCCGCGAGAGGTCGTCCAGCCCGCGCTGGTTCCGGCCCCCGCGGCGGAGGAACTCGCGCAGCGCCTCCCGCGGGGAGTAGCCCTCCATGACGTCGCGCCCGATCGCATCCAGCGCCTCCGTCAGGTCGACGGGTGGCGCCAACGGATCCGGGCCGCCCGTGTAGCGGCCGTACCGGCTGTAGTGGCGGTGCTTGGCCATGGCGACCCTTCTTCCTGGCTGGTGTACCTGGTGCTCTCCCGCGGGACAGGGGCAGGTCAGCCGTAAATCGTGCCGTCCGTGTCGGCGTCCTTGGAGATCTTCTGGGACAGGAACAGGGCTTCCAGGGCGAGTTCGATCGCGTTGGCCCGTTCACCGACCGAGATGGCGTTGACCGCCGCGGCCAGGTGGTCGTACAGGTCGCCGTCGTTACCTTCTTGCGTGCCGTCGTACTCGGGGTCCAGCGGCGGCAGCCCGTCCAGGAACTGTTGGGCGGGCACGTCCCCGCCGGTGCTGACCGTGACGGTGCCGTCCAGGGCTTCGATGAGCGGTCCCAGGTCGATTCCGCGGAAGCAGGACTGCACGGTTTCCATGGTGGCTCGGCGCAGGAGGTGTTCCAGGACGGCGATCTCGCGGCCTTCCTCCCCGGACTCGAACTCGATCTTGCCGGCCAGGACTTCCACGGCCGCCTCGACGTCGACCAGTCGGGCCACGGCCTGGTCCTCTCCGTGGACGGTGGCGCGGCGCAAGGCGGAGGCCGCCGTCGTTTCGGCACCGGCGATCGAAAAGCGTGCCGAAACCCCCGATCGCTGGTCAACGGCGGAGGACTCGCGCAGCAGGCGCGTGTACCGGGCCAGGATTTCCAGCAGCGTGTCCGGGACCTCGGCCACCAGGTCGGCTTCCTGGCGGATGACTGCGATTTCGTCGGCGAGTTCGATGGGGTAATGCGTTCGGATCTCGGCGCCGAAGCGGTCCTTGAGCGGGGTGATGATGCGGCCGCGGTTGGTGTAGTCCTCGGGGTTGGCGGAGGCGACCACCAGCACGTCCAGCGGCAGTCTCAGGACGTAGCCGCGGATCTGGACATCGCGCTCCTCCATGACGTTGAGCATGGACACCTGGATGCGTTCGGCCAGGTCAGGCAGTTCGTTGATGGCCACCACGCCGCGATGCGCACGGGGGATCAGACCGTAGTGGATGGTCTCCGGGTCACCCAGGCGTCGGCCCTCGGCCACGCGGATGGGGTCGATGTCACCGATCAGGTCGGCCACGGATGTGTCCGGGGTGGCCAGCTTCTCGACGTAGCGCTCGTCCCTGTGGCGCCACGTGATCGGGAGGCTGTCACCCTCCGTCTCGATACGGGTGCGGGTGGCCTCCGTGATCGGGTCGTCGGGGTGTTCGTGGAGTTCCGAGCCCTCGACCTCCGGAGACCATTCGTCCAGCAGGCCCACGAGTGTGCGCAGCAGGCGAGTCTTGCCTTGGCCGCGTTCGCCCAGCAGGACGACGTCGTGCCCGGCGATCAGCGCCCGCTCCACTTGAGGCAGAACGGTGTCACTCAGGCCGTGCAGGCCGGGCCACGGGTCCCGGCCCTCGGCCAGCGCGGACAGGAGGTTCTCGCGGATTTCTTGGCGAAGAGGGCGGTGGTTGTACCCCGCCGCGCGTAGTCCGCCAAGGGTGTTGATCTCAGGGCGCTCAGTCACGGTTTCAACGCTAGACCTGCTGCCCGTGCCCGACCAGCCCGGTCCCCTCTGAGCGAACCCCGCCCCCTCTCCCGCCGAGCCCTCCCGAAACTCGCCCATCACGCCCTGATGGGCGAGTTTCGGGAGGGTTCAGCGGGAGGAGGGGCAGGCAGGTGCAGCGGGCCGCGAGTAGCGTGGGCGGCGTGAGTGACAACCAGACCGACCGCCCGACCGTCGTGATGCTGGTGCGGCACGGGGTCACGCCCACCACGGGGCAGGTGCTGCCGGGGCGTGCCCCCGGATTGCACCTCTCCGACCGGGGACGCGAGCAAGCCCAGCACGTTGCGGACCGGCTCCAGGGGGTGCCGATCAGCGCGATCTACACCTCGCCCATGGAACGCACCCGTGAGACGGCGGAACCCACGGAACGGTTCACCGGCCTGCGGGCTCACGTCGAACAAGACCTCATCGAGTGCGACTTCGGCGACTGGACCGGCCGCAACCTCGCGGACCTCATGAAGCTGCCGGAATGGTCCACGGTGCAGCGGGCGCCGTCGTCGTTCCGGTTCCCGAACGGCGAGAGCTTCAGCCACATGCAGGCGCGCACTGTCGACGCCGTGGATCGGCTCCGTGAGGCGCACCCCGGTGGCGTGGTCGTGTGTTTCTCCCACGCCGACCCCCTCAAGGCCGTGATGGCGCACGCGTTGGGCACGCACCTGGACCTCTTCCAGCGCATCGTGATCGACCCGTGTTCCGTGTCCGTGATCGCCTACCACCCCGGCCAGGCGCCGCAGGTCCTGCGCACCAATTCCACGGACGGCCCCCTGTCCGGTTTGGTTCCGTCATGACGACGCACGACGACGAAGCGCTGCTGGCCACCGGGGAGATCGAGCCCGTCGGGCTGATCGAATCCAGCAGCAATTCCGCACTGTTGGCCCAGGTCAGCGCCGAGGGTGTCAGCAGCATGGCCATCTACAAACCCGAGGAGGGTGAGCGTCCGCTGCGCGACTTCCCGCCGCGGATCTACCGGCGCGAACGTGCCGCGTACGTGCTCTCCAACGCCCTCGGCTGGGGCATCGTGCCGCCCACGGTCCTGCGTGACGACGCCCCGTTCGGCCCCGGCTCCGTGCAGAAATTCGTCCCGCACGACCCCGCCCAGCACTACTTCACCCTCTACGACAGTCACCCCGAGACCCACGAGCAACTGCTGCGGATGGCGGTCTTCGACGTCGTCGCGAACAACACCGACCGCAAAGGTGGCCACGTCCTGCTGGACCCCGACGGTCACGTGTGGGGGATCGACCAGGGGCTGTGCTTCTCCGCGCCGTTCAAGCTGCGCACGGTGATCTGGGAGTTCGCGGGTGAAGAGATTCCCGCTGAGCTGATCAAGGATCTGGAACCGATGCACGAGGACCTTCCCGCGGAACTCGAGGACCTCCTGTTCCCGGTCGAGCAACTGGCCATCCAGATGCGGATCGCCGAGCTCCTGGACACGGGACGGCTCCCGTTCGACGAAACGGGCGGTTACCGCATCCCCTGGCCACCCTTGTGATTTCCCGCCGAGTGTCCGAGTTCGGTCGTCTTGGATCCCTGGAATCGACCGAACTCGGACATTCGGCGGTGGAGGTGGCGGTGAAGGCGCGGCAACCGCGCGGCAACCTCTTGCCCTCCCTGTGATCCGCGTCTACAGTCGCTCGTGAGTTAATGCTCACAGGATTGTTACTTGGAGCCCCCCGCGGGACGTGAACCGAGGCAAGACCTGAGATTGCACATCCGTGCGTCTCAGGTCTTTTTTATTGCCCGGAATGATCCATCGAGCGTTCACACCAGGCCCCGACGACGACGCCGGGGCGGAACCGGAATGGGAGAACACCATGGCGAAGGTGGATTACCCGGCACTTGCCGATGACATCCTCGAGAGGGTCGGCGGGCCGACGAACGTGAAGGACGCCACGCACTGCATCACGCGGTTGCGGCTGCGCCTCAAGGATCTGGACAAGGTCGACAAGGACGGCATCGGCAAGCTGCCCGGCGTGATCACCACGGTCGAGGCCGGTGGCCAATACCAGGTGGTCATCGGGGACAACGTGGGCACGGTCTACAACGCCTTTGCCAAGCGCCTACCGGATCAGGCCGTCGGCGGAGACGAAGACCCGCAGGAGTCCGGGGAGAAGCAGAACATCATCAACCGCTTCATCCAGCTGGTTTCCGCGATCTTCCTGCCGATCATCTGGACTCTGGCCGGTGCCGGCCTGTTCAAGGCCTTCGTGGCACTGGCCGTGACACTGGGTTGGTTGGACGAATCGACCACCACATACGTGATCCTGAACGCTGCTTCCGACGCAGTGATCAACTTCCTGCCCATGTTGCTGGCCATCACCGTGGCCAAGCGCTTCGGAGCCAACCAGTTCGTCCTGGTGGGCATTGCGGGTGCGTTGGTCTACCCCTCGATCATCGGGCTGTACGAAGCCGGTGAACCCGTCTCGTTCTTCGGCATTCCCGTGGTCATGATGAGCTATGTCTCCTCCGTGATCCCGATCATCGTTGCCGGCTGGTTGTTGAGCCACATGGAACGTGGGATGGACAAGATCCTTCCCGCTGCGATCCGTAACTTCACCAAGCCGTTCCTGTCCCTGCTGATCATGGTGCCCCTGATCCTCATTGTGATCGGCCCCATCACCACCTACGCGGCACAGGGTCTGGCCGCAGGTGTGACGTTCCTGTTCAACTTGGCGCCCTGGCTGGGCGGTGCCCTGATGGGCGGCCTGTGGCAGGTGCTGGTGATCTTCGGCCTGCACTGGGGCCTGGTCCCGATCGCGCTCAACGACCTCACGACGGTCGGCTACAGCATCCTCTTCGGCCCAGTCCTGGCCGGTGTGTTGGCGCAGGGCGCGGCCACGCTTGCCGTGTTCATCCGCACCCGCAACCCCAAGCGTCGTCAGGTTGCCGGCCCCGCAGCGGTGTCCGGGATTCTGGCGGGCGTCACGGAACCTGCGATCTACGGTGTGAACCTGCCCATGAAGCGGCCCTTCTACTTCGGCGTAGCCGGCGGCGCAGTTGGCGGTGCCATCATCGCCATGGGCGGGGGCGCCATGGATTCATTCGTCGTGCCGTCTCTCTTGGCGATCCCGGGCTACATGAACGTGGGCAACTTTGCGATGACCATGATCGGTACCGGTGTGGGCATGCTGGTGGCCTTCGTTCTCACGTTGCTGTTCATGGACCGCGAGTCTGCGGAGGGTGCTGCCGACGACGCCGCGGCTCCCGCGCCCGCTGACGACGTCGCGCCCGCGCCCCAGGACCCGACCGCGCCCACGGGTGCCCAGACCGCGGTGGCCGCGGGTGCCGCCGGCGGGGCGGCAACCGCAACGGCAACCCGCAACTCGGTGGTCGACGTGGTTGCCCCGGTCTCCGGGCGCATGGTGGCCTTGGAAGAGGTCCCGGACAAGGTTTTCGCCTCCGGCGCCTTGGGCAAGGGCGTGGGCATCGTGCCGGACGAAAACGTCGTTCGCGCGCCGATCACCGGCAAGGTCATCTCGGTGGCCAACTCCGGGCACGCCTTCGGCCTCAAGTCCGACGACGGCGTGGAGCTGCTGGTCCACATCGGCATCGACACCGTGGAACTCAAGGGTCAGCACTTCGACGTCGCCGTTGCCAAGGGCGATCAGGTCCAGGCCGGTGACACCCTCGCCACCGTGGACATGAACGCGGTCGCCGAAGCCGGCTACGACACCACCATCATCGTGACCGTGACCAACACCGCCAAGCTGCAAGAGGTCACCCCGGCAACGGCCGGACCGGTCGAGGTGGGCGCGCCCGCCGTCGTCGTGATTCCGTGACCTGACAACCGAGAAAAGCCATCCCAGACACGCAGACAGACGAACGAAACGTGAGGAGACAACCATGACGACGACGTTCCCCGAAGGCTTCCTGTGGGGCGGTGCCACCGCGGCCAACCAGTTCGAAGGTGCCTACGACCAGGACGGCAAGGGCCTGTCCATCCAGGACATCATGCCCAAGGGCATCGTGGCCCCGCCGACCGAGGAGCCGACCGAGGACAACCTCAAGCTGGTGGGCATCGACTTCTACAACCGGTATGCCGAGGACATCGCCCTGTTCGCGGAGATGGGCTTCAAGACCTTCCGGTTCTCCATCGGGTGGAGCCGTATCTTCCCTAACGGCGACGACGAGACGCCCAACGAGGAAGGGCTGGCGTTCTACGACCGCGTCCTGGACGAGTTGGAGAAGCACGGGATCGAACCCCTGGTCACGATCTCGCACTACGAGACCCCGCTGAACCTGGCACGTGAGTACGACGGTTGGACCGATCGCCGCCTGATCGACTTCTACGAGCGCTACGCCAAAACGCTGTTCGAGCGCTACGGCAAGCGGGTCAAGTACTGGCTGACGTTCAACGAGATCAATGCGATCATGCACGCCCCGCTCATGGCCGGCGGCATCCTCACGCCCAAGGAGCAGCTCAGCAAGCAGGATCTTTACCAGGCGATCCACCACGAGCTGGTGGCCTCTGCGCGTGTGACCCGCTTGGCTCACGAGCTGAACCCCGACCTACAGGTCGGCTGCATGCTCATCGCCATGCCGACCTACCCGCTCACGCCGGACCCGCAGGACGTGCTGGCCGCCAAGGACGCGGAGCACGTGAACTACGCGTTCGGTGACGTCCACTGCCGCGGCTGCTACCCGGGGTACTTCCTGCGCACGCTGCGGGAGAACGGTGTGGAACTGGAGATCACGGATCAGGACCGCGAGGACCTGAAGAACACCGTGGACTTCGTGTCCTTCAGCTACTACGTGAGCGTCTGCGAGTCGGCGGCCCCGGACAAGGCCAAGGGCGAGGGCAACATCATGGGCGGCGTCCCCAACCCCACCCTGAAGGCCTCCGAATGGGGCTGGCAGATCGACCCCGTGGGTTTGCGCATCGTTCTCAACGACTACTGGGACCGGTGGCAGAAGCCGTTGTTCATCGTGGAGAACGGTTTGGGCGCCAAGGACCAGCTGGTCGAGGTCGACGGGGTGAAGACCGTGGTGGACGACTACCGCATCGACTACCTCAACCAGCACCTCTACCAGGTGGGCGAGGCCATTGCCGATGGCGTGAACCTGCTGGGCTACACCACGTGGGGCTGCATCGACCTGGTCTCGGCCTCCACGGCGCAACTGTCCAAGCGTTACGGCTTCATCTACGTTGACCGTAACGACGACGGCACGGGCACGCTGGAGCGGTACAAGAAGAAGTCCTTCGACTGGTACAAGCACGTCATCGCGACCAACGGTGGTTCACTGACCGCCTGAGCCACCCAGGCCTACCTGCCGAGTGTCCGAGTTTGGTCGTTGTCTGACCGCAGACGCGACCGAACTCGGACACTCGGCAGGGGTGTGCCGAGGAAGGGGAGTGTTCGTGGAGATCCTGAGGGTCTTCAACAACAACGTCGTCCTGGCCAGATCCGCCCAGGGCGACGACGTCGTGCTGACCGGCCGCGGCCTGGGGTTCCAGGCCAAGCCCGGGCAGACGGTGGACGAGTCCAAGGTGGTCCGGACCTTTGCGCCGGTGGACGGGCGCGACGTCGATCACCTGGGCCAGCTGGTGGCGGCGGTCCCGCCTGAGCACGTCAAACTCGCCGTGGTGGCGTTGGAAGCGGCGGGGCTCTCGGAGGTCGTGGAGAACAGCCCGTCCCTGTTGGTCACGCTGTCAGATCACTTGAGCTTTGCCATCAAGCGCGTGCGCGAGAACATCCGCCTGGACTATCCCCTGGAGACCGAGGTGGGGCACCTGTTCCCCAGCGAACTCCAACAGGCCCGCCAGGTGTTGGCTGCCGTCAACGCCGAAAGCGAGGTGCAACTGCCGGACGGTGAGGCCGTGGCCATCGCGTTGCACCTGGTCAACGTGGGGTTCACCACGGGGGACCTGTCCTACACGTACAAGCTCACGGGCATCCTCCAGCAGCTCCTGGACGTGGTGGGTGAGGCCTACGGCCGGCGGCTGGACAACACCTCCATCAGCGTGGCCCGGTTCATCACCCACCTGCGCTATCTGTTCGTGCGCATCCAGTCCGGCAAGCAGCTGGAGGGTGAGCCCTCCGCCGTCGGGACCGCGATCCGTGAGTCCCAACCGGAGGCCTACCGCACGGCCAAATTGGTCGCGACGTTGCTGGACCTGCGCCTGGACACCACGGTCACCCCGGACGAGACGGCCTACCTGGCCCTGCACATTGCCCGAGTCGTGTCCGACCCCAGGGTCTGACAAGCTTGACGGAGCATCCGGTCGATCCCGGAGGCGCCGATCCCTCAATCACGCGCGACCCTGCGACAGAGGGGTCAAAGCGGCACCAAAGCGACATCAACGCGATACCAAGGAGACCCGACAGCATGACCGACTACCGCCTGGTGGCCTTCGACATGGATGGCACGCTGTTGGACTCGACGCGGAACCTCCAACCGGGCACCCGCAAGGCGTTCCATGCCATGCACGCCGCCGGGACCAGGATCATGTTGGCCTCCGGCCGGCCCGTTCCCGGGCTGCACCTGTTGGCCAAGAAGCACGGGCTGGGGGAGAACCTGGTGTTCGCCGCGATGAACGGTTCCGTGGTGGTGGATCAGGCAACGGACGAGATCATCGCCAGCCACGCTCTGCCCAAGGACGTGGCCAACAATCTGATCCGCGCCGCCAAGGCCGCGGGGATCCTGGTGATGATCCCCCACGGTGCGGACCTGTACGTGGAGGACGATTCGAGCGAACGCGTCCACTACGAGGCAGAGGGCAACGACCTGACGCTGCGCGTGGTCGAGGACCTCACGACCATCGAGCCCGACCCCACCAAGATCGTGTTCGTGGCGGACCGGGAGCTCTCCCAGTCGCTGCACGACGAACTGCTGCGTGAGTACGCGGGGCGGATCGAACTGGCCTACTCGTCGCCGATCTACCTCGAGGCCACGGCCGCGGGCATCGACAAGGGCTCCGCCGTCGAGGACTTCTGCACCGCCAACGGGCTCACGCTGGACCAGGTGATCGCCTTCGGGGACAACGGCAACGACGTCGGAATGCTGCGCAAGGCCGGGCTGGGGGTGGCCATGGGCAACGGCATCCCGGAGGCCAAGGGCGCCGCCGACCTGGTCACCACCTCGAACGACGACGAAGGCATCGCCCGCGTCCTCGCCGAGCACTTCGAGTTCGACACCGACTTCTGAGAAGAGAGTTCTGAGGACGATTCCCTGTGACTTTCGGCGATAAGTGGCGGTGTTCTGCGGGCGCTTCGTGGCGGTCGTCTCAGTTGGTGGTGCCGATGACGAGGGTGCTCTGGGCGGCTTCGATGACGTCGTTGGTGATGGTGTCGAGTTCGTTGATCTTCATGACGCGCTCGATCTGAGGGAAGAGGCGTTCGAGCAGCCGGAAGTTGCCGCGGGTGATGCGGGTGATGCTGGCGATGGCCTGGGCGTCGGTGAAGTCCTCGGGATCGAGGGTCTTGCCGAGGGAGCGCCAGTGGCGCTGGAGGACGAAGAGCAACTCGTCGGTGCCCAGGGGACGGTATTGGTGGGCGAAGCCGACTCGGCTGTAGAACTGGGGGTAGTGGCTGAACTGCTTTTCCAGGCCTGGCATGCCGATCAGGATCAGGGCGATGTTGTCGCGGTCGTACAGGTCGCGCAGCAGTTCCAGAGAGGCGGGGCGGAGCCGTTCGGACTCATCGACGATGATCAACTGCACGTGGTTCCTGCCGTGCCGCCGTGCCCAGGTCGGCGTGGTGTCCTGTCCGACTGGTTCGAGGTGCTGCTCGATGCAGATGTTGGTGCGGGTGATGGCCTGGTCGAGTTCGTCCTTCAGCGCCCGGGGCGTGGTCAGCACGCTGGGGGTGTAGAGCACGGTGCGGCTGCGAGCGAGGGTGGCGTAGATTTTGACGTCGCTGTCGTCGCGTGGTCCCCAGTAGGTCAGCAGGTCGTAGGCCTTCTCCCAGTGGGCGTAGCGGCGCGCGGAGAGCGTCTTGCCCACCCCGGCCGGGCCGAAGCAGAGGCCGATGGTGTGGCCCCGCCGGACGGCGTCGGCGAACTCGGTGAATCGGCGGTGCTCTTTGGTGACGATGAAGCGCTGGCTCACCTCAGGTCCTCCTTGTAGACCTTCAACTTCCGCCGCGGCGCCGGTGCCGGCTCCTCGGTCGCCGGTGGCGATTCGATGGTGTGTGCGGCGACGACGGCGATGCGTTCGTTGATGCCCTGCCGCAAGGCCCGGCGGCGGGCGTTGCGAGCGGCCTGGATTTCCTTGAGACCGATCTTCTGGTCGTGATGCTCCTGGTTGACGGCCTTGCAGAGGAACTCGTCGTGGTCGAACACGCGGATCTCGGTGATGTCGCGCGGGTCGTAGCGGACCACGACCGATCGTCCGACATAGCCAGCCAGCGTCGGAGAGACGTAGCGCAGCCCCTGGAAGCGGATGCCATCACGGCGCACCACCCGTGACTGGGCGACCGTCAGCAGTAGCCCGTCGAGGCCTTCCAGGCTCTCGGGCATGCGCGGCAGCCAACCCTCGGCGATCCACGCGCTGCGCGGCGAGACGCCGAGCTCGCTGTGGGTCCGGTCGTTGTAGGTGGCCACGAACCCCTCCAGTGCGCTGTCCAGCTCGGCCAGGGACAGCGTCGGTGTCGGGGCGGGGTGGCCCTCGGCGATGTATCCGGGCAGGCCGGCGAGAAGCTCGGTGTTGACGGTGCCGAAGAACCTCTCGATCTTGCCGCGGCCCTGGGGCCGGGCAACGATGGAGTGGATCAGCCGGATGTGCAGGTCGACGGCGGTGCCGGTGAGATGGTGGCTGATGAAGTCGCTGCCGTGGTCAACGTAGAGCACGTCGGGGATGCCGCACATCGGCCAGGCCGGGTCGGCCTTGTGCCAGATCGCCTGCCGCAGCGCCAGCGCGGTGTTCATCGCCGAAGGAGCACCGAGGAAGACCGTGTAGCCGCAGATCGCCCGGGAGCAGTCATCGATGATGGACGTCAGCCATGGCCGGGCGGGCTTCCCGTCGGTGCCCGCGACGAGGATGTCGAGCAGGGTGTGGTCGGCCTGCCACATCGCATTGGGCCGCTCGGCCTGCCGCCGCAGCACCAGTTCGTGCTTGTCCCGGTAGGACGCCGCACCCTCCAGGGCGAGGGTGACCATGCCCGGATCCATGCCGCCCACGATCGACCGGACCACCCCATAGGAGGGCACCGGCCAGCCCTCCTGAGCGCAGATCTCAGTCGCCTTGCGGTGGATCGTGGCGATCGCGGGTCCGGGCTTGCTCAGCGCCAAACCCTCGATCAGCCGGACGAGCTCGGCAGGCAGATGGCGGGTGCCCGCATCCGCACGCGGCCTCGCATCCAGGCCCGCGTACCCGTCGGCGCGGTAGCGGGCGTGCCAGCGCTCCAGGGTGCGCAGACCGATCCCAGTCTGACGGGCCAGGGTCGTCAGCGCGATGCCGTCCTCGACATGCAGCCGCAAGATGCGCCACCGCGCCGCCCCGTCCACCTCACACCTGCTCGGACACAGCGTCACGGGCACGGGCGGCCTGCTGGTGGCGATACAGCGTCGCACGCGACCACCCGACCAGACGGGCGGCATCTTCGGCGGTCCGGCCCTTGGCACGAGCATCCTGGGCGATGGTCAGCTTCTCCGCGATCACGGCCGGGTCAACCGGGGGCCGACCGAAACGGGTGCCGTTCGCCTTCGCCGCGGCGATCCCGGCATTGACACGTTCGGTGATCAGCTCGCGCTCGTACTCGGCCAGCATGCCCAGCATCATCCGGCCCGAGGTCGTCTCTGGGTCGATCCCGTCCGAGACCGATTGGATCTTCACCCCCTGGCCGCGTAGCAGGTTGACGGTGCTCAGGACATCGAGCAGGGAGCGGCCGAGCCGGTCGATGCGCCAGACCACGACGGTGTCACCGGCCTCGGCGTAGTCGAGCAGGCGCTTCATCCCCGGGCGCTCGATAGCGGTTCGGCTGCCCGAGGTCACATCGGAGAACACGTCCCGCTTCTGCACCCCGGCACCCACCAGCGCATCGACTTGCAGCTGCGCGTCCTGCGCAGCCGTACTCACCCGCGTGTACCCCAGATGCCTCTTACCCCAAGCATGATGCAGAAACCCCTGGAACGCACCCCCTTGAGGCACTTTCCGTCAAGACGACTTCGCAAGACACCTCCGAAAGCCTGTGCGCGCAGGGAGCGAGTCCGAGGCCGAGTGCCCGAGGTGTGTCTCATCAAACTGTCCATTAATAAGACACGCGGAGCGACGTTTGACCCATGGGAGGAGGGGATCAAGGATTTCCGTTCACTTGCACGGCGTCGCGCAGGTCAACTGCGGTGGACTTCCAGATCAGTTCAGTCATTGCTGTATAGTTCAGCGGGTGCTGACTATAGATTCTCGTTTGGATGTGATGAACCGGCTGGGGCGGGCGATGGCCGACCCGACCCGGTCGCGGATACTGCTGACCCTGCTTCAGCGCCCGGCCTACCCGGCCGAGCTGGCCCGAGACCTGGAGCTGACGCGGCCGAACGTGTCGAACCACCTGGCGTGCCTGCGGGACTGTGGGCTCGCGGTCGCCGTGCCCCAGGGCCGCCAGACCCGGTATGAGATCGCGGATCCGCATCTGAGCCGGGTGCTGACCGCCCTGGTCGACGTGACCCTCGCGGTCAACGAGAACGCACCGTGCCTGGACCCGGCCTGCTCGGCGCCGGGATGCCGCAGCACGGGGGTGGAGGCATGATCCTGTCCTCGATCTTGCAGGCAATTGGCCTGTTCATCGCCACCAATATCGACGACATCATCGTGCTCTCGCTGTTCTTCGCCCGCGGCGCGGGCCAGCGCGAGACCACCGCCCGCATCCTGGTCGGCCAGTATCTGGGCTTCGTGGGCATCCTGGGCGCGGCCGTGCTGGTCTCCCTGGGGGCCGGGGCGTTCCTGCCCCCGGAGGTCATCCCGTACTTCGGACTCATCCCCCTGGGCCTGGGCCTGTGGGCCGCCTGGCAGGCCTGGCGTGGGGACGGCGACGACGATGACGACGAGGCCAAGGTCGAAGGCAAGAACGTGGCGGTGTGGACCGTGGCCGGGGTGACCTTCGCCAACGGCGGAGACAACATCGGGGTCTACGTCCCGGTCTTCCTCAGCGTGGGCCCGGGCGCCGTGGTGGCTTACTGCATCGTGTTCCTGGCGCTGGTGGCGGTGCTGGTCGCCCTGGCCAAGTTCGTCGCCACCCGCCGGCCGATCGCCGAGGTCCTGGAGCGCTGGGAACACATCCTGTTCCCCATCGTGCTGATCGGTCTGGGTGCCTTCATTCTGGTCAGCGGCGGGGCCTTCGGCTTCTAACTGCGTCACCGGCCCCGCACGCGGCGCCGGTGACGCAGATCGGCAGCCTCGACCACAAGGAGGTCTCCGACCATGGCCGATGCCGACGTCCTGGTGATCGGCACCGGCCCCAAGTTGCGGACAGCTTCACTTCTGGGCGGACGCCCTGTGCCGCCATTTATCTCATCAAGAATGCCGCCACATACCTGCAAAAGTCACAATTCCCGACAACCACGGCGCGGGGCGGTTCGCCCTCGCTACCGTGGTGGGATGACACGCGTGACCGGACCGCGGACCTGGTGGGACGGGCCCCTCGATGTGGAGGGACTGGCTCTCCAGGCGGTTGCTGCCGTCGCGGACGCGCTGGGTGCCCTCACCGGGAAACCGGATCGGTACGCCGTGTCCGCGCTGGCGACCTTCGCAGCCTTCAACTCGCTGGGGCACTTGCGGGTGGACGGCCGCTCGCCACGCGGCTTCGCGCCGCTCTCCGGGTTCTGGCCCACGCGCGATGGCTGGATCCGCACGCACGGCAATTACCCGCATCACCGCCAACGTCTCCTGTCTGCGCTGCGGCTCGACCCGGGACTGAGCGACGACGACGCCGTCGGGCAGCTTTCCGCGGTGCTGCATGAGCTTCCCGGTGATGAGGCGGAACGGGCGATCCAGGCCGTCGGTGGAATCGCCGCACGTGTCCGGACACCCGACGAATGGGCGGGAACGGCCATGGCCCATGCTGTGGCCGACGAACCGTGGATCCGTGTCGAACCGTCTTCTGGCGCAGGCCGATCCTGGCAGACACGGTCATCTGCGTGGGCGCCTGACGGGGACGTGTTTCGTCCGCTGACGGGGTTGCGCGTCCTCGACTTCACCCGCGTGATTGCCGGGCCCGTGGCCACGCGGGTGCTCGGGGCACTGGGCGCGGAGGTCCTCCGGATCGACCCGCCGTCCCTGCCGGAGTTGATGGACCAGCACATTGACGCCGGGTTCGACAAGCGTTCGGCCCTCGCGGACCTTTCGGAGCCCGCGGTGCTGGCAAGGGTCCGGGAGCTGATGGCCGAGGCCGACGTCGTCGTCTCCGGGTACCGACCCGGAGCAATGGCGAGGTTCGGCCTGGACGCCGCCACCCTGGTGGCTGAGCATCCGCACCTGGCCGTGGCCGAACTCGACGCCTGGGGGCCGGCCGGGCCGTGGGGCGGAATGCGCGGATTCGATTCGATCGTCCAGGCAGCCTCGGGCATCGCGACGATTTACGGATCGGGCGCGGGCGAACGCTGGCGACCCGGAGCGTTGCCGTGTCAGGCCCTCGACCACGCGACCGGTTACGGGATCGCTGCCGGATTGATCCGGCTCCTGGCCGAGCGCCGGGAGTCCGGATGCGGTGGCCGCGTCCACATGTCGTTGGCCCGGACGGCAGTCGAACTCATGGGGTTACCGGTACCGGAAGTCACGGGCGGACCCGCGGCCAAGTCCGGGGCAACCTCGTCACCTGAACCCGCGTTGCGGAGCAAGACCAGCGACTTCGGCGTGCTGGAGTACGTGCCCCTCCCGCTGACGATCGACGGTGAGTTGCTCGATTACCGTCGGCCACCCATGCTGCCGGGATCCGCAGAGTTGGCCTGGCGCTGAGCGTGATGAAATGGCTGTGATCGCCAACCGCCGGAGCAGGCGGACGGTTCCGGTTCCGGGGTCTGGTGTGCCGCGATGATGATGGGAGTTGCCTGATGACTGTTGAATCCTTGGTCCTGGTCGCCAATGCCGGTGACGGGAGCATTTCCGTGTTCCGATGTGACGGGACCTCCCTGGAGCGACTATCCGTGACCGAAGGGCTCACCGGCTGTTCCAACTTCGCGGTGGATACCGAACGGAACCTGGTGCACGCCGCCGTGAAGGGTGATCCCGCGGGGATCGTGACCCTGAGCCTCGATCGTGAAACCGGGCAACTGGGCCAGCTGGGTCGGGTGGACCTTCCGCAAGGTGGGATGAACTACCTCTGGCTCACCCGGGGCGGAACGGTTCTGCTGGGCGCCTCCTACGGCGGGGGCTACGGCATCACCGCACCGGTCGACGGCACCACGGTGGGCGCCCCCGTCGCCACTGTCGAACACCCCAATCTGCACAGTGTGGCGGCCAGCTCCGACGGGCGTTTCGTCTACTTCGTGTCCCTGGGGGCGGACCTGGTGGCGCAGTACGCGCTCGACGACGACCTGGGGCTCACCCCGCTGGCAGCAGAATCGGCGGCGGCCCCGGAGGGTTCCGGCCCGCGCCACCTGATCTTCAACGACGCCGAAGACACCCTGTACGTGATGACCGAGTTCTCCGGTGAAGTGCTGCGTTTCAGCAGGGACAAGAGCACCGGTGAGCTGACCGCGGTCGACGCCACGAACACCGTCGACCCGGATGCACAGCTGCAGCAAGGTGTTCTGGGCGGGAGTCCGCTGGACGAGCACGCCATTTGGGGTGCCGACATCCACTGGGGCGCGGATGAACAGACCCTGTGGGTCTCCGAGCGGACGGAGAGCACCTTGGCCGCCGTGGAGGTGGCCGCGGACGGCTCGCTCACCCCGCCGGAGAACTACACGGTCACGGAGACCCAGCCGCGCGGTTTCGCCACCAGCCCGGACGGCCGCCTGCTCGTGGCGGCCGGTGAACGGTCCACGCAGGTCTCGCTGTACGCGGTCGACGGCACAGAGCTCAAGCTGCTGGACCAGGCCGAAACGGGCAAGGGCGCCAACTGGGTGCGTTTCGTCTGACCGGTCGCGGGGCGCCCGCCCTACAGCTCCGCCGCCAGGCGGGTACCCTGCCCGATGGCGCGTTTGGCGTCCAGCTCGGCGGCAACGTCGGCCCCACCGATCACGTGCACGGCCAACCCCCGCTCGCGCAGGGGCGCGGCCAGGTCGTTGCGGGAGACCTGCCCCGCGCACACCACCACGGTGTCCACGGGCAGCGTGATCTCGGCCCGTCCGGCGTCGGCGTCCTTCGGGTCGACGGGAACGGTGAGGTGCAGGCCGTCGTCGTCGATGCGTTCGTACGTGGCGGCCGGAATCATCCGCACGCCCTTGTGCTTGAGCGACGCGCGGTGCACCCACCCGGAGGTCAGCCCCAGGTCCTTGCCGATCGGCGTCGCCCGCCGTTGCACCAGGACCACCTCCCGCGGTGACGGCGCCGGGGAAGCCGGCCCCAGACCGCCCGGGGTGTCGCTACCGGCAACCCCCCACTCGGCGCGCCAGGCGGCCAGGTCCAACGACGGCGATTCGGGGTGTGTCAGGAATTCGGAGACGTCCACCCCGATGCCGCCCGCCCCGATGACCGCCACGCTCTGGCCGGCCACACGTCGGCCGCTCAGCAGCTCCGGGTAGGTCATCACCGACGAGTGGTCCAAACCGTCGATCGCGGGGACCCGCGGTGCGACGCCGGTGGCCAAGACGACCTCGTCGAAGTCCTGCTGGGCCAGGGAATTGGCATCCACGGTGGTCGACAGATGCACGCTGACCCCGGTCAACTCCAGCTGGCGGGTGAAGTACCGGATGGTCTCCGAGAACTCCTCCTTGCCGGGAATCCGTTGCGCCAGGGCGAACTGACCACCCAGGTGGTCCTGGGCCTCGAACAGATCGACCCTGTGCCCGCGCCGTGCCAGGGAAACCGCGCAGGACAGCCCAGCCGGGCCCGCGCCGATCACGGCGATGTGCTTGACCCGCCGGGCCGGACTCAGGATCAGGCTGGTCTCGTTCCCGGCGCGTGGATTCACCAGACAGGTGGCCCGCTTGTGCGCAAAGGTGTGGTCCAGACAGGCCTGGTTGCATGCGATGCACGTGTTGATTTGGTCTGCTCGCCCCGACCCGGCCTTGTCCACCCATTCCGGATCCGCCAGGAACGGGCGGGCCATGGAGATCAGGTCCGCCTGCCCTGCGGCCAGGATCTCTTCGGCCGTCTCCGGAATGTTGATCCGGTTGGAGGCCACCACGGGCACGGAAACGGCCGCCTTCAACTCACCGGTGACTTGGGCGAACGCTGCTCGGGGCACCGAGGTCACGATGGTGGGAACCCGCGCCTCGTGCCACCCGATCCCGGTGTTGAACACGTCCACCCCGGCGCGCTCGAGGTCCCGGGCCAGTGCCACGACATCGGGCCAGCTCTGCCCGCCCTCCACCAGGTCCTGCAGGGAGATCCGGTACATCACCAGGAACTCCGCCGGGACAGCCGTCTTCACGGCCTCCGCAACTGCCACCGGGAATCGGCGACGCCGCTCGGGATCACCGCCCCACTCGTCCACCCGATGGTTGGTCCGCTCCGCCAGGAACTGGTTGAGCAGGTAGCCCTCCGATCCCATGATCTCCACGCCGTCGTACCCGGCCTGGTGCGCCAGTTCGGCCGCCCGGCCGAAGTCGCGAACCGTCCGGTCGATCTGCCCGGGCGTCATTTCCGCGGCGTGATACCGATTGATCGGCGCCTGCGACGACGACGGTGCGACGGCCCCCTCGTGCGCCGCGTACCGGCCGGCGTGCAGAAGTTGCAGCAGAATCTTGCCCCCGGCCTGGTGCACGGCCGAGGTGATGACGTGATGCTCGGCGGCCTCCGCCGTCGTCGTGATGCGTCCGCCACCGGGGTAGAGCACTCCGGCCTCGTCGGGGCTGAAACCGCCCGTGACCATGAGAACGGCACCGCCGCGGACCCGTTCGGCGAAGTAGGCGGCCAGCTCCGGGAACTGGGCGGGGTCGTCCTCCATCCCGGTGTGCATCGAGCCCATGATCACGCGATTTGGGAGGGTGACCGACCCCAGGGTGACCGGTTCGAACAGGTGGGGGTATGCGTTCATGGGGCAGTTCCGGGCCTTCCGTGTGGGCTGCATCACTACTATACGCAAAGACCGGAGAATAGTGGGACTCACGGTTCCGGAAACTTTTGCCGCACTCGGCCGGGTGAAGTCGGTCGGATCAGGCGATCAGGACCCCCGCGATCGCCGCACTCATGAGGTTGGCCAAGGTCCCGGACAGCACGGCCAACAGGCCCAGCCGGGCGATTCGGCTGCGCTGGGTGGGGGCCAGGCCGCCCAGCGCGCCGATCTGAATGGCGAGCGTGGCGAAGTTGGCGAACCCGGTCAGCGCGAACGTGACGATGACCTGCGTCTTGGTCGAGTAGTTGTCGATCTCCGGGCCGAAGGCGCTGAATGCCACGAACTCGTTGAGCACCAGCTTCTGGCCGAGGAAACTGCCCGCCGGAACGGCCTCGTTCCACGGGACGCCCACCACGAACATGACGGGCGCGAAGATCCATCCCAGGATCTGTTCCAGGGTCAGGGCTTCCAGGCCGAACAGCCCACCCGCGGCTCCTAACAAGGTGTTGACCAGCGCAATCAGTGCAATGAAGGCCAGCAGCATGGCGCCGACGTTGAGGGCCAGTCCCAGGCCCTCGCTGGCACCACGTGCGGCGGCGTCGATCACGTTGGCGGGTTCGTCGTCGTCCTCGGCCTGGTGGGCGATGTCCTCCGCGTCCCGGACCTCTCGAGGTGCCTCCGTGACGCTCGCAGTGTGAGCTTCTGCGGACGTGACCGTGGAACTCCCGGCCGCCTCCGTCGCCTCGTGCTCCGGGTCCGTCTGTGATTGCTGCCGTCGCTTGAGTTCCTGCGCGGATTCCGTGGCGGCACCGCGTTTGCCTCCGCGTTTGAAGAGCCCCACCAGGCCCTGACGACGACGCGGTGGGGCGGTCGTCGGTTCACCAGTGCCGGCGTCGGTCCATTCCGGCCCTTCCAGGGCTCCCGCCGGGACGATCAACTTGGCGATGAACAGGGCGCCTGGGGCGGCCATGAAGCTGGCGGCGATCAAGTACCGCAGTTCCGCGCCGAGCAGTGAATACCCCACCATCACGGACCCGGCCACGGTCGCCATCCCGCCGACCATCACGGCGAACAGTTCGGAGGTCTTCAATCGGGGGAGGTGCTGCTTGATGAGCAGCGGGGCTTCCGACTGGCCCAGGAAGATGTTGGCGGCCGCGTTCATGGACTCCGCGGTGGTGGTGCCGAAGAGCTTTGCCATCCCGCCGCCGATGATCTTGACCACCCACTGCAGGATCCCCACGTAGTGCAGGACCGCGGTCAAGGACGCGAAGTAGACGATGACCGGCAGGACCTGGAACGCGAACACCGAGCCCTCCTCCGGGAGGATCGGGCCGAAGAGGAAGTCGATCCCGGCATTGGCCGAGTTGATGACCGACTGCACACCACCGGTGATCGCCTCGAGGGCCGCGCGCCCGGCCGGAACGTACAGGACCAGGACCCCGAACAGCACCTGCGTGAGCAGAGCCAGGCTGACGGTCCTGATGCGAATCTTGCGACGGTCGACGGAGAAGAGCACCGCTATGGCGATGATGAACACCATTCCGCCCAGGCCCCACAGCACGTTCATCCCGGTCTCCACCATTCGGGTCGGGTGCAGGTCGTGTGTGTTCCACGGTACAGAAGACCCTGCGCCGTCCTGGTTGCCGAGTGCGCAGTTTGATCGCCCCTGAGCGGTTCAGGGGCGATCAAACTGCTACTTCGGCGAGGTGAAGGGACTAGAACACCATGCCGAAGGCGAGCGGTCCCAGGATCAACGTGAACAGCGTGATCAACAGGACGCCGACCACGTTGAGGATGGCGCCGCCGCGGACCATTTCCGTGATCTTCACGTGGCCGGAGGCGTACACGATCGCGTTCGGTGGGGTGCCCACCGGCAGCATGAACGCACACGTGGCAGCCAGGGCGGCTGGAATCAGCAGCGAGATCGGATCAATGCCGAGCCCGATGGCCACGCCGCCCAGGATGGGGATGAACGCTGCCGCTGTGGCCGTGTTGCTGGTGACTTCCGTGAGCAGCAGAACCACCGCGACGACGACCGCCAGCAACAGCACGATGGGCAGCGCCCCCAAGCCGCCGACCTGATCTCCGAACCACACGTCCAGGCCGGTGCTGGCCACGGCTGCTGCCAGGGACAGACCGCCACCGAACAACAGGAGCACACCCCACGGCAGTCCTTCTTCGGCGTCCCTCCAGTGCAACGTCATGTTGCCGCGGTTGTCACCGGGGATGATGAACAACAGGACGCCGGCGGCGATGGCGATCACCGTGTCGTCGAAGACCTCGAGCCAGGGCCAGGCTTCCGCAAGGGACGGGAATCCGGAAAGGATGCCCGGGACGATCCAGAAGAACGCTGCCGCCACGAAGACGGCCAGCACGACCCATTCGCCTCGAGACATTCGCCCCAGGTCATTGATCTCCTTCTGAATCAACTGTTTTCCGCCGGGGATCTCTTTCAGGTTGAACCGGAAGATCACGAAGGTCATCAGGAGCCACGAGACGCCGATGAACACGATCACGATCGGGACACCCAGGAGCATCCACTGGGCGAACCCGATGGTTTCCCCGAGTTCTTCGCTGATGTAACCGGCCACGATGGCGTTGGGGGGGCTTCCCAGCAGGGTTCCCAGGCCGCCGATCGTTGCGGCCCAGGCGATCGACAAAACCAGCGCCACACCGAACTTGCGGACGTCGGGATTTTCAATGATCTCGCTGAGGGTTTCGGTGGCCGTCAGATCTGTACGAATCGAGGACGTGTCGACGTTCTCGGCATGTCCGTGCTTCTGACTGTTCTCCACCACCAGGGTGAGCACACTCAGTCCGATGGGCAGCATCATGAGCGTGGTCGCGGTGTTCGACACCCACATGGAGAGGAAAGCGGTGGCGATCATCATTCCCAGAATGATCTGCCTCGGCTGTGTTCCTACAGCCCGCAGCGTCAAGAGCGCAATGCGCCGGTGGAGATTCCATTTCTGCATCGCAATGGCGATCAGGAACCCGCCGAGGAAGAGGAACACGATCGGGTTGGCATACGGAGCCGTGGCCTCTTCCGGTGTCAGTTGCGTCAGGACAGGAAAAAGCACGATGGGCAGGAGTGATGTCACGGGGAGGGGAACGGCTTCGGTCATCCACCACACGGCCATCAAGGACCCGATGGCTGCCACCGTCCGCGCGTCCTGCGAAACGTCAGCGGATCCGAGCAATAGCCAGACCGCGAAAAAGGCCACCACTCCCAATAGGCGGTACAGCCAAAGCCGACCGGTCTTGACGTGTGGGGGATGATCATCATCCGTCACCGCCGCCTGGTGGTGCACCGGGTGGACATCCACGGTGTCCTCGTCAGCGGGGGGAGAAGAATCAAAATTCATGTCAGACATCTGATGCACCTCATAACCAGGGGCGGTTGAACGAAATTAACAGTCACCTGAGTGCAAGGGCAATGGTGGGGTCACCGATAGCGCTTTGTGACCGTGCTCACAATGATCTACCGTTGTCGGACACCCCTCCGCGGCCTGTTCCTCACGGGCCGCGGCCCCCGGCGGTGGTGGTCCGGAGACCTACCGCAGCCATCCCACGTTCTGACCCAAGGAGCACCCTTGTCCGAGATCGCCCTCCCCCGACTGGTGGAGACCCCGGCCACGTCAAACACCACCGATCTGTTGGTGCGTAACGCCCGGAAGGCCAGCGATCCGGCGTTGTTCTCCCGGCGGGAAGGGGATCAGTGGGTCGGAATCCCCGCGAGCAGGGTTTTGGCCGATGTGATCGCCCTGGCCAAGGGCTTCGTGGCCGCCGGTGTCCAGCCTGGTGACCGGGTGGCGCTCATGTCCCGCAACCGCCTCGAATGGTCCCTTCTGGACTTCGCGGTCTGGTTCGCCGGTGGCGTCGTCGTTCCCGTGTACGAATCCTCGGCCCCGACCCAACTGGCCTGGAACCTCTCCGACTCCGGAGCCGTCGGACTGGTGGTGGAGACCGCCGAGCACAAGGGCGTGTGGGAGCGGGCCGCCCACAACGAGGACCTGTCCGCCGTGCACAGCGTCTGGTGCCTGGACGAAGGTGCCGTGGGGCACCTGACCGAGGGTGGCAAGGACGTCCCGGACGAGGAGGTCGAACGACGACGCCGCATCGCGGGCCTGGACGACCTGGCCACCGTCATCTACACCTCGGGAACCACCGGTCGACCGAAGGGCTGCGAACTCACCCACGGGAACTTCGTGGAACTCTCCGAGAACGCGGCGGCCTCGATTCCCGAAGCTGTCCACGAGGGCGCCCGGACGGTCATGTTCCTGCCGTTGGCGCACGTGTTTGCGCGTTTCATCCAGGTCATGGCGGTGGGTGCCGGTGTGAACATCGCCCACACCTCGGACATCAAGAGTCTGCTGGATGACCTGAAGAGCTTTGAGCCGACCTTCCTGCTGGTGGTTCCGCGAGTGTTCGAGAAGGTCTACAACTCGGCGCAGCAGAAGGCGGAGGCCGGCGGGAAGGGAAAGATCTTCGACAGGGCGGCGGCGGTGGCCATCGAGTGGTCCCGTGCCGAGGAGCAGGGCAAGGTCCCCCTGACGCTCAAGGTGCAGCACGCACTGTTCGACAAGCTCGTCTACGGCAAACTGCGCGAAGCCATGGGCGGGAAGGTCAAGTACGCGGTCTCCGGCGGCGGGCCACTGGGGGAGCGCCTGGGGCACTTCTTCCACGGCATCGGGCTGCGCGTGCTGGAGGGCTACGGGTTGACCGAAACCACGGCCCCGATCACGGTCAACACCGCCAAGAAGATCAAGATCGGCACCGTCGGCACCGTGTTGCCGGGCAACTCCGTCAAGATCTCCGACGACGGCGAGGTCCTGGCCAAGGGGATCTGCGTGATGCGCGGTTACTGGAACAACCCCGAGAAGACCGCGGAGGCCTTCGACGACGACGGGTGGTTCCGCACCGGCGACCTGGGATCCCTGGACCAGGACGGGTATCTGAAGATCACCGGGCGCATCAAGGAACTGATCGTGACCGCCGGGGGCAAGAACGTGAGCCCCGTTGTGCTGGAGGACCAGGTCAGGGCGCACCCGTTGGTGTCCCAGTGCATTGCGGTGGGGGAGAAGCGGCCCTTCATCGCCGCCCTGGTGACCTTGGACGAGGAGGCTCTGCCGGGGTGGCTGGACGCCCACGGGTTCGACGCGTCCATGACGGTCGCCCAGGCCAGGGAGGACGAGCACGTTAAGAAGGCCGTCGAGGAAGCGATCGAGCACGCCAATCAGGCGGTCTCCCGTGCGGAACAGATCCGAGAGTTCCGGATTCTGGAGCACGACTTCTCCGAGGCGGACGGCACGCTGACTCCGTCCCTCAAGCTGCGGCGTCGTCATGTCCTGGTCAACAACGAGGAACTCATCGACGAGATCTACGGTGGGGCGCTCCAGCACGAGTGAGGCCCTGGATTCGCTGACAGCGAGATCGGGTGTGAGCTTGGGCGACGTCGGGAATCACGGACGGAGTCCGATGGCTGTTCACGGTGAGACCGCGGGAGTTCCCGCACAGCATTCGTGAAAGGTGTTCCGCCGTGGCTTTGCCGCTGTCAGTTCTGGATTTCGCAACCGTCCGTGAAGGTCACACCGTGGGGGAGGCCTTCGCTGAGTCCGTGGCTCTGGCCCAAGTGGCGGAGGGCCTGGGGTACGAGCGTGTCTGGTACACCGAACACCACAACATGGGCTCCATCGCTTCCGCCGCTCCGGCAGTCCTGATTGCCCACGTGGCGACCCAGACGGAGAAGATCCGGCTGGGCTCAGGCGGCGTGATGCTGCCCAACCACTCTCCGCTGACCATTGCGGAGCAGTTCGGCACCCTGGCCGAACTGCACCCCGGGCGGATTGATCTGGGCCTGGGCCGGGCTCCGGGAACTGACCAGGTAGCAGTGCGCGCCATGCGCCGGGATCCGCGCGCCGCTGAGGAGTTCCCGCAGGACGTCAAGGAACTGCAGGGGTACCTGCGTGACGAGTCCAAACTCCCCGGTCTTCGTGCCGTGCCGGGTGCCGGTACGAACGTCCCTCTGTACATCCTCGGTTCGTCGCTGTTCGGTGCCCGTCTGGCGGCGGCCTACGGGTTGCCGTACGCCTTCGCCTCCCACTTCGCCCCGGACGCCCTGGAGCAGGCGGCCGCCGTCTACCGGTCGGAGTTCGAGCCCTCCGAACAACTCGAGCAGCCGTACATGATGGCCGCCGTGAACGTGGTGGCCAATGACGACCCCAACGTGGCCGTTGCCGAGAACGAGTGGTACCGGCGCACCCGGGTCAAGATGATGGCCGGCCGTGGGCGCACCCTGACGGACGAAGAACTGGACCTGGTCATGCACTCGGCGGCCGGGCAACAGATTCTGCACATGATCAAGTACACGGCCGTGGGCAACGGTGAACAGGTCGCTTCCTACGTGAAGGATTTCGCCGAGCGGGCGCAGGCGGACGAATTGATCATTGCCCCCGTGGGCTCATCGGCGGAAATGACGCAGAATTCATTGAAAGTCCTTCGTGACGCCTGGGGTCGCTGAGGAACAGGCGGTTACCGCATAATTGGTACTCGTGCGTAACATTCTTCAGCCGTTCTCTCTGCCGGATCAGACGGGACGGACATGGTTGGTCACGGGTGCCACGAACGGCCTGGGGAAAGAGGTTGCGGCTGCCGCAGCCGGCGCCGGTGCCCACGTGATCGTCGCCGCGCGTGACACGCAGCGGGCCCAGAGGGTCCAACGTGACCTCGGAAATGCCAGCGTGCTGCCCCTGGATCTCGCCAACCTTTCCTCGATCCGGGCGGCCGCCGATTCCCTGGACCGTCCCGTGGACGTTCTGGTCAACAATGCCGGGACCGTCTCCGGGGATCGCACGGAAACCGCGGACGGTTTCGAACTCATGCTCGGAACCAATGCGTTGGGCCCGTTCGCCCTCACCAACCTGGTGTTGCCCCGGGTCCGTGAGCGTGTGGTCATCGTCGGCTCGGGTGCCCACCGGTGGCGCTCCATGGATTTCGAGGACCCGCATTTCCGACGACGGCGATTCTCGTTCGTCGCCGGCTACGGACAGTCCAAGTTGGCGGACATGCTGTGGGGGCTGGGCCTGTCCCGGCGGCTTGCTGAGGGCGCGCGGGAAACGGGTACCCAGCGCATCGCAGTCCAACTGGCCCACCCGGGGTGGGCGCAGACCAACCTGCAGAATCACAGCCCGTGGCCGCTGATCAACAAATGGGTGGGATTCGCTGCACATTTCGGTGGCCAGTCCGCATCGGATGGGGCCCAGAACATTCTGGTCGCTGCCACCCGGGACCTCCCGGAATGCAGTTACGTCGGTCCCTCGGGGCGTGGGGAACTCAAAGGGGCTCCGGTCCTGGTGGGGCGCTCGCAGGCGGCCTCCGATCCGGAGCTGGCGGAGCGGTTCTGGGCCTTTGCCAGTGCTGCGACCGGCACGGATCTTCCCCGCGTTCGTCAATCGTGAGGCAGGTCCGCATACGTGAGGCGGTGCACGCGCGTGCCTCGATCCTCCGTGCGGGGTCTGACAAATCATGCTCAGGAGGCAGCGGCCTCCTGCTTGCGGAGGACGTGCACGGGCCGGGCACGCCCCTAGTCTGAACGCATGATCGAAAGATTCCTCGGACCCGGGAGCAGACGGGGTTGGCTGATCGCGGGGCTGACCCTCACCGCGCTGGTCCTCGGGCCGCTCATCTCCCTGGGCACATATGGGGTCATGGGCTCCTTGGTCGCCGACGGGACCGTGAGCCCCGAGGAGTACCCGTATTCCGAGGAATTCATTTTCGCGTGGATGCTGGTCGACACGGCCGTGGGGCTCGTGGCGGTGGCGCTCTTGCCGATCGCCTTGCGTCGCGCCCCGGAACCGAAGGTCTTGGACGAGGGCCCGGAAGTTGCGAATCTCAGCCTCAAGGAACCGCGGTCCGCCCTGGTCGCGGCCCTGGTGATCGGTGTGCTGGTCGGTGTGTCCGGGGCAGCCTTTCCCGCCTGGTTCATCGCCGTCGTCTCGGTCTGTTCCCGGGGTATCCGGAAGTGGGTGTTCTTCATCCCACCCGTGGCCGTCCTGTCTGCGGTGGGCAGTGTCTTCGTCGTCCCCATGCCGGAGTCCGACATCTGGGTGATCCTCATGGGGATTGCCCTGTCCCTGGCCATGACGGCCGTGCCGGTGCTGATCGGGCTGAACCGGTGGAGTCGGCGTCGTCAGATCAGGGCCCTGCGGTCGGAAGCGGCAACGGCCCGACGTGAGACCGAGGCCGTGGTGCGCGAGGAGCAGGCACGCGCCGCCAAGACCCGTGCCGAGGAACGGACCCGGATCGCCCGCGAAATGCACGACACCCTCTCGCACCGTCTTGCGCTCATCAGCACGTACGCGGGGGCGCTGGACTACCGCGAGGACCTGGACCGGGACACGGTGCGGTCCACGGCGCGGCTGGTCCAGCAGACCGCGGCCACCGCATCCGCCGAACTGCGCACCGTCCTGGACGTGTTGCGCGACGACCCCACGGACACCCGTCCCGAGCCGGACCTCACCCAGGTCGATTCCCTGCTGGAAGAAGTCCGGGCCACTGGTGCCCAGGTTGAATCCCTCGTTCAGCGGCCCGACCTCGGTCAGATCCCGGGCACCGCCTCCAGGACCCTCTACCGCATGCTCCAGGAGGGTCTGACGAATGCCGTCAAGCACGCACCGGGTGCGCCCGTGACCGTGCGATGGCAGGGTGACGACGACGAAGTGCGGCTGACGGTCACCAACCCGTTGACGCCTTCAGATCACGCCGATTCGGTCCATCCCGCCTCCGGCTTCGGCCTGATCGGGTTGGACGAACGCGCCCGTGCCCTGGGCGGTAGCGTCAGGGCCACCCAGACCCAGAGTGAATTCCGACTGGAGGCCAAGGTCCCATGCCGCAGCTGAACCACCCCGCTGATTTCGATGAGGGTTCCGACGGGGATTCCGAGGTGAGCGGATCCAGCCCGGATCCGGTCCGTGTCCTGCTGGTCGACGACGAGGTGCTCATGCGGGCCGGGCTGCGACTGATCCTGGACGGGGCCGAGAACCTGGTGGTGGTGGGCGAGGCGGGCAACGGGGCCCAGGCGGTGGAGAAGGTCCAGGAACTGAACCCGGACGTTGTCCTGATGGACATCCGGATGCCCGGCACGGACGGTATCGAGGGCTGCCGGAGGGTCCGGGCACTCAGCGACCCGCCTGAGGTTCTGATGCTCACGGCCTTTGACACCGACGCCTTCATCCTGGAGGCGTTGGAGGGTGGGGCCATCGGCTTCCTCCTCAAGGACACGCCCCCGCGGCAGCTCGTGCGCGCCGTCCAGGAAGCTGCCGCCGGAAACGCCACCGTGTCGCCGTCGGTGCTCACACGCCTGATTGTGGTGGCCGCGGAACACGGCCGCCGGTCACCGGCGGGGACGACGACGCCGGTCGCGGCCCAGCCAGGTTTGGAGGAACAGGCATCCGAGGCGGCCGCCGTCCCGAGTCCGCTCAACGTCCTGAGCGATCGGGAGCGGGAGATCGCGGACGCCGTGGCCCGGGGGTTGACCAACACCGAGATCGCCGAGGAGATGTTCCTGTCCATCACCACCGTCAAGACACACGTGGCGCGCATCTTCACCAAGCTGGACGTGACCAACCGGGTCCAGGTGGCGATCCTGGTGCTTGAACACGGTCACCGCTGAGCCCCGGGGCGTCCGCCGACCGGGCCGACTGAGGGGCCGACAGACGCCGAGGAGGCGGTCCTGTCAGCCGCGAGGCTTGAGAACCACGGGCACGACGCGGAAGCCACCCATGGGGGCCGCTTCACGTTCGGAATCACGGGCCGGTTCCGGAATGCCCACGGCCAGGATCGCCCTGGTCACCTCGCGCAGTTCCAGCCGTGCGAGGGGGCGACCCGGGCAGACGTGCGGACCGATTCCGTAGACCAAGTTGTCCTGCGCATTGCCGTCCGGGTCGAAAGCGTCGGGATCGCCGAAGACCGCGGGGTCCCGGTTGGCGTCCGCCCAGTTCAGAATCACCTTCTGGCCACCTGCCACGGGGCAACCGCCGATTTCCGTGTCCGCGGTGGCGACCCGCCGGTTGGACACGAAGGGGTCGTCGATCCGCAGGAACTCCTCCAAGATGGCATCCACCTCGGCATCGGAGGCGCCCTGGGCGATCCGCTCGGCAACCTCGGGGCGGCGGGCCAGGTGATGCAGGATCACGCCCGTGCACTGCGCGATCGAGGCGAGGTCTCCACCGGTCCAGTTGCGCAGGATCGACACGATCTCCTGGTCGGTGAGTTCACCGGCGGCGTCGTCGTGGATGAGCTGATCCGTGACGTCGGCGGTGCCGTCGGAACCGCGCCGCGGCTCGATGATCGAGTGAATGATGCGGTCGAAGTGCTCGGCCACCGCGGCGGTCCGGGCCAATTCTCCGGAGCGGGTGGCCTCCTGGTTCGCGCGGACCCAGTCGACCAGTTCCTCGGCCAGGTCGGCCGGCCAGCCCAACCAGGCCGACTGAGCGGCCACGGCGAACGGCATGCCGATCTGCTCCACCGCCTTGAGGGGGACTCCCAAGGGCAGGTTGCGGGCGATGTCGGTCGCGACGGCGCGGCAGGCGGGTTCGAAGTCCGCCATGGCTTCCGGCGTGAAATAGCGGTCGATCAGGGACCGAAACTTCGCGTGTTCCTGACCGTCCAAGCCGTTGGGGATCTGCAGGAACCGGGAAACGGCGCTGGAGAAGGTCCGCGGGTCCGTGGCTGCTTCCCGAACCGCCTCGTGCGAGTGGATTTCGACGATGCCGTCGGCCGTCAATGTCACGGGGGCGGAGGTACGGGAAGTGGTTTCGGGTCCGGGGTTCGGAGACTTCATGCCCCCGAATCTATGCCCGCCCGAGCGGTGATCCCCAACGGGTTCCGGGCGATGACACACCGTTGCAACGGAAACAGTTATGCGTGTCACATTCTGAGTTCGGTCCTAGGGTGTGACAAGGACGCTTGGTCCGCACTCGCGGCGTCGGCAGCCGAACTGGGTTGACGCAACCGGGTGAAGAAGACGACGAAAGGTCGACATCATGGAACTCAAGAACCTTCGACTTGCACCTTTGGCCGTGGCGACTGCTGCCGCATTGGCCCTGGTCGGTTGCGGTGGCGGCGGGGGTGAGTCCGGCGGTGACTCCTCTGCTTCGGAAAGCGCGTCCGGCTCGAGCTCGGAATCCGCAGGTGCGAGCGAGGGCGCTTCGGGCGGCGCCAGCGAGGGCGCGTCCGAGGGGGCTTCGGGTGGTGCGTCCGACGGTGCCAGCGGCGGCGCCTCTGAGGGTGCCAGCGGTGGGGCTTCCGACGGCCCAAGTGACGGTTCCGGCGACGCTGCTGCGGGCGGTGCGGCCGGTGGCAGCGAAGGCTCCGGCTCGAGCGGCAACGAGGAGATCACCGGCGGTTCGGAATCCGGCTCGGACAGTGGTTCCGGTTCCGGCTCCGGTTCGGGCGAGAGCGGTGGCGCCGCCGCTGGTGGCGACGCGGCCGCGGGCGGCAGCGATGCCGCGGCCGGTGGCGATGCAGCCGCCGGTGCGGGTGCCGGTTCGATCCCCGCGGGCGAGTACGCACTGCAGCCGGGCGACACGCTGGGCTCGATCGCCGAGCGTTCGGGCGTCCCGGTGGCCGACATCGTGGCTGCGAACGGTCTGCCCTCGAGCGACCTGGTCTACGCCGGTGAAACCATCACCATTCCTTCGCTGTGAACGGTGCGGTGACCCGGAACCCATGACTCCCGGGAACCTGCGACCCCCACGGGTCGGCAGCTGAACCGGCCAGTCGGACGGGAACCGGGTCACCGATGCGGCGACCTGACGGAACCGCCGGATTCACGATGCACGACGTCGTGAACCCGGCGGTTCCGTCGTGTTTGCGCTCGAGCGGGTCAAGTGGGGCTTGGCCCGGTCGCGCTCTGAGTCGCATGTCTCCTAGCCTGGGGCGGTGGCCTCTCCGCCCCGAAACGGGCGCGACCCGTGGCAGCGGTCCGTCAGGACTCCGTCACACGCCAGTACTCAGTGATCCCCGAACCAACCGTCAAGGAGTCTCCGCATGACCCAGACCGGTGTCGACCACGTCCCGAACCCGAACACCCGACCCGAGGCCGGTGGATTCGACAGCGCCGACTGGTGGCGGCAGGCCGTCGTGTACCAGATCTACCCCCGCAGTTTCCACGACGCGGACGGGGACGGCCTGGGCGACCTCCGCGGGGTCACGGAGAAGGCCGACTACCTGAAGGACCTGGGCATCGATGCGGTGTGGCTCAGCCCGTTCTACCCCTCACAGTTGGCCGACGGTGGGTACGACGTCGACGACTACCGCGACGTCGACCCTCGCCTCGGGTCCCTGGACGACTTCGATGCCATGGTCCACGCACTGCACGGTCGACGTATCAAGGTCGTGGTGGACATCGTGCCCAACCACAGTTCCAACCTGCACCGTTGGTTCCGGGAGGCCGTGGCTGCCGGCCCGGGTTCACTCGAGCGTGACCGCTACATCTTCCGAGACGGGCGGGGTGAAAGCGGTGAGCTCCCGCCGTCGGACTGGCAGTCCGTGTTCGGCGGCCCCGCCTGGACCCGGGTCACCGAACCCGACGGGGCACCCGGCCAGTGGTACATGCACATCTTCGCCAGCGAACAGCCCGACTGGAACTGGGACAACCCGGACGTCCATCAGGAGTTCCTGGACACCATCCGGTTCTGGGCGGACCGCGGGGTGGACGGCTTCCGGATCGACGTCGCCCACGCCCTGGCCAAGGATCTGGGCGAGGAACTGGTGGACAGCCACGCCCTGCCCAACGAATTCGAGGAGTTCGGCACCCACCCGTTCTGGGACCGGGACGAAGTCCACGACATCTACGCCGAATGGCGCCGCGCCTTCAACGAGTACGACCCTCCCCGGACCGCTGTGGCCGAAGCATGGGTGCACCCGGACCGGTTGGCGCGCTACGCAAGCCCCGACGGGCTCGGGCAGGCGTTCAGTTTCGACCTGCTGGAGGTCCCGTTCACCGCGGAGAACTTCCGGCGCGCGATCACCAAGAATCTCGACGAGGCTCGGCGCAGCGGTGCTTCCAGCACCTGGGTGTTGTCCAACCACGACGTCGTCCGCCACCCCACGCGCTACGGACTGGACCTGGACACGTTGCTCGAGCGCCTTGAAGAGCGCCCCCTGACACCATCGGGTGGAACGGACCTGAGCGTGGCCGCAAAGCAGTGGCTGCTCCTGGGCTCCCCGGAGGACCTGCTGGACCGCGACCGCGGACTGCGCCGGGCCCGCGCGGCCGAACTGTTGGTCCTGGCGCTGCCCGGGTCGGCGTACATCTACCAAGGGTCGGAACTTGGCCTGTACGAGGTCGTTGAGATCGACGACGATCAGCGCCAGGACCCGTCGTTCTTCCGCGACCCCGGCAAGGACCAGGGCAGGGACGGGTGCCGTGTTCCCCTTCCGTGGGAGCGCACCGCGCAGGACTTCGGGTTCGGCGGGCCCGCGCATCTGCCGCAACCCGAGTGGTTCGCCGGTCACGCTGCCGACGCCGAACTCTCCGATCCTGGATCCACGCTCAACCTGTACCGGAGTGCCCTGGCCGCGCGTCGTGAGATGCAGGCCGCCGAGGAACTCGAGTGGGGGCCGCTGAACGGTGGCGACGTCGTGCACATCGTGCGGCCCGACGGCTGGGAGTCGATCACCAACTTCGGGTCGGATCCGCTGCAGCTTCCGGAAGGCGGTGTCGTCGTCGTGAGCAGCCAGCCACTGCAGAGCAGCCTGCTTCCGCCGGAAACCACGGTCTGGTTGCGGCACCGAACCGGCGGACGGTGATGCCTGGACGTGACATGCTCGGCACATGCCGCACCTGATCATCGAGTACACGGCCGACCTCGACCTGCACCCCGACTTCGACGCCCGTGCCCTGTTGGGGGCCGGGTTGCAGGCGGTGAGAGACGCCGGTGTCTACGACATGCCCACTGCTAAGGGCCGGATCCGGCCTCTCGACGTCTTCAGCCTGGACCACCCCCACAGCGGAAAGGCGTTCGTGTCAGTGGTCCTGCGGATTCTTCCGGGTCGGACGGTCGAGCAGCGGCGTGACACGTCCCGGGCGATCACCGATGCCGTCGTGGCGACGCTGCCCGCCGCTGCCGCCGTGACCGTCAGTACAGAAGTGGTAGAGATGGAACGGGAGTCGTACACGAAAGTGGCCGTGGGCGTTCGCCCGGGCACGGAAAGCCGTTGATCAGAGTTCCTTGATCCGGCCCTTCCAGAACGCCCGCCACCGCTCGACGTCGTCGGGGTTCGTCAGGTTCACCTGGGAGGCGGCGACCAGAGTCTTGTCCGCGCTCTTAGGTGAGACGTCCACGTTCCCCCGGCTGCCGTCTGCGAGCGTCACGCCCCAGTGCAGGCGTTTGTCCGTGCCGGAGGTCCTGGGTCCGTCCGTCACGGTCAGTCCGTCGAGTTCGGTCAGGTCCCCGGTCAGCTCACACCATCGGTCGAAGACCTCCCGCATGGTTCCGGGCATGGTCCTGGTGGCCGAGACCTGGAACGTGCCGTCATGCGCCTGGCCGGGGATGCGGCGCCCGATCCACTGCTCATAGGCCACCGCCACGGATTGCGCCCACCACCCCGCGTTCTCCACAGCGGCTGGCATGGCGGCGTGGGCGGCCTGTGCCAGTTCCTTGTGCGGCAGGTCCGCCCCACCCGCGCCGTCGAGAATCTCTGCCCAGCGGCCCCACTCGACACCCGTGGCCTGAGTGATCGCGGGGGCCCGTCCGGGGTCGGCACCGCGCGCGCTCATGCCGAGTGTCCCAACGCCGTTGCGTAGGCGGCCTTCATGTTTTCCCAGCCGTAGGCGAAGGCGTCGTAGCCGACCACGCGCTCTGCGTTCTCGCCGCGGGCCAGCACTTCCAGGACGGCGAGGCACACGTGCCAGCCGGCGCCGCAAGCCGCCGCCATCTCCTCCGAGGTGCAGCGCATGACCAGATCCAGCTGCGTGCCCTGGTCCACCCTGGTCAACCGCCAGTCCAGCTGCTCCGGACCCCAGTGATGGATCAATCGAGTCGGTGACTCGGCGACCTCGACGGTTCCGTCCACGGGGTCGTCCTCGGGGTTCTCCTGCAGCGACGCCGGGCCCGGGGAGTCCAGTGCGCGGTCCGGTACGCACGGGGACCACTGCGCGAGTCCCTCCGGGGTGGTCAACAGTTCCCAGGCCCGTTCGGGGATGCACTCCAGCACCCGGGACAGTACGACGACGGTCGACGGCTCGCCGCTCTGAAGGTGGGTGGCCGGCCGGGGTTCATGCGCCTGCACTGCGGCCAACACGTGTGGCTGAACGGGTGCCGGGCTCTGATCTGCGTTCATGTGCGCAAGCATAGATGTGGGGCGCAAGCACGAACGGTCGTGATTGCGCCCCACAGCTCGCCTCAACGCTTGGCGGTGCTCAGATCCCCCAGAACCAGAGCCTCCGTGCGAGAGGTGTGCAGGTTGTCGATGTCGTTGAGCGTGCGGTTCTTGGTCTCCGTCGCGGTGAGCGCGGCGACGCCGGAAATCACGCAGGCACAGGACACCATGATCGCCACGGCCACCCAGTTGGTGCCGTCTTCACCGGCGAAGAACGAGGCCAGCGGCGGGGCGAAACCCCCAGAGAGGGCGAAGCCGATCTGGGTACCGAGCGCCAGCCCCGTGACGCGAACCCGCGTGGGGAACATCTCCGCGTAGAAGGACGGCCAGATGCCGTTGGCCATCGAGTAGAAGAACCCGGCCATAGTCGCGCCGAGCCCGAAGATCAGAGTCCAGTTCCCGGAGGACACGGCCGCCAGGTACGGGTAGGTCATGATCGCGGACCCCACTGCACCGGCGATGAACACGGGGCGTCGGCCGATGCGGTCGGCCACCATGGCGGCCAAGGGGATCGCACCCAGTGCCACGCCGTTGGCCAGAACCGCAACGAGCAACATGGTGGAACGGTCCAGGCCCACCACGGAAGTCCCGTAGGACAGCGCCCAGACCTGGAACACGATCAGGACGGTGTTGATCATGGCCGCGCAGGCGATGCGGATGACGGCGGCCTTGTGGAAGCGCAGAAGGTGGCTCAGAGGAGTGGCCTGGTCCTTGTGCTCCACGGCCTCCTTGAACTGGGGAGGTTCCTCCAGGGTCCGCCGAATGATGTAGGCGGCCACCACCACCAGCGCGGACATCCAGAACGGGATGCGCCAGCCCCAGGAGAACAGCTGCTCCTCCGTGAGGATGGAGGTGAAGGGGATGAAGACAGCGGTGGCCAACAGAGTGCCGAACTGGGTGCCCTGCAGCGTCCAGCTGGTGGTCAGCGCCCGGTGCCGTTCGGTCGAGTGCTCTAGGGACACCGAGATCGCGGAGGCCTGTTCCCCGGACGCGGACAGACCCTGGATGACGCGACACAGGACCAACAGGGCGGGTGCCACGAGGCCTACCTGGTCATAGGTTGGCAAGCAGCCCACCAGGAATGTTGCCCCGCCCATCAAGAACAGGGTCAGCATCATCACGAAGCGTCGACCGTACCGGTCTCCCAACGGCCCCATGATCAAGGCGCCCAAGGGGCGTACGACATACGCGATGCCCACCGTCGACATGGACAGCAAGATCGCCACCCCGGCGGATGCGTCCTCGGGGAAGAAGAGGTGATTGATCACCAGCGCGGCCGCGGTGCCGTAGACCGCGAAGTCGTAGTACTCGAGTGCCGATCCGACCCAGGCAGCCAGAGCGGCCTTCTTGGGTGTCTTGCGTGGTCCGGCCTGGGCCGTGGTTTCGGACATTGATCTTCCTTCAGGTCAGGGTGCGGGCCGTGTCACTCGACCGGCCGTTGAGCCTGCAGCCACCGATGCCGTCGTAGTTTTCACTATGTGGCAACTGTTGCCGAATAACTGTCGGACAAGCATGATGTGTGTCACACATGTACGTCAAGTGGCAACGTGTGCGGTCACCGCACATCCATTGGGAGCCCGAGAGACCGGAGCGCATTGGACGGGAAAACCTGGGAAGGGAGGGGCCGTGGTCGGAACGTCGGGGACCGTTCGGAAGGGTCTTGAAGTCCTGCGGGTCCTCGGCGATGCCCCGCAGGGTGCCACGGCGGCGGAAGTCACAGAATCCACGGGGTTCCCTTTCAGTACGGCCTACCGTCTGCTGGCCACCCTCGTGAGTTCGGATTTCGTCGAGTACGACGACGCCACGAAGCGCTACCACCTCGGACTGCGAGTCTTCGAGCTCGGCCACCGGGTGGCAAGCGCCAGGGGGTACGACGGCGTCGCCCTCACCGTGCTCAAAGAGGTCACGGAGCGTACGGGAGAGAGCACTCTCCTGGCGGTGCTGGACGGTGACCATTTCCTCACCGTGCACACGGTGGACGGGCCCCAGTTCAGAACGACGACGGACCCGGGCGATCGCGGTGAGTTGCACACCTCGGCGCTGGGCAAGGCGCTGCTTGCCTTCATGCCCGGCGCTGATCGGGAGCGGCTGGTGGAGTCCCTGGATCTGTCACCGCGCACCGAGGAATCACTGACCGATCGCGAAACATTGCGCAAAGAAATCGCGCAGACCCGTGAAAGAGGCTGGGCGGCTCAGCAAGGTGAGCACGACGACGGGATGGGAGCTGTGGCGGTTCCGGTGGTGACTCCGAATGGTCACCTCCTGGCGTCACTGGCGCTGGCGGCCCCTGTGTTCCGCTGCGATCCGGCGGAACTGGAGGCGCAGGTGCCCGTTCTGAAAGAGGCTGCAGCTCGGCTTGCAGTCCAGCTTCCCGTGCGGTGAGTGCCACGGGGTGGCCGCAGTATGAACTACGGCTCCGTGAGGAGTGGGAACTTTCCGTAAGAACTAAGGAATCTTAGGTTTCGGCGTGACCTGGCTCGCTTTAGAAGCTACGTTTACTTGTGGATTGCACAGCAGTCTGAGCGTTTGCAGTCACAGCCCTACTCCGGCGGTGACGTGCGGGCGCTCTCCTGCTCTCATGGGCTGAGGGCGGGTACGAGCAACGAACAGGAGTCATCATGGCCACCTTCAACATCGAAGAGCTCGAAAACGGCACCGTCTACGACCAGGACGGGAGCAAGGTGGGCAAGGTTGCCCAGCTCTACCTGGACGATGCCTCCGGCGAGCCCAACTGGGTCACCGTCAACACCGGATTGTTCGGCTCCAACGAGACCTTTGTCCCGCTGGACCGTGCTCGTGTGAACAACGGCGAGATCCACGTGCCGTACACCAAGGACTTCATCAAGGACGCCCCGAACCTGGACGCCGATGCGCACATCGACGAGCGCCAAGAGGACGACCTGTACCGCTACTACGGTATGGGTGGCGGTTCCGGTGACCGCGACGACCTCCTCGACCGCGACAACGATCGCAACGACGGCCGCGGCCGCAACGCCGCTGCAGCCGGCACTGCAGGCGCCGCAGGTGCTGCCGGCGGCATCGCGGGTTCGCGTCAGGACCGTGACGTCGAGGACGATCGTGCCCGTCTCGGCCACGACACCGGCGTCGGCGGAACCGGCCAGTACCCCGACGAGCGCGGCGACCACACGCGTGAGGGCAACCGCGGCCAGTACGGCCTGGATGCCGATTCCCGCGCCAACGCCGAAGGCGATGTGCGTGGCGACCGCGACGGCCGTGGTGCCCGCGACGGCTCCGGCGAGTCCGTGGTGCGTCACGAAGAAGAGCTGAACGTGGGCACCGAGCGAGTGCAGACCGGGCGTGCCCGTCTGCGCAAGCGCGTGGTCACCGAGCAGGAAACCGTGACCGTGCCGGTCGAGCGCGAAGAGGTCGAGGTCGTTCGTGAGCCGATCTCGGGCGGCGAAGCTCGCGGCGGCACTCTGGGCGAAGAGGACGTCGAGGTGACGCTCTCCGAGGAACGCCCCGTGGTGGACAAGAACGTTGTTGCCAAGGAGCGCGTCGGCCTGGACAAGAACGTCGTCCAGGACCAGGAGCGCATCCAGGCCGAGGTCGGCCGCGAAGAGGTCGAGGTGGTCGAGGGTGACGAGGGCCGCGACGGCCGCGACGATGACGGCCGCGGCCTGGGAGGTCGCAACCGTCGTTGATCGCAGGCGCCCGCGTGGCACTGCGGCAACGGCCTTTTCCCCGGTGACGTCCGTGGTCGGGGAGCGTGCCCTGGGCTGAGGAACCAGCCCCTCACCTGTGGGGTGTCCGGTGGTGGACCGGACACCCCACGGTCATGCCCGGAGCACTCACCCGCTCCTGCGGGTGAGTGCTCGTGAGCCGACCGACCGTCAATCCACGGCAGGCTCAAGGTGCAGCCGCAGGCCCTTCCAGCGGTGGCGGACCCAGCGATCGTGGGTACAGAGGATCACCGTCCCGGGCCAGTCCTCGAGGGCGATCTCCAGGTCCTCGACCAGGCCCAGGGCCAGGTGGTTGGTGGGTTCGTCCAGCAGCAGCAGGTCCGGCGGATCGGCCAGGATCGCCTGGAGCTGGTCGCGTCGTCGTTGCCCGGGGGTCAAGGGTTGGCAGGTGGCGGACGTGCGGCCGGCGTCGGTGGCGAGTTCGACCTCCTCCTGCGTCAGGGTGGCGACTCGGAGTTCCGGGTCCACCCACAGGTGCCCCGTGTCCAGTGCGAGGTCCCCGCTGAGCATGTTCAGCAGTGTCGATTTCCCCGCCCCGTTCGGTCCCGTCAGCAGCAGGTGATCGCCCGGTTTCAGGGTGAACGTCGTCGGAGCAAGACGGTTCGCGAGGCCGAGATTCGTGGCTCGCACGGCCACGGGACGATCCGCCGTGGCCTCGCCCGCTTCCGTCCCTGTCCCGGCCAAGGCGAACGGCCCGAAGTGCAACGGTCGGGGTGGGGGCAGGATGGCGTTGCGTTCCAACTCCTCCAACCTGCGCCGGGCGTTGCGGGAACGGCGCGTGAGCGTGGCCGCGGCCCGATCCGAATAGAACTTCTGGGCGATTCGTGCCTCCGACTTCGCGGTGGTCCGGTGGAAGACGTCGGAGGACTCCAGCGCGGCTTCGGTGCGCCAGCGCTGCAGCTGCTCTTCCTGGTCCGCGAACTGTTGCTCCCAGGTGCTCCGGAGCGCCTGGCGTTGTCGCAGGTAAACGCTGAAGTTGCCTGAATACACGGTCCCTTGGGTCCCGCCGCCGCGGCCGTGGGGGTCCAGGGACGGGTCCAGATCCACCAGTTGATCTGCCGCATGATCCAGGAACCAGCGATCGTGGCTGGCCACCAGAACGGGCCCGGCCCATCGCCGGAGTTCACCGGTCAGGAAGTCCGCCGCGTCGTCGTCCAGGTCCCACAGGCCGCGGGCATCAGCAGCGGCCAGCGTGCGATCCCAGGCTTCGGCCACCGTCGGGTCGTCGGGCTGGGCGGCCATGCCTTCTGCCAGTTCCTGAAGCTGCGTCTCGAGTGCGCGCACCGGGGCGACGGCGCGTTCGATCGCCGTCGTGACCGTGCCCCGGGATCCGCCCGCGGGGCGTTGGGACAGGTACCGCAACGACGGCGGTGCGGTGACCATACCTGCCGTCGGAACCAGGCCTCCGGCCACCAGGGTCAGCACCGTGGATTTCCCGGCGCCGTTCTCGCCGATCAGGCCCGTGACCTGGCCGGCCGCGGCCGTGAAGGACACATCGGTGAGGGTCGCCGCCGGGGCGGTGGCATAGGTGAACGAGACACCATCGAGGTGAATGTGGTCTCCACGGCGGCGGTTCGTCAGAGGTGAAGGAGGAGGTGAAATCTGCTCGGGCACGTTGCTCCCGGGTGAAGTGTGGGAGCCCCGCCGGGCATGGGTTCCGTCAACCGATTTGACCCCACCGCGTGGGGGAGCCTCGGAACGGAACGCCGCGGACGCGGGGCGTGGTCACCTTCACAGCTTCATGCCCATCACCCTAGACCAGGGTGTGGAGCCGTGCCAGGGACTTGGTCACACGCGCGCGACCGGCACCATCCGGGCGCGTGCGTTCGAGGAGGAGACCACCTGCTTGCCGAATGGGAAACAGGTCACCGGGATGAGCTTGAGGTTCGCCCAGGCCAACGGGAGGCCGATGATCGTCGCGGCCTGCGCCAGGGCCGTCACCACGTGACCCACGGCCAGCCACAGTCCGGCGACCAGGAACCAGATGACGTTGCCGATCGTGCTCAGGCCGGTGGGCGGGCCGACGTCGACGACCTCGCGCCCGAACGGCCACAGCACGAAATTCGCAATGCGGAACGAGGCCAGGCCGAAGGGAATCGTGACGATCAGCAGGCAGGCGACGACGCCGGCCAGGACGTACCCGAGGAACAGGACCCACCCCGCGGTCACCAGCCAGACGATGTTCAGGATCAGCGAGATCAGTGAGCGCATGTGTCAACCATACGCAGACCCGGCGGGTGCGGTCAGGGGCTGGTGACGGTTGCCTCGCGCTGTCAGCGAACGCGGTGCTTCTGGCGGTGCTTCTGGTGGCGGGAGACCAGCGCGCCCGTGATCACCAGGACCACGACCAACAGCGAGGTGGCCACGATCTGGAACCGTACGTCGGGGACGGTCAGACCGAGCCCGATGATGGCAACCACGACCACCAGGGCCACGATGTTGGTCCACGGGAACAACGGTGCGGCGTACGGCCACGGCGTTGACTCCCGGTGCGCACGACGGCGCAGGATCAGGTGGGAGACCAGGGTGGCCAGCCAGGTCACGATCAGCGTGGAGCCCACGATGTTCAGGAGGATGCCCAAGATCTCCTCCGCCCACAGGTAGTTCAGTCCCACGCAGATGAAACCGAAGGCCGTGGAGGCCAGGACGGCCGGAACCGGTACGCGACTGGAGTTGGTGCGTCTCATGACTCCTGGGGCCAGCCCGCGCTCGGCCAGGGAGAAGATCATGCGTGATGCGCCGTAGAGGTTGGCGTTGAGGGAGGACAGCAGGGCGATCACGATCACGATGCCCAGCACCGCCCCGAGCCCGGGGAGCCCCGCGGCATCCAGCGTGGCCACGAACGGCGAGGAAGCCAGGGCCTCGGAATCCCAGGGCAGGGCGATGACCATGATGGCCACGGAGCCCATGTAGAACAGCAGGATGCGCCACACGATGGTGCGCACCGCCCGCGAAACGTTCCGAGCGGGGTCGGCCGTCTCGGCTGCGGCCACCGCCACGATCTCGATGCCGCCGAAGGCGAAGGCCACCACCAGCAGCCCCGCAGCCACACCGCCCAGACCCATGGGGAGGAATCCGCCGTGTTCGGTGAGGTTGCTCAGGCCGGGGGAGTCCGCCGGGGTCCCGCCGAACAGGAACACGAGTCCCACGATCAGGAACGCGACCACCGCGCCGACCTTGAGCAGGGAGAACCAGAACTCGAACTCGCCGAACTTCCCCACCCCCAGCAGATTGATGCCCGTGAACACGATCATGAAGACCAGGGCCAACAACCACTGCGGGAAGACCGGCCACAGGCCCACGAGCAACTGCGCGGAGGCGGTGGCCTCGGCGGCAATGACCAGACACAGCTGGATCCACCACAACCAGCCCACGGTGAACCCCACCGCCGGACCCATGGCGCGCTCGGCATACACGGAGAACGCGCCTGAGGCGGGTGCTGCGGCGACCATCTCGCCCAGGGAACGCATGACCAGGATGACCACCAGGCCGGCGATGGCGTACGAGAGCAGAACGGCCGGTCCCGCCGCGGCGATCCCGCCTCCCGACCCGATGAACAGTCCCGCGCCGATGGCCGAGCCCAGACTCATCATCACCAGGTGCCGCGCCTTCATGGACGTGCCCAGGTGGTGGCTGATCTGGGGGGACTGTGCTCCGGAGGGCTCGGTGGTCTCCGGTCCGGAACTGCGCGTGGTGGTGTTGCGCGGATCGCTGGCGGGGGAACTCATTGGGTGAACTTAGCACTGCCCTTGAGCCGCACCCGCACCGCCTGTGACTATAGGTGTTCTGGATCACAGTCAGAGTGAGTCTTCAGCTCGGCGATATGAGTGGGGAGTGGGCACGAAGGATCGGAAAGTTGCAGTCGTCGGCGCCGGTATCGGGGGTCTGACACTCGGGATCGAGCTGCGCCGCCGCGGCGTCGACGTCGAGATCTGGGAAGCCACGCACGAGCTGCGTGAGGTCGGGGCCGCCGTCGCGCTCTCGGCCAACGCAACCCGTTTCTACCTGGAGCGCTTCCGGCTCGAGCGCGAACTGAGCGCCGACGCCGCGGAGGTCGACGGCCTGATCCACCGTGACGGGCGCACGGGTGAGGTGGTCGGGCGACATCACACCAAGGAGAGCTACCGCGAACGCTTCGGCGCCCCGTACTACGGGATCCACCGGGCGGATCTGCAGCGCATCCTCTCGGGAGCCTTCGGCCGGGACGGCCTCCACCTGGGCAAGCGCGTGGTGGGTGTCGACGACGGTGCGGACCGTGCCAGGCTGCGTTTCGAGGACGGTGACACGGCCGAGGCCGACCTTGTGATCGGGGCCGACGGCGCCCGGTCGGGCATCCGCAGGCAGCTTCTGGGCTACGACGACGCCCTGTTCTCCGGGACTGTTGCCTCCCGTGGCATCGTCAGCCCGGAATCCCTGGACCTGCTGCCGGATCCGGAGGCTATTCAGTTCTGGATGGGTCCCGGGGCGCACCTGCTGCACTACCCGATCGGCTCGGGGAACAGAACTTCTTCCTGGTCCAGCGGGTGCCCTCGCCATGGCCCCATACGGGCTGGGTGGCCCCGGTGGAGGACGGCACGCACCTGGCCGGTTTCGAGGACTGGCACCCGGCGGTCCGACAGATGATCTCCGCCGTACCCGTCACGCAACGCTGGGCCCTGTTCCATCGACCGCCGCTGTCCTGCTGGTCCCGGGGGCGTGTGACGCTGTTGGGGGACGCGGCACACGCACTGGTCCCGCACCACGGCCAGGGGGCCAATCAATCTATCGAGGACGCGATCGTGCTCGCGGACCAACTCACCGGGACCGCGGACTGGGACGCCGCGCGTCGTCGGTACGAACAACTCCGCCGCGGACGGACCCGCAAGGTCCAGTCCGCCTCCATCATCACCGCGGACGTCCTGCATCTGCCGGACGGGCCGCGGGCCGATGAACGGAACGTGCGGCTGGCCTCGCCGGGCATGTTCGACCGTCACCTGAGCTGGATCCACGGGTTCCGCGCCGATGTGGACACCCCCGACGACGCCGGCGGCGGGACCCGGCTGTGAAAGCGGGCTTCATTCCCGGCGCTTGAGATAGATCTCGCGGCGGACGGTGGCCACTGTCTGCCCGTCGTCATCGATCAGGTCCGTGCTGAACCAGCGCAGGACGCGCTCGCCGGTGTCCGCGGCGGCAAGCAGCTCCTCCAAGGTGCCCTGGTCCAGCGCGAATTCGGCGTGGAGGTGTCCGTGCCCGGGGCGACGGAAACGAGCCACCACCTGGCGGTCCCAGACGATGTACTCCGACCCCAGGTTCTTCATCAGGATCAGCATCCAGAACGGATCCGTGGCCGAGAGCATGGTCCCGCCGAAGACCGTGCCCACGTAGTTCGACGTCCACGGGCGTGCACGGATCGTCACCCGGACGCGGCGCCAGTCCGGGGCGATCTCCCGGACCTGCACGCCGGCCCCCAGGAAGGGTGGCCAGAGTGACATCCCCATCGCCAAGGCCTTGGGGGATTTGAGTGCCCGCTTGACCGGGCCGACAGATTGCTGGGTGGCGCTGCTACGGGCCATGACCTACCTCACGTCGTCGTGATGTTGCACGCTGTGCAAATACTTGGCACGATCTTATCCCGTGGACCTCACCCCCACCACTCCGCCGAGCGACAAGCGCGAAGCCCTCAAGTGGTACAACCGCCGGGCGATCGTGGTGGCTGCCGCTGCCCTGGCGCGCGAGCGGGGACTGAGCGGGTTCACCGTCAATGACCTGGCCAAGGAGGCCGGGGTCTCCCGTCGGACGATCTTCAATCACTTCTCCGGGACTGAGGATGCGGTGCTTGGGTCCTTCACGGACAGCGTTTCCGGGCTCTACGGGGACTTCAACGACCTGATCGGTGCCCGGCGATTCCCCGACCTGTCCGCGGCCCTGGATGCCTTTGCCGATGCGGCAGCGCAGCTGGACGTGATCGGCACCGTCTGCCAGGCCGTCTTCCCGTTCCTGCCGAACACCTTGACGGAAGCTTCTGCCCCGGACTCTCCGACCTGTGTGCCCCGTCGCCCCCGGAAGCTTCCGGCCGAGGGCTCCGATGAACTCGGGCTGGTGGCGCTGCGGGCAACGGACTCCGTGAACCGGGAAATCGTGGGGCTGCTCAACAACCGCGTCGACGACGCCGACCCCTTCGAGGCCCACCTCCTGGGCGAGTACCTGATCACCACCATGACCGTGTGCGTGGACCGTTGGTTCGCGGCCACCGGTGGCGACCTGACGGACCAGACCCGCAAGCTCTGGCAGGACCTTCTCAGCCATGCCATGGACTCCCTCCGAAGGGGCTTCGGCCCCTGAATCGTCCTGGCCACCCAGGACCACTCGGCGGCCTGCACCGCCTCCCGATCCAAGAACCTGATTCACCGCAAGACACACACGAAAGGTCTTCCCCGTGGCAAAACTCCTCTACCGCCTGGGGCGCGCAGCCGCCCATCGCGCCTGGTTGGTGATCACCGCCTGGCTCGCGATCCTGGCGCTGTCCGTGGGCGCGTTCCTGACCTTCGGCGGCACCTTGAGCTCGCAGTTCGAGATCCCCGGGACCGAAACGCAGCGCCTGGCCGACCAGCTCTCCGACGAGCTGCCATCGGCCAACGAGGGCGTGGGTACCATCGTGTTCAGCACGGAGGACGGCTCCGAGTTCACGGACGCGCAGAAGAAGGAGATCGGCGATGCCCTGAACCAGGCCGGTGAGGTCTCCGGGGTGTCCGCCGTGAGCAACCCGTTCCAGGCGCAGGACGACCTGGAATCCCAGCAACAGCAGATCGACGACGGCGCCGGACAGCTCGATCAGCTCATCCAGCTGCGGGATTCGGGGCAGCTGGAGGCGGCCGTGGCCTCCGGTGCGGTGCCGGAGGGCGTGACGCCGGAGTCCGTGGACCAGCAGGAGGCCCAGCTGGAAGTGGGCCAGCGCAGCATGGACCTCATGGGGGACTACGGCTTCGTGTCTCCTGACGGATCCACCGCCATCTCCGCCGTGAACTTCCACGCGGCACAGCCGGAGATCGAACCCGAAGACCAGAAGGGCGTCATGTCGGCTATCGACGACGCCGACATCGACGGGGTCCAGGTCAACTACTCGACCGAACTCGCGCAGAGCATGGAGATCTTCGGTGCCGGGGAGGTCGTCGGACTGATCGTGGCCGCGATCGTCCTGTTCATCATGCTGCGCACCTTCGTGGGGGCCGCGCTGCCGGTCCTGACCGCGCTGGTGGGGGTGGGTGTGGCCGCAACCGCGGCGCTCTCCCTGTCCGGAGTGGTCCAGATGGCCTCGGTGACCCCGGTGCTGGGGCTCATGCTGGGTCTGGCCGTGGGCATCGACTACAGCCTCTTCGTGCTCAACCGGCACCGACAGAACCTTCGTAGCGGCGTCGAGATCCACGAGTCCATCGGGCTGGCCACCGGAACCGCCGGCGCCGCCGTCGTCTTTGCGGGCACGACCGTGGTCATCGCCCTGGTTGCCCTGGGGATTTCCGGGATCCCGTTCCTGGGTCTCATGGGTGGGGTGGCTGCGTTCTCGGTCCTGGTGGCCGTCCTTATCACGATCACCCTGACCCCTGCCTTGTTGAGCGTCGTGGGACTGCGCATCCTGCCCAAGAGGCACCGGGAGCAGATCCGAGCGGGCCACGTGGTGGAAGAGGTGGCCCACGTCAAGACCCCGCGGGCCGTGCGGCACCCCCTGCTGACCGTGATTGCGGGTTCCGCCGTGCTGATCCTGCTGGCCATCCCGGTGCTGTCCATGCGCCTGGGCCTTCCGGACGGCTCGTCGGAACCTGCCGACTCGACGCAGTACCAGGCCTACCAGATCGTCGACGAGACCTTCGGTGCAGGGCGCAACGGCCCCATGACCGTCGTGGTCGAATACCCCGAGGAGCTCTCCGAATCGGAGGCCAATGACCTCCAGCTGAAGGTCGGTGAGGAGATCGCCGGGCTCGACGACGTCAAGAACGTTGTCCCCGCCCCGCTGGAGGACGGCACCAACCTGGCTCTGCTCCAGGTGGTCCCCGAATCCGGACCGGCGGATCCCGCCACCGAGACCCTGGTCGACGAGATCCGTGCCCTGTCCCCGGACTACCAGTCCTCCGACGACGCGAGCGTGGGCGTTGCCGGTACCACGGCCGCCAACATCGACATCAGCCAGGTGCTGGCCGACGCTCTGCCCCTGTACCTGGGGGTGGTCATCGCGATCTCCCTGCTGCTGTTGATCCTGGTCTTCCGCTCCATCGTGGTCCCCGTCATCGCCTCCCTCGGCTTCCTGCTCTCGCTGGCGGCCGGTATGGGCGCCCTGGTGGCGGTCTACCAGTGGGGCTGGCTGGGCGGTCTGTTCGGGGTCTCCGACCCGGGGCCGATCCTCAGCTTCCTGCCCACGTTGATGGTCGGCATCCTGTTCGGCCTGGCGATGGACTATCAGCTGTTCATCGCCACCGGGATGCGGGAGGCCTACGTGTACGGTCACCCGTCGCGGGTCGCCGTCGTGCGAGGTCTGGTGGGGGCGCGGGCCGTGGTCACGGCCGCGGCGATCATCATGACCTCCGTGTTCTCCGGCTTCATCTTCAGCCACCTGGCCATGATCCGGCCCATGGGCTTCGGCTTGGCCGTCGGGGTGCTCCTGGATGCCTTCGTGGTGCGCTTGACGATCATGCCGGCGCTCATGACCCTGCTGGGGGACAAGGCGTGGTGGCTGCCCAAGTGGCTGGACCGCATCCTGCCCAACGTGGACGTGGAGGGCGACTCCTTGCGCAAGGACAGCGCTCCGGTGGAATCCCCGGACGCCAAGCGGGAACGCGAGGCCCGGGAGAGCGTGGACACGGAGGTCGCCGCGGCCCTGGCTGGGAAGCGGTCCCGGTCGGCGCGCTGAGGGCTCGGGGCCACCTGTCGGCGAACACCGTTTACTTCGGGTCACGCGGTGGAGATGATGGGGGTATCCAAGCCATCAGCACGCTGAGCATGTGTGCTTCGGTTCGACGGAAGGGGTCATCATGGCCGGCAAGAACACGAACAAGACCGCCAGCAAGAACACCACCAAGAACACCGGCAAGAGTGCGGCGGCGGTTGCCCACTACACCGTCCCGGGTCTGAGCGATCAGCAGGGCCTGGAACTGGCATCGGTCCTCCAGGGTCGCCTGCATGCCCTCAACGACCTGCAGCTGACCCTCAAGCACGCGCACTGGAACGTCACGGGCCGCGGCTTCATCAGCGTCCACGAGATGCTGGATCCCCAGGTGGAGCTGGTCCGCGGGTTCGTCGACGAGGTCGCCGAGCGCATCGCCACCCTCGGCTATTCGCCCAACGGCCTGTCCGGGGCGATCGTGGCCGAGCGGACCTGGGACGACTACTCGATCGGTCGCGCGGGTGTCTACGAGCACCTTGCGGCTCTGGACCTGGTCTACACGGGGCTGCTCGAGGACCACCGTGCGGCCCTGGAGACCGCGGGGCGGATCGATCCCGTCACGGAGGACATGCTGATCGGCCAGGTGCGGGAACTCGAACTGTTCCAGTGGTTCGTCCGCGCGCACCTGGAGAACAACAGCGGTGAACTCGAGACCGCCGGCGCCCGCACGGAGAAGGGCGCCGCCGGAAAGGTCCGCGGCCGCAAGCGCTGATGCGGTACCGGCGACCCCCGCTCTGACGGGCAGGGTTTCGTCACCCGAGTCGACGAGGAGGGGGGGGGGGGGCCCCCCCTCCGCCGGGGGGGCCGGGGCCTGGCCGCGCGGCCTCCCCGGCCCCACTGCCACCCGCTCTGG
>NZ_JAAOZS010000014.1:0-72697 GCF_011602805.1 Kocuria sp. JC486 | reverse complement strand
GAAGACCCGACCACGCCTTCGGCGCCGTCGTCAGTCGCTCTGGCGGCTTGACGAAAACCATAGAGGCACCCCCCGCCACAGGCATTGCTGAGAGTTCACCCGCTTGGCTCGGCGGCTCGACGGCGGACGTCGAGTCCGTTCGCACGTCACCTGCACACGATTGAGGACAACGAAGCCATGGACAGTTTCCCCACCTTGCGCCTTCTGGTGTGCGACGATCACCCCGTGGTCCGGGCGGGCATCGCCGCGCTTCTGGACACGGCGGACGGCTTCGAGGTAGTGGGCCAGGCAGCCTCCGGTGAGCAGATCCTGCGGCTGGTTCAGGACGTTCCGGCCGATCTGGTGCTCATGGACCTGCAGCTGGGGAACAGCCCGGAAACACTGCAGGGCGCAGAGGCCACAGCCCGGATCCGGTCGCAACCGGGGGCACCGCACGTCCTGGTCCTCACGAACTACGACACCGATGCCGACATTCTGGCAGCGATCGAGGCCGGGGCCTCCGGGTACCTGCTCAAAGACGCCTCACCCGATGATTTGTTGATGGCAATTCGAAAGGCTGCGGCGGGGGAGTCGGCGTTGGCCCCGACGGTCACCTCGCGCCTCATGGAGCGTGTACGGATGCCCGTGACCAAACTCAGTCCGCGCGAGCTCGACGTGCTTCATCAGGTGGCCATGGGGCATTCCAACGCCGCCATTGCCCGTGAACTCTTCCTGTCCGAGACCACGGTCAAATCCCATTTGGTGCATGTCTTCGACAAGCTCGACGTCCGTTCGCGTACCGAAGCCGTGGTCCGGGCCCGCGAGCTCGGCATCATCCGGTGAGTGCGGGGTTGTTCCGCCTATTCGCCTCAATTGGCGGAACAACCCCGAACTCGGGGAGGGGGAGAGGTCAACGAGGGCGGATGGTCACCTCGGGGAGGCCGATAGAGCCGGCTCGTTCGGCTAGTTCCGTGAATCGGGCGTCCCACTCCGGATCCGTCCAGGCACGTTCACGCCCGGACTCGGTGGCGGCCGGTGGGTGTGCCTGCCGGAGTGCGAAGTTCGTGGTGCCCACGGCCATTGCGGCCCGTAGGACCGGCTCCACATGATCGACGATCTCCGGGGTCACGGTCATACGGACCTCGTACTCGATCCCGGTGGCCAGGATCATCTCCAAGGACTGACGGATCTTCCACCAGGCCGCCGGGGCCCCGACCACATCTGAATACCGCTCGGGGTCGGCCTTCAGGTCGAAGCCCACCCAGTTCAGGACGCCCGCATCCAACAGGGCTTTGATCCGCGAGGGGTACATCCCGCCGGTGTGCAGTCCGACGTCGAATCCTGCGTCCCGCACTACCTCGGCAGCCGGGATCAGAGCTGCTTGACGCGTGGCTTCACCACCGCTGAAGACCACACCGTCCAGCAACCCGCGTCGTCGTCGTAAGAGGTCCTCGAGCTCTTCGAAGGCGACGGTCCCCGCCACCGTGGGGTCCAGGATCTCCGCGTTGTGGCAGTAGAAGCAGCGCCATGGGCACCCCTGGCAGAAGGCCGTGGCCACCAGGCGGCCCGGCATGTCCACCGTGGACAGCGGCACAAGACCCGCGATCTGCAGGTCCAGTGCCGTAGCCGTGCCTGTAGTTGCCTCGTGCGCGGTGGCGGCAGTGGAGAGCATCAGATGCCCGGCACCGTTGAGGCCGCCATCGCCGGGACCCGCGACGATGACGGAGTCAGCTGGGCAGCGTCCTCCGTGAAGAACGTCCGTTCCGCGTATTCACCCTTCTTGCCGATGTTGAACGACTGGACCGGGCGGAAGTAGCCCATCACCCGGGTCCAGACCTCACAGACCACGGGCTCCGCGGAGGGATCGGCAGCGGCACATTCCTCGCAGGTGAAGTGTTCGCCGACCAGATAACCGTGGTTGGGGCAGATCGAGAAGGTCGGCGTGATCGTGATGTACGGAAGGCGGAACCGGGTCAGAGACCGCCGGACCAGTTCCCGGCAGGCCTGTGCGGAACTCATCCGCTCGCCCATGTAGAGATGCAGCACCGTGCCACCGGTGTACTTGGACTGCAGGGCCTCCTGCAGCTCGAGCGCGCGGAACGGATCCTCGGTCGCGGCAACGGGAATCTGGGAAGAGTTGGTGTAGTACGGGTTCGTGTCCGTCCCGGCCTGCAGGATCGCGGGGGAAGCGCTTGCGGTCCTCCTTGGCGAAGCGGTACGTGGTCCCTTCCGCCGGCGTGGCCTCCAGGTTGTAGAGGTTGCCCGTTCCCTCCTGGAACTCAACCATGCGGTCGCGGACGTGGTCGAGGATCCGCAAGGACATGTCCTGACCGACCTCATCCGTGAGGTCATGCGCGTCCCCGGTGAAGTTGCGGACCATCTCGTCCATCCCGTTCACGCCCAGGGTGGAGAAGTGGTTGTTCAACTGCCCCATGTACCGCTTGGTGTAGGGGTACAGCCCGCCGTCGATCAGTTGCTGAACCACGGTGCGCCGCTGCTCCAGGACGTCCTTGCCCACGATCAGCAGGCGATCCAGTTCGGTGACCAGGCCGGCTTCATCCCCCGCGTACAGGTGACCCAGCCGGGCCATGTTCACGGTGACCACCCCGATGGATCCCGTGAGTTCCGCCGACCCGAACAGGCCGTTGCCGCGCTTGAGCAACTCGCGTAGATCCAGCTGCAGTCGGCAGCACATCGAGCGGATCATGCCCGGGTCCAGCTCCGAATTGATGAAGTTCTGGAAGTACGGAAGCCCGTACTTGGCGGTCATGGAGAACAGCAACTCCGCGTTCTCGGAGTCCCAGTCGAAATCCTTGGTCATGTTGTACGTGGGGATCGGGAAGGTGAAGACGCGCCCGTCGGCGTCGCCTTCGGACATGACCTCCATGTAGGCGCGGTTGATCATGTCCATCTCGACCTGGAGGTCTCCGTAGGTGAAGTCGCACAGCTCCTCACCGATGAGCGGGTGCTGATCGCGCAAGTCCCCGGGGCAGGTCCAGTCGAAGGTCAGATTGGTGAACGGGCACTGGGAGCCCCAGCGGCTCGGCACGTTGAGATTGAAGATCAGCTCCTGCATGTACTGGCGGACCTGGTCATGGCTGAGCGCATCCAACCGGACGAAAGGCGCCATGTAGGTGTCGAAGGAACTGAATGCCTGCGCTCCGACCCATTCGTTCTGCAGCGTGCCCAGGAAATTCACGATCTGACCGGTGGCCGAGGAGAAGTGCTTGGGTGCCTTGGCAGCAATTGCACCGGGCACTCCGTTGAAGCCCTCCTCCAACAGGCGGCGCAGTGACCAACCGGCGCAGTATCCGGTGAGCATGTCCAGGTCGTGGATGTGGATGTCGCCGTCGCGGTGCGCGCGGCCCGCCTCCTGGCTGAAAACCCGGTCCAGCCAGTAGTTGGCGATCATCTTGCCCGCCGAGTTCAGGATCAGTCCGCCGACCGAATAGCCCTGGTTCGCGTTGGCGTTGACGCGCCAGTCCGACTGGCTGAGGTACTCCTCGATGGTGTGAACGGCGTCGATGGGGGTTGACGACACAGTGGCATCCTCTCTTGGGGGTCGGGGCGGCTGGATGGTGCTGCGGTGCCGCCGGGGAAGGGCGACGCCCGAATGCCGGGCGCTCAATGAAGCTATCTCCGACCCCAAGATGTGGTGTGCACACAGTTTCAGCAACACAACATGTAGTGCTTTTTGGTCCCGGGTTGATGCGGAACGACGTCGATCGACTCCGGTTGCCAAGTTGCCACTCGCACCGCATTTCCCACTCCCCTCTCCGCCGAGTTCGGGGTTGTTCCGCCTATTCGCCTCTATAGGCGGAACAACCCCGAACTCGGCGGGTGGACGGGGGTCACTGGCGACGACGGCGGGCCTGCCGGACCAGGTGGATCAAGGCCGGCAGCTGTGCGCCGATCGGTTGGAGGTCGCGGAAGCTCACGCGGATCTCCGTCCATCCGGCGGCTTCTGTGGCGCGTAGTCGGTCTATGTCCCGGAGGCGTTGTTCGGGGGAGTCGTGGTGCGGGCCGTCCAGTTGCAGGCTGAGCCGATGTTCAATGTCCGCCAGGTCTGGCCACACCGTTCGATGTCCGGGCGCCTGAAGCTGGTGGTCCGTGATCCAGGGTGTCGTGTGGTCATAGTGCGCAAGGAGAAGCCTTGCCCGGGTTTCCAACATCGAGTCAGCTCCCACCGCGCACCGTTGCAGTGCAAGCCGAACTCTGCGGACGCCGCGCTTACCTTTCATACGATCAAGATCCGCGGACAACCCGGGCAGGCTTCGCATCGGTTCGGACCCCGCCAGCGGTCCGTTGGCGTGTTCGCAGATGATGCCGTCCAGCAGCGCCACCAGGTCGTCGTCGGAGATCCGGAACCACCGGAGTTCCCGCATGGCTGCCAGGTCGATTGCGGTCCGCGCGGGCCCGGTGCTGAGGATGCCGCCCATCGAAACCAGGTCTTCGGGCGGCAGCTCGGCACAGTGGCCGTGGACATTGTGTCCACCGGGCGGGCGGTACCCGTTGTGCCGGGTGATGTGGAGCCGCGTGTCCCTGCGCAGTGCGTCAGGGAGCCGCAGCCCGAGCAACTGCGCAGCGGTGAGATGGCTGGCCGCGCAGTCGTGCTTGGCCTCGAGCAGGCCGTGGAGTTGTGTGCGAACGCGCTCGGTCGGGTCTGCCGGAGTTTGCAGATGAGCGGGGATCCACACGCCACGGGTGAGTTGGCGGTAACCAGGGCCTTCGAGGTGGTGGGCGGTGAGCCCGAGTGAACGTGCTTCGGTGGTCGAGAAACTCCGGTTCGGAAGGTCCTCGGGTGGGGTGTGTGGTCGACGAGGCATGCCCCAGCCGACCACACCGGTCAGCGGTCCCGCCCACGGTTATCCCCGGTGCAGTATGAAACCGCCGGGGCCGCCCCGGCGTCGTCGTCCTGTGGAGCCCCAGCGCCGCAGACCCCTTCACGCGACTTCGGGGTTGTTCCGCCTATTCGGTCAAATAGGCGGAACAACCCCGAAGTCGGCGGAGGGAGGTAGGACGGAGGGAGGAAGGACGGTGGGAGCGGCGGAGGAAGGGGAGGGGAAAGGACTGCCGTCAGCTGATGACGGAATCCACCAGCGTCTTGGCCTCCTCCTGGACCTGCTTGAGGTGCTCCTCGCCGACGAACGACTCGGCGTAAATCTTGTAGACGTCCTCCGTACCGGACGGGCGGGCAGCGAACCACGCGTTGTCCGTGGTGACCTTGAGGCCACCGATCGCCTCGCCGTTGCCGGGTGCTTCGGTGAGCTTGGCGGTGATCGGATCGCCCGCCAAGGTCTCGGCGGTGACCTGCTCCGGGGAGAGCTTCTTCAACGCAGCCTTCTGCTCCCGGTTGGCCGGTGCGTCGATGCGCTGGTAGACGGGCGCACCGAACTGTTTAGTCAGTTCGGCATAGCGCTGGGACGGCGTCTTGCCCGTGACCGCGGTGATCTCGGCTGCCAACAGGGCGAGGATGATGCCGTCCTTGTCCGTGGACCACACCGATCCGTCGCGGCGCAGGAAAGAAGCACCGGCGGATTCCTCACCACCGAAGCCGATGGACCCGTCCAACAGCCCGGGCACGAAGTACTTGAAGCCCACCGGAACCTCCACCAGCTTGCGCCCCAGGGACTCGGCCACCCGGTCGATGATCGAGGAGGACACAAGCGTCTTGCCGATGCCGGCATCCGGGTTCCAGCCGTCGCGGTGCGTGTAGAGGTAGTCGATGGCCACGGCCAGATAGTGGTTCGGGTTCATGAGCCCGGTGTCGGGCGTCACGATGCCGTGGCGGTCGGTGTCGGCGTCGTTGCCGGTGGCGATGTCGTACTTGTCCCGGTTGCCGATCAGGGATGCCATGGCGTTGGCGGAGGAGCAGTCCATGCGGATCTTCTCGTCCCAGTCCAGGGTCATGAACGCCCACTGCGGATCCACGTCCGGGTTGACGATCTCCATGTTCAGCCCGTACCGGGAGGCGATCTCCTTCCAGTACTCCACCGACGCCGACCCCATGGGATCCGCGCCGATGTGCAGGTTGGATTCGCGGATGGCATCCAGGTCGATGATCTCCGGCAACTCGGAGACGTAGGAGTCCAGGTAGTCGAAGGTTCCTGTGGTCTCGGCGGCGCGGGCCCCTTCGAGCGGCAGCCGCTTGACGTCGGCGTTGCCGCCTTCCAGGAGTTGGTTGGCGCGGTCGGCGATCCACCCCGTGGCGTCCGAATCCGCGGGCCCGCCGTGGGTGGGGTTGTACTTGAACCCACCGTCCGCCGGCGGGTTGTGCGACGGCGTGATCACAATGCCGTCAGCTAGGTCCGCGTCCCGTCCTGCGTTGTACTTGAGGATTGCGTGGGACAGCGCCGGGGTGGGCGTGTAGCCGTCGCGGGAGTCCAGCAGCACGTCAACGCCGTTGGCCGCCAGGACCTGGAGCGCGGTGTCCTGCGCGACGTCGGAGAGAGCGTGCGTGTCCTTGCCCATGAACAGCGGGCCGGTGGTGCCCTGGGACGCGCGGTATTCCACGATGGCCTGCGTGATCGCGGCGATGTGGGCGTCGTTGAACGACGTCTTGAGAGAAGAGCCACGATGTCCAGAGGTCCCGAACGCCACGCGCTGGTCCGGATTGCTCAGGTCCGGTTCCCGTGAGGCGTAAGCCTCGAGGAGCTCGGCGATGTCGACAAGGTCTTCGGGAAGGGCCACGGTGCCCGCGCGATTAGCCATGGCCCCAACGGTAGTCACGCAGGTGACCGTGGTCACCTCGATGCCGCAACTGCCCGTCACATTGCGGACACGTGAGGGTACGAGGGTTGCGCCCCGGCAACGGTGGCCGCCCGGGCTGCGACCTGCATGGCCACCTCGGTGGCTTCGACCAGTCCCATGCCACCCGAGGTCGTGGCCAGCAGCGCACCCAGCACGGCGTCGCCGCAGCCGGTGGTGTCCACCGCCTGCACCTTCACGCCCGGGACTTCTGTGACCGCGGGAGCGCCGTCGTTCCCGTCACCACCCCGTGGCCCCGATTGGATGACGACGGCGCCCTCCGCGCCCAGTGTCACCACCAACGCCGGCACCCCGGTGGCCTTCCGCAGGGCGGTTCCACGTTCCTGCCAGGACCCGTCCGCCGGGGCTCCGAAGGCCTCCAGCACCTGGGCGAGCTCGTGTTCGTTGACCACCAGCACATCGGTTGCGGCCAGGAGTTCCGGTTCGGGGATCCGGAAGGGGGACGGGTTCAGGAAGACCGGAATGCCTTTGGCATGGGCGCGCTGTGCAGCCGCGATGACCGTGGCGGCCGGGACCTCGAAGGTCAGACCCAGGGCTCCTGCGTCGTCGAAGGCGGCATTGGGGATGTATTCCGGACGGAGCTCTCCGTTGGCGCCGGGTGAGATCACGATCGTGTTCTCACCGTCGGCGGCCACGGTGATGACAGCGGTGCCCGTCGGGGTGTCGGGCAGGGCGCGGATGTGGTCGGTGGACACGTCGTCCGCGCGGAGGGCGTCCAGGAGGAGGTGGCCGTGTGCGTCGTCGCCCACGGCGCCCACCAGGCGAACCTGCGCACCCAGGCGGGCTGCGGCGACCGCTTGGTTCGCGGACTTGCCGCCCGGGGCGATGGCCAGGGGGCCACCCGTGAGCGTTTCACCCGGCTTGGGATGACGCTGCGTGCGGACCACCAGATCGGCGTTGAGTGAGCCGACCACACACACGGAACCGGCGTGAATCTGCATGTCAGGCGTCCTTTCGTGCGGGCTCGCCCAGGTTCTCCACGGCGGAGACCACCAGGTCCCAGAAGCCGGCGTGGTCGAGGCCGGTGGCCACCGCCGTCGGGCAATCCTCGGGAGCCGGACCGCGCAGGTCGACCACAGTCTGTCCGGTGGTCAGTTCGCCGTGAAGCTCCACGTCCACCGGTGCACGCCGCGTGGGCACCAGGTCCGGCGCGATGACCTGGGCAACGGCGACGGGATCGTGGCACGGCGGGTTCTCGAAGGCCTGATTGTGCTTGTAGGCATCGCGGTAGCTGCGGATCAGTTCGACGGCGATGTCACCCAGGCGCGTGCCCAGGCCCGCGAACCGAGCCTCGATCTCCGGGGTCGCCAACGCCTGGTGGGTGGCATCCAGGCCGACCATGGTCACGGGCCAGCCCGCGGTGAACACCGCCCGGGCTGCCTCCGGGTCCACGGCGATGTTGAACTCCGCGACCGGTGTCAGGTTGCCCGTGGCGACCCCGCCGCCCATCAGGACGACTTCCTGGGTGTGCTCGACCAGCTGCGGGAACTGCCGGATGGCCAAGGCCAGGTTGGTCAACGGGCCGGTGGCGATGATCGTGACCTCGCCGGGGGCGTTGGACAGGACGGTTTGGGCGATGACTTCGACCGCGTGGCGCTCGTCCAGGGGGTGACGAGGTTCCGGGAGCTGCACCAGGCCCAGGCCAGTGTCCCCGTGCACGTGTCCGGCGGTCAGCGGGTCGCGGACCAGCGGGCGTTCAGCTCCGGCGGCCACCGGGATCCAGTCCATACCCAGCTCATCGGCCAGCGACAGGGCGTTGCGGGTGACCTTTTCCAACGTCTGGTTGCCGCCGCACACCGTCACGGCCAGGACGTCCAGCTCGGGGCTGCCGTGGGCCAGCATGAGGGCCAGGGCGTCGTCCACCCCGGGGTCGCAGTCGATGATCACTTTGCGGGTCATGACTCCAACTTAGTGCGCCGATTTCGGGGTTGTTCCGCCTATTGGGGCGAATAGGCGGAACAACCCCGAAGTCGGCGGGGGCGGTGGGGACGGCGGTCAGCCGATCTGCAGTTCGCCCATCTCGTCCCAGTCGTCGCCCTCGATCTGACGGGAGATGATCTTGGGGGTCGCGCGCAGGTACTCCGGGAACTCCTGAGTCATCTTCTCGAAGTGCACGGAGTTCACGTGGGCTTCGGCGGCGCCGTCGTCAAAGGCCTCGACCAGCACGAATTCGTAGGGGTCCTCGAGCGAACGCGACCAGTCGAACCACTTGTTGCCCGGCTCGGCGCGGGTGGCGTCCGTGAACTCTCGCACCACCTCCGGCCACTGGTCGACGTACTCGGGCTTCACGGGAAACTTCACGACGATGAAAATCACGCGGAATCACTCCTCTGGTTCGCGGTGGGTCATGCCTTGATGTGGGTCAACGGTGGTCCGTGGACCGGGCGTCTCACCGATCGTGGCACACCCTGACGGGCCATTGCTACGACGTCGAAACGCTCGCGGGGAGCCCGACGTCCAGCTGACCCCGTACCTGCTCCGCCAAAGCCAGCAACCCGACGTCGGCACCGGGGCGCCCGATGAGCTGGACCCCCATGGGGACCCGCGATTCACTGAACTCGGACCGTTCCCACGTGGTCGGCAGCACGACGGCGGGCAGCCCCACCACGTTGATCAACGAGGTGAAGGGTGTATAGCGGCACTGCCGTTCATAGTCCTGCGCGGCGGAGGCCGGATCGGCGGGGTCGAATCCCTCCCACCACCACCCCAGCGGACGTGGAGTCTGGGCCAAAGCGGGGGTCAGGATCACGTCGTAGGCGTCCCAGGCCTGGATCGTCGCCTTTTCGATCTCCCGCAACGTGCGGATGGCGACCGCCAACTCGGCGGCCGATCGCTCCAGCGCCGCATGCCGGTAGTGCTTCGCCAGCCCGGTGAGCAGTCCCTCCTGCTCGCCGGTCAACCGTGCGGTGCCGAGCGAGGTGGTCCACAGTGCGAAGAAGGCCTCCGGGTAGCGCGGGTCGAAGCGCAGATCCGCCTCCTGGACTGAGTGCCCGGCGGCCCGCAGCGCATCGATTCCGGTGGCCAGCGCGGACATCGCCTCCGGAGACACGGGGGTGGGATGCGCGGACTCGAAGGCCGAGGCCGTGCTGACTCCGATGCGCAACGGCCGTTCGCCCCAGGGGAATCGTCCAGCCGCAGCACCGCGAACGACGTCGGCCGCGGGGGAGGTGTCCTCGATGGCGGTCCGGAACCGACCGTCCGGTGGTCCCACCACGGTGTCGAGGTCGGAGTTGTGCCACGGGTCCGACGTCGCGTGCCCACCGGGAGCTGCCGTGGGGCGGAACAGGCGATTGCCGTCCGTAGCAGACGGAACACGGGCCGTCAGGCCGTCGAGGATCATGGCGGCATCGGCCGGGGTCCGCGCGATCGGCCCCTGAACCGCGAGTTGCGCCTGATCGTTCAGGGCGTCGCCCACCGGCACCTGCCCGCGCGACGGCTTCAACCCGATCAGTCCGCAGGCCGCAGCGGGTATCCGGATCGACCCCCCGCCGTCGGAGCCGACCGCAGCGGGCAGTACCCCGGCGGCCACGGCCGCCGCCTGGCCACCCGAAGACCCACCCGACCCGCATTCCGGGTCGAACGGATTGCGCGACGGCGCCCCCACCAGGTTCTCGCTGTAACAGTTCAGCCCGAACTCCGGCACCTGGGTCTTGGCGAAGACCAAGGCGCCGTGGGCGCGGTGGAGGGCTGCGACGTCGTCGTCCGCCGGGGTCGTGGGCGCCGAACCCGGACCGTCCGGCGCCAGGACCCGGGAACCCTGGGTGGTCGGCAGCCCCGCCACCTCCTGGAGGTCCTTGAGCGCGAGCGGCAGACCGTGCCATCGCCCACGGGCCCAGGCGGGTAGCGCGTCCAGGACTGTTGCCGCGTCCCGGACGGAGGCGGCGGATTCGATGTGCACGAAAGCCCCGAGCCCGGGCCCGGACGAGGGGTTCTCCACGGTGACGGCGCGCTCGCGGACCGCCGTCGCAATCTTCGTGGCCGTGACCCTGCCGTGGCGCAGTGCGTCCCGCAGCGCCACGGCGTCCGTCAGAAGGTCGTCACTTGCCGTGTTTGACGATGGCATCCGAGAGGATCTCCAGGCCTTCGCGCAGCAGTTCGTCGGTGATGGTCAGGGGCGGCAGCAGGCGCACGATGTTGCCGTGGGTGCCGCAGGTCAGGATGATCACACCCCGCGCCAGGCACTCGGCGGCCACGGCCTTGGCCAGCTCAGGGTTGGGTTCGCGGGTGCCGGGCTGGACGAACTCGAGGGCGATCATGGCGCCGCGTCCGCGGATCTCGCCGACCACCTCCGTGCCGTCCACCAACGAGTCGAGGGAGGCGTGGGTCACCGCCTCGATGTGCTTGGCGCGGGATTTCAGATCCCATTCCTCGATGGTGTCCAGGGCGCCGATCGCCGCGGCGCAGGCCACCGGATTGCCACCGTAGGTGCCACCCAGGCCGCCGCCGTGCACGGCGTCCAGCAGTTCCGCCCGACCGACGACCGCGGACAGCGGCATCCCGCCGGCCACGCCCTTGGCCACTGTGATCAGATCCGGGATCACGCCTTCGTGCTCCACGGCGAACCATTCACCGGTCCGGGCCACACCCGACTGCACCTCGTCCGCGATGAACAACGCGCCGTTGTCCGTGCACCATTCGGCCAGGGCGGGCAGGAACCCGTCGGCCGGGACGATGAACCCGCCCTCACCCTGGATGGGTTCGATGACCACGGCCGCAACGTTGGCCGCACCGATCTGCTTGTCGACCATCTCCAGTGCGCGTTTGGCGGCTTCCGGGCCGGACATGCCTTCCGGATCGCGGAACGGGTAGGACATGGGAACGCGGTAGATCTCCGGGGCGAACGGACCGAAGCCGTTCTTGTACGGCATGTTCTTGGCCGTCATGGCCATGGTGACGTTGGTGCGCCCGTGGTAGGCGTGGTCGAAGACCACAATCGCGTCACGACCCGTGGCCACACGGGCGATCTTGACCGCGTTCTCCACGGCCTCCGCGCCCGAGTTGAACAGGGCCACCTTCTTCGCGTGGTCGCCGGGCGTGATCTCGGCCAGGCGTTCGGCCACCTCCACGTAGCCCTCGTACGGCGTGACCATGAAGCACGTGTGGGTGAAGTGCTCCACGGAGTCCTTGACCTTCTCGACCACCTTGGGGGCCGAGCCACCCACCGTGGTCACGGCAATGCCCGACCCGAAATCGATCAGCGAGTTGCCGTCCACGTCCACCACCACACCGCCGTCGACGTCGGCCGCGTACACCGGCACCGACGACGCCACACCCGCCGCGATCACGGAGGTGCGCCGCTGGGAGAGCTCCTGGGACCTGGGGCCCGGGAACTCCGTGACGATCTCGCGCTTCTGCGGAAGCCGGTACTGGATCTCGCTCATCGACAGTCCTTTCGTGCGCTGCCCCGGCATCTGGATCGTTCAAGGGCCACAGGGGGATGGGGCGAGGAGGAGTTGTGTGGGCATCGTCTCACGACTCCGGTCGTGGCAACCGAAGAAGGTGGAAAGTTCCCAGAGCGGAAGCTGAGTGGTACGGTCCACATTGGAAACGTTTCCAATGGCGGTTCGTTCGGTCCGGGGAGGGGCACATGTCGCGCACGACGATCAAAGACGTCGCCGCCGAGGCCGGGGTCTCGCTGGGTACGGCGTCACGTGCGCTCTCCGGCAACGGCAGCATTGCCGCGCCGACGCGGGAGCGTGTTCTGGCGGCGGCCCGTCGGTTGAACTTCGTCCCGAATGCGCAGGCCGGTTCTCTGCGATCGGAGCGCACACGCACCATCGGGTTGTTGATCCCTGACATCCGCAACCCCTTCTTCGCCGAGCTCGCCCACGTGGTGGAACGGCGCGCACGGTCGGAGGGCCTCAGTGTCATGCTGTGCAGCGCCGACGAGGACCCCCAACAGATGCACGATTACGCCACGGTGCTGCGGCGCCAGCGCGTGGACGGCATCATTGTGGCCCCCTTCTCCACGGCCAGAGACTCCTTGCGAGAACTTCAGGGCAGCGGCACACCGCTGGTGTTTCTCGATCGCACCATCCCTGGGATGGGGGTCCCCGCCGTCGTTTCCGACACCCGAGACGCCATCGCAGATGCCGTGAGGTACCTGGTGGACCAGGGGGCTCACAGGATCGGCTACATTTCGGGGCCTTCGGAGACGACGACGGGCGTTGAGCGATTGGCTGAATTCCGTGCCGCAGCTGCAGCCTCCGGGGTCGACATCGAAATCGCCCACGGGGATTTCCAAGAGCACTCAGGCCGGCTCGGAATGCGCTCGCTGTTGGCGCGGGGCGTGGACGGCGTCCTTGCCTCCGACTCCCTCATGACCATCGGCGCGTTCAAGGAATGCCGCGCGGCCGGCGTCAAGCCTGTCCAAGATCTGCCGTTCGTCGGCTTCGACGACATCGCGCCCTTCGCGCTGTTGCAACCCTCGCTGCCGCTCATCTGTCAGGACCTCCACTCCATGGGGACCGCCGCTGTTCAGATGCTCCTGACCCAACTGGCCGGCGTGACCTCATCCCAGGAACTTCGCCTGGAGGCCCACCTCAAACTTCCCTCCGGCTCGGAGGCGGACAGTGCTCAACCCATCGATCCACATCACCACGAGAGCTGAGGTCAGTACTCATGCCCGATCAGAGAACACCCCTGCTCACGCTGAAATCCGTGAGCAAGTCCTTCGGCCCCGTCAAGGTCATCGACGACGTCACCGTGGACGTGCGTGCCGGTGAGGTCGAAGTCCTGCTGGGGGAGAACGGCGCCGGGAAGTCCACCCTGATCAAGATGATGTCCGGGATCTACCAACCGGACACCGGACGGATCCTGGTCGACGGCCAACCGGTTCACCTTCCCGACGTGAAGGCCGCGGAAGCGCACGGAATCGCGACCATCCACCAGGAACTCAACCTGGTGCCCCAGTTGAGCGTCGCGGAGAACATCACCCTGGGACGGACACCGCAACGGTTCGGGGTCGTCGACAAGCCTCGGATGAATGCGGTCGCCCGCGAAGCGCTCGAACGGATCGGACTGGACGTTCCGCTGGCCAAGCCGGTCGGGGAACTCGGGGTCGCTCGCCAACAGTTGGTCGAGATCGCCAAGGCGCTGTCCCAGGACGCTCGACTCCTGATCCTGGATGAGCCCACGGCTGCCCTGACCGGGCGTGAGATCGATGCGCTGTTCGAGGTCGTCGACGACCTCAAGCGCCGCGGCGTGGGAATGGTCTTCATCTCTCACCACCTGGACGAGATCCCGCGGATCGGGGACTCCATCTCCGTGCTGCGTGACGGACAGTTCGTGGCGCAGGTCCCGGCCAACACGTCACAGGACAATCTGATCGCCCTCATGGTGGGGCGCGATATCGACGACCAGTTTCCCCGGAAGCGCCCGGAGGAGCAGGGCGAGCCGCTGCTCGAGGTACAGGGTCTGAGCTCCGGAGAGGCCTTCGAGGACGTCAATTTCTCGGTCCACGCCGGTGAGGTCCTGGGCATTGCCGGACTGGTGGGTGCAGGGCGTACCGAAGTCCTCCGCGCGATCTTCGGCGTCGATCCATATGACTCAGGGTCCGTGACGCTGCAAGGCAAGGCGCTGCCGCCGCACGACGTTGGGCGTTCCATCGCCGAGGGTTTGGGGCTCGTCCCGGAGGACCGGAAGTCCCAGGGACTGGTCCTCGATGCCAGCGTGGGGGACAACGCGGGACTCGCCACCCTCCGCTCGACCTCGAAGTTCGGGCTGGTCGACCGAAGCGGACAACGATCCCGTGCGCAGGTCGTGACGGACCAACTGGCCGTTCGAATGGCCGGTTTGGACCAGCCCATTCGGGACCTCTCCGGCGGCAACCAACAGAAGGTCGTGTTCGCCCGGTGGGTCATGGCCGATGCCAAGGTCCTTCTGCTCGACGAACCGACCCGCGGTGTCGACGTCGGCGCCAAGGTCGAGATCTACGAGCTGATCAACGAAATCACGTCCCTGGGCGGCGCAGTGGTCATGGTGTCCAGCGAACTGCCTGAAGTGCTCGGCATGAGCGACCGGGTGCTCGTGATGAGCAACGGACGCGTGGCAGGCGTCCTGGATGCCGACGACGCCACGGAGGACTCGGTCATGGCCCTGGCCGTCTCCGAAGTCACCTCAGCTGTCACAGCATCAGAGCCCTCCACCAAATCCGCGGGCACCCCCTCCTGATCCGCCGCAATACCCCGGGAATCGCAAGATCCTGAGAAAGGAGTTGCGGCCATGACCGCGACCGCCACGTCCAACACCAAGCCCGCCGACCGCCCGAACCGACCGAGCGGGGCAGCCCGCCTGGGTCAGTGGGCCATGAACAACGGGGCCCTCGTGGGCCTGATCCTCCTCTGCCTCGCGCTGTTCATCGCAACCCCCGACTTCCTGAAACTCGACAACCTGGTCAACATCGGAATCCAGGCCTCGGTTGTGGCGATCATGGCCTTCGGCATGACTTTCGTGATCGTCACGGCCGGCATCGACCTCTCCGTGGGTGCGGTTGCTGCGCTGGGTGCGATGGTCTCCGCCTACTCGTTCAGCACGCTCGGGCTGCCCGGTATCCTCACACTGTTCATCGGACTGTTGATCGGCGCACTCGCCGGAGCCATCTCCGGACTGTCGATCGCCTACGGCAAGCTGCCCGCGTTCATCGCAACCCTGGCCATGATGAGCGTGGCCCGCGGTCTGACCCTGGTCATCTCCGACGGGACCCCGATTCCGACCTCCGGTTCCGTGTCCCTTCTGGGCAGCAGCATCGGGGCGTTCCCCGTCCCGATCATCGCCATGGTGATTGCCGGTCTGCTCTGCTGGTTCGTGCTCTCCCGAACGGTCCTCGGCCGTTCCATGTACGCCATCGGCGGCAACGAGGAGGCCGCGCGGCTCTCCGGTCTGCCCGTCAAGCGCATCCTCGTGACGGTTTACGCCCTCGCCGGACTCTTTGCCGGTCTGGCCGGCATGGTGCTTGCGGGGCGTCTTTCCTCTGCGGGCCCGCAGGCGGGTGTGGGGTACGAGTTGGACGCCATTGCCGCCGTCGTGATTGGTGGTGCGTCGCTGTCCGGAGGCTCCGGACGCGCCACGGGGACCCTGGTGGGCGCGATCCTGCTCGCAGTGATCCGCAACGGTCTGAACCTCCTGAACGTGTCCTCGTTCTGGCAGCAGGTGGTCATCGGCTTGGTCATCGCCCTGGCGGTCGGCTTCGACGTCCTGCGTCGCAAGACCGCCCGCTGATCGAGCCTTCCGAGCGAGGAGATCACCATGAACACCATCACCCAACACCTGACCAGCAGGCGCGACTTCCTGGCCCTCACCACGGCGACCGTGGCCGGGGTGGCACTGACGGGCTGTAACCGTGGCGAACGCCCGGACCGCATCACCTTGGCAGTGTCCACCCAGACCAACCCGTTCTTCGTCCAGCTGATCAACGGGGCAGAAACGGAGGCCGAGGCGCAGGGCATCGAGCTCAACGTCCAGGATGCCTCCGACGACGCGGCGCGCCAGGCGGACCAGATCGCCACCGCGATCACCCAAGACGTGGACGTCGTGATCGTGAACCCCACGGATTCCGACGCCGTGTCCGTCTCCGTCGAAGCCTTGAACGAGGCCGGAATCCCCGCCATCGCCGTCGACCGGGACGCGACCTCCGGGGAACTGGCGAGCTTCGTGGCCTCCGACAACGTGGCCGGAGGAACCCAGGCCGCCCGAACGTTGGCCGAGGCGCTCGGGAAGAAGGGGGAGGTCATCGTCATCCAGGGCGTCCCGGGATCCTCCGCTTCCCGCGACCGTGGCAAAGGGTTCACGGACGGCATTAAGGAGTTCCCGGACATCACGATTGGCGCGCAACAAACCGCGAACTTCGACCGAGCGGAGGGCCTGGACGTTGCCACCAACCTCATGCAGGCCCACCCGGAGGCCGTGGGGATCTTCTGCGAGAACGACGAAATGGCACTCGGCGCCGTGGAGGCGCTGGGTGCCCGGGCGGGCACAGAGGTCTTCGTGGTCGGCTTCGACGGCACGGTCGAAGGTGTGCAGGCCGTGGCCGACGGCTCGATGCTCGCCACGATCGCCCAGCAGCCCGAAGAGCTGGGCAAGCAGGCCGTTCTGGAAGCCATCAAACTGATCCGCGGCGATCAAGCCGCCCCAGAGGTCTCGGTGGACGTCGTGACGGTCACCGAGGAGAACGTGGGTGACTACCAGTGACCGGGAACAAGCAGGATTCCATGGCCGGGATCGTGGTGGTGGGCTCGATCAACGTGGACCTGTCCGCCCATGTACTCCGGCACCCGCTGCCCGGTGAAACCGTCCACGGGACCGGCGGGCACATGCTGCCCGGTGGCAAGGGCGCCAACCAGGCGGTCGCCGCCGCGCGCCTGGGTGGTTCCGTCACGATGGTCGGTGCGGTCGGCACGGATGCTTCGGCCGATATCGCCTTGAGTTGTCTGCGCGAATCCGGAGTCGATCTCACTCATGTCGCCCGCGTCGACGGGCCCACCGGGCTGGCCGTGGTCACGGTCGACCAGCAGGGCGAGAACTCCATCGTGGTGATCTCCGGAGCAAACTCCACTGTGGACGCACACCGTGTGAACGATGCTGCCGAGGTGATCCGGGGTGCGGCCGTCGTCGTGTGCCAGGGGGAAATCCCGGCGGAGGGGGTTGAAACGCTACCGGGGCTCGCCACGGGGCGTTTCCTGCACAACCCCGCTCCGGTCCTGGACCTGGACCGAGAGGCCTTGCTGGCCTCAGACCCGCTCGTGGTCAACGAACACGAAGCGGCACTGGTCCTGGAGCAGCTCGACAGCCGCCTGCCCGCAGCGGCCGACCCTGAAGAACTCGTTGCATTGCTCAGGGCCACCGGAATCCCCTCCGTCGTCCTCACCCTGGGCGCCAAGGGGTCGCTGGTTTCCGACGACGACGGCACCCACAAGGTCCCCGCCGCCCCCGTTCACGCGGTGGACACCACCGGCGCAGGTGACGCTTTCATCGGTGCGCTCGCGGTGGGGCTGGCCCGGGGGGAGAGACTGTGCGACGCGGCCTGCACGGCTTCACGGGTCGGCGCGTTCGCGGCCACTGGAATCGGCGCCCAGCCCAGCTACCCGTCCGTCACGGATAACCTCCCGCAGCTGGGGGGTACGGCGTGAAACGGGGCGGAATCCTGCATGCCCAGCTCAACGAACGGATCGCCCGCTTGGGCCATACGGACACGTTTGTGATCGGCGACCGGGGCCTGCCGGTTCCCCCGGGCGTCGAGTGCGTGGACCTGGCCGTGATCACGGGGGTTCCGAGCTTTGCGGAGGTACTGGAGGCAGTTCTGGCGGAAGTCGAGGTGGAGGCTGCTGTCATTGCAGCTGAAGCAGACACGTCGCCCGTGCGTCAGGTGTTGGCCCGCAACCTTCCGGAGGCTCGGCGGGTCCCGCACGAGGAGTTCAAAGAACTGACCCGGCAGGCGCGTTTCGTCGTGCGCACCGGGGAGGCCACACCCTACGCGAATGCCATCCTGCGATGCGGGGTCCCGTTCTGAGCAGATCCGGGCCACACGCCCAGCAGAACCGTGCCTCAGGCGGGCAGTTCTGACAGGGAAAAGGCCACTTCGCCTGCGCTGAAGTGGCCTTTTCCCTGTCGAACCTGTCAAACCTGTCAGAGGTGCTCGATGGTCAGCTCCAGGGGCTCTCGACGCCGATGTACTGCACCGTGCTGTACTCCTCGATGCCCTCGGCCCCGCCCTCGCGGCCCACACCGGACTGCTTGACGCCTCCGAAGGGTGCCGCGGCGTTGGAGATGACCCCGACGTTCAGCCCCATGAGGCCGAACTCGATGCGGTCGGCCACACGGTAGGCGCGCTTGTAGTCCTCCGTGAACACGTAGGAGGCCAGCCCGTACTCGGTGGTGTTGGCGATCCGGACGGCGTCGTCCTCGTCCTTGAACGTGATGACCGGGGCCACGGGGCCGAAGATCTCCTCGCAGGAGACCCGGGCGTCTTCCGGCACGTCGGCCAGGACGGTGGGGGCGTAGAAGTACCCCTTGTCACCCACGCGGTGACCGCCGGTGACCACGCGGGCGCCCTTGGCCACGGCGTCGTCGACGAACGCGGTGACGGACTCCAGCGCGTTCGAATCCACCAGGGGTCCCACCTTGGTGTCCTCCAACGTTCCGTCGCCCACGGTGAGCCCGGCCAGCGTGGTGGCGAACTTCTCCATGAACTCCTCGGCCACGGACTCGTGAACCAGAATGCGGTTGGCGGCGGTGCAGGCCTCGCCCATGTTGCGCATCTTGGCCGCCACGGCTCCGGTCACGGCCTTGTCCAGGTCGGCGTCGTCGAACACCAGCAGGGGGCCGTTGCCGCCCAACTCCATGGAGGTCCGCAGGACGTTGTCGGCGGCGTCCTTGATGAGCTGCTTGCCCACGGGGGTCGATCCGGTGAACGAAACCTTGCGCAGGCGCGGGTCCGCCATGATCGGCTTGGAGACCGCCGACGCGGACTTGGAAGAGACCACGTTGAGCACACCGGCGGGCAAACCGGCGTCGATCATGATCTGCGCGAAGTACTGCGAGGTCAGCGGGGTCAGCTTGGCCGACTTGAGCACCATGGTGCAGCCTGCCGCGACGGCGGGGGAGACCTTGCGAGTGGCCATGGCCAGCGGGAAGTTCCACGGGGTGATCAGGTAGCAGGGGCCCACGGGCTTGTGCCGGATCACCATCTGCAGGTTGCCCTCGGGGGTGGATGCGGTGCGGCCGTAATGCCGGACCGTTTCTTCGGAGAACCATCGCAGGAACTCTCCGCCGTAGGTGATCTCCCCGTTGGCCTCGGCCAGGGGCTTGCCCATTTCCAGGGTCATCAGCAGCGCCAGGTCTTCGCGGCGCTCCTGGACCAGATCGAAGGCGCGGCGCAGGATCTCGGCGCGCTCCCGGGGCGCGGTCCGGGCCCAGTCCTCCTGTGCCTCGGCCGCGGCGTCCATGGCGGCTTGTGCGTCCTCGGGCGTCGCGGAGGCCAGAGTGGCCAGGACCTCCCCGGTGGCGGGGTTTTCGACGTCGAAGGTCCCGCCGTCCGAGGCGTCCCGCCAGGTCCCGTTGATCAACAGGCCTTTGGGCGTCCTGGCAAGCAGATCGCGGATCTGTTCTGCGGACACGGAGGGGGCTCCGGTGGCGACGGCGGTGTGTTCGGCCATGGGGGTTGGTCTCCTTCTGCGGCTGTCGTCATCGACAGGCATGGACGTCCGGCGGGCAGGGGCTCACCGGCAGGTTCTGGATCATCCTAGGCATGCGTCTGCCCGGATTATCAGGGGGCCAGGGCCGCTGATTTGGTGCACAGCGCACCGTTCCCGCGGTGGGACTCAGCGACTCTTGGCTGCGATCAGGCGCGACTCCGCATCCGCGCCGGGACCGATGCCGCGCGGGATCCGGACCAGGAACACCAAGCCGAGCACCCACCACAAGCCGAAGACCACGTAAGGCGGCACGGTCAGCGACGCGGGCATCCCGGGGATGTAAAGCGACAGCAGGGCCGCGCACAGTAGAACCGAGAGACCGCCGATGAACATGCCCCCGTGTCCGCGGCCACCGATCCGGAAGGGGCGGGGCATGTTCGGTTCACGCCGACGCAGGATCACGAACACGATCGACACCATGAAGTAGGCCATCACGATCGACGGCGACCCGGAATCCACCAGCCAGCCCAGCATCTCCTGACCGAAGAACGGCGCCACCGCGGAGATCACGCCCACGAACAGCAGCGCGTTGACCGGGGTGCCGAACCGCGGATGGATCCTGGCGAACCAGGTGGGGATCATCCGGGAAGCACCCAGCGCCCAGAGCAGACGGCTGGCGCCCATGAGCAAGGAGTTCCACGAGGTCAGGATGCCTGCCAGACCACCGGCCAACAGAAGATTGGCGAAGACCTGGGAATCGAAGGCCGCTCCGATGGCATCGGCCACGGCAATGTCCGCCACGGCAAGCTCGCCAGCGGGAAGGGAGGCGGAGGTGGCCAGGACCACCACGACGTACCAGACGGCGGCCATCATCACGGCGACCACGATCGTGGCGCCGAGCTTCTTGGCCGGAATGTGCATCTCTTCGGAGACCTGCGGAATCACGTCGAAGCCCACGAACAGGAACGGCACCACCACCAGGACCAGGAAGAATCCGCCCAAGCCGCCCGTGAAGGCGGGCTCCATGTTCCCCGCGGAGCCTCCGGTGAACGCGCCGAACACCATCATCGCGCCGATGATCAGCAGGAACAGGACCACGAAGGTCTGCACCACGGAGGCCTGTTTGACGCCGATGATGTTGATCCCCGTGATGATCACCGCGAAGACCGTGCCCACGAGGGCCCACACGAGGTACACCTCCGAGCCCGCGACCTCCCACAGTTTGACGTGTTCGAGCAGGCCCGGGGCAATGTAGCCGATGGTGCGCGGCACAGCCACCGCCTCGAAGGCCACGATGGTGATATACCCGACCGTGATGGCCCACGAGCCCACGAACGCCCACCGGGCACCCATGCCTCGCATGAGGTAGTTGTGCTCACCACCGGCGGCGGGCATGGCCGCGACTAGTTCGCCGTACACCAGGCCGACGACCGCCATGATGGCCCCGCCTGCGAGCATGGCCAGCACGGCGCCCCACGTTCCGGCGTCGTTGATCCACCCGCCCGTCAGGATGACCCAGCCGAAGCCGATCATCGCGCCGAAACCGAGCATGATCGCATCCAGCGCGCCGAGGACCTTCTTGAACCCACGGTCGTGATGATCGTGCCCGTGGGAATCGTGTGGTGGTCGCTCGGTGATGTTTCCGGAATCCATGGGTGAATGGTAGAGAACCCGGCCCCGGTTCGACAGAGGACGAATGCTGTCCGCGTGACCTGGTTTAATCTGCCCCTGACCGACGGGCCGGGCCCGATCGAATCCACGCAGATTCCCAGGCAGGACGAACGGAGCCACCATGACCCCCACACCGTCGGATCCGAGCACCACCGCAGCACAGCAGCCCTCGGTCGGTGAGGCTGACAGCCACGAGGTCATCCGTGTCCAAGGGGCACGGGAGAACAACCTCAAGGGGATCGACGTCGAGATCCCCAAACGCCGTCTGACGGTGTTCACCGGAGTGTCCGGATCCGGAAAGAGCTCCCTGGTCTTCGGCACCATCGCCGCCGAATCACAGCGGCTGATCAACGAGACCTACAGCACCTTCGTCCAGGGCTTCATGCCCACCCTGGCCCGCCCGGACGTGGACGTGCTGGAGGGTCTGACCACCGCGATCGTCGTGGATCAGGAACGGATGGGGGCCAACGTCCGCTCCACGGTCGGCACCGTGACCGATGCCAACGCGATGCTGCGGATTCTGTTCAGCCGGTTGGGCACACCGCACATCGGCTCGGCCAAGGCGTTCTCCTTTAACGTGGCGACCATCAGCGGAAAGGGCGCCGTCACGCTGCAGAAGGACGGCAAGGAGGTCAAGGAACGCCGCGAGTTCAGCATCACCGGCGGCATGTGCCCCGAATGCGAAGGACTGGGGCGAGTCTCGGATTTCGACTTCACCGCCATCTACGACGCCGAGAAGTCCCTCAACGACGGCGGACTGACGGTCCCCGGCTACTCGATGGAGGGTTGGTACGGGCGGCTGTACGGCGGCTCCGGGTACTTCGACATGGACAAGCCGATCGGGAAGTTCACCGAGCAGGAGTTCCAGGACCTGCTCTACCGCGAACCCACCAAGATCAAGGTGGACGGGATCAATCTGACCTACGAGGGCGTGATTCCCCGGATCCAGAAGTCCATGCTGTCCAAGGAACGAGAATCCTTGCAGTCCCACATCCGCGCGTTCGTGGACCGGGCCATCACCTTCACCGCCTGCCCCGCCTGTGGCGGCACGCGCCTGAACGACGCCGCACGGTCCGCCAAGATCAAGGGGATCTCGATCGCCGATGCCTGCGCCATGCAGATCAGCGACCTGGCCGAATGGGTGCGCGACATCGAGGACCCGTCCGTCGCCCCGCTGCTGGGTTCCCTGACCGAACTACTCGACTCCTTCGTGGAGATCGGGTTGGGGTACCTGGCGCTCGAACGGTCGTCGTCGTCGCTCTCCGGCGGCGAAGCGCAGCGCACCAAGATGATCCGGCACCTCGGCTCGCCGCTGACGGACGTGACCTACGTGTTCGACGAGCCCACGGTGGGGCTGCACCCGCACGACATCCAGCGGATGAACAACCTCCTGCTGCAGCTGCGCGACAAGGGCAACACCGTGCTGGTGGTCGAACACAAGCCGGAGACCATCCTGATCGCCGATCACGTCGTGGACCTGGGCCCGTTGGCGGGCACAGCGGGTGGCGAGCTGCAGTACGAGGGACCTGTGGAGGGCCTGCGTGCCAGCGACACGCTCACGGGTCGGCACCTGGGGGACCGGGCCGCGCTCAAGGATTCGGTGCGCAAGCCCTCCGGGGCGATCGAGATCCGAGGTGCGGACAGGCATAACCTGCGCGACGTCGACGTCGACGTTCCCCTGGGGGTGCTCACGGTGGTGACCGGTGTGGCCGGCTCCGGCAAGAGTTCGCTGATCCACGGGTTCCTGGCCGAGGCCGCCGGGGACGACACGGTGATCGCCATCGACCAGAGTGCGATCAAGGGTTCGCGCCGCTCCAACCCGGCCACGTACACGGGTCTCCTGGAACCGATTCGCAAGGCTTTCGCCAGGGCCAACGGCGTCAAGCCCGCACTGTTCAGCGCCAACTCGGAGGGGGCCTGCCCCACCTGCAAGGGCGCGGGGGTGATCTACACGGACCTGGCGATGATGGCTGGCGTGGCCACGGAATGTGAGGACTGCGAGGGCAAACGCTTCCAGTCCGCCGTCCTCGAGTACACACTCGGCGGACGCAACATCAGTGAGGTCCTGGGAATGTCCGTGGCCCAGGCCCGGGAGTTCTTCGACGGCGCATCGGGCACCACCAACGACGACGGGCAGGCCACCGAGGGCTTCAAGCTGCCCGCCGCGCACAAGATCCTGGTCCGCCTGGACGACGTGGGGCTGGGGTACATCACCCTGGGCCAGCCGCTGACCACGCTCTCCGGGGGCGAGCGGCAACGCCTCAAACTGGCCACGAACATGGCTGAGAAGGGCGCGATCTACGTCCTGGACGAGCCCACCACGGGTTTGCACTTGGCCGACGTCGAACAACTGCTGGCCCTGCTGGACAAACTCGTGGACTCGGGGAAGTCCGTGATCGTGATCGAGCACCATCAGGCGGTCATGGCGCACGCGGACTGGATCATCGACCTGGGCCCGGGAGCCGGTTCCGACGGCGGGCGGGTGGTGTTCGAAGGCACTCCCACCGACCTGGTCGATTCGGCGCAGACGCTGACCGGTCAGCATCTGGCCGAGTACGTCAAAGGCTGAGTCTGGGCGCTGCCTCCGAGTGCTCCTGGGTGTGGTGCAGGGCGTCCAGGAACAGGTGGGTGACGTGTTCGTCCGTGAGCTGGTAGCGGCTCTGCCGCCCCTGCCGGACCGCCTGCACCAGGTGGGCTTCCCGGAGAACCTTGAGGTGCTGGGAGACCAGTGGTTGCGCGAGCTCCAGGTGCTCGACCAACTCGCCCACGAAACACGGCGACTCCGTCAGGCGGTGCACGATGGCCGACCGCGCCGGGTTGGACAGTGCGGAGAACATGAGAGACACCGCGGCGTAGGGTGCAAGGTGCGGGTTGTCGTCGATCACGAATGTTCCTCCGGGGTCAGCTCACACTAGGCTAAGCGCCGCCCCGGTGTATTGCCGCTCATGCGCCACCGGATGCGTACCCTGAGTGCGGTGGGCGAAGCGTTCACCAGATCGATCAGAAGGAGTCTCCGCGTGGACAACGTCGACAATCTCCCCAGCGCCTCCGTGGACGAGGTCCCGGCCGACGCCAAGATCCTGGACGTTCGCGAGGATTTCGAGTGGGAAGCCGGGCACATCGACGGCGCCCAGCACATCCCGCTGGGTGAGCTCTCCGCGCGTTACGGCGAGGTCCCCGTGGACGAGGACGTCTACGTCATCTGCCGCTCCGGTGGACGTTCCCTGCGTGCAACCGCCTTCCTGGCCGGCACGGGATTCGACCCCGTCAACGTGCTGGGCGGCATGGGGGCCTGGGCTGACGCCGAGAAGCCCATGGTCTCCGAGACCGGCGACGAACCGACCGTGAAGTGACGGCCCGCCGCCCATGACCATCGCCTACCTGGGTCCCGCCGGGACCTTCACCGAGGCTGCCCTGCGCCAGGTCGACCCCGACGGCACCGACCACCTTCCCGCCAGCTCCGTCCCCGCCGCGCTCGCGGCATTGCGCGACGGGCGCGTGAGTTCCGCCGTCGTACCGATCGAGAACTCCGTGGAGGGCGGGGTTTCCGCCACCCTGGACGCCGTGGCCGTGGGCCCGGAGGTCCGGATCCTCGCCGAGATGCTCGTGCCGATCCGGTTCAACCTTGTGGCCACGCAGGACAAGCCTCTGAGTGAGATCAAGGCCGTGTCCACCCACTCGCACGCCTGGGCCCAGGTGCGGGACTGGGCCGAGACCCACGTTCCGCAGGCCGAGTACATCCCCGCGTCCTCGACTGCGGCCGGTGCCCTGGGACTGCTCGGTGACGAACCGGTGTCCTACGACGCCGCGATCTGCGCACCCACGGTGTGTGAGACCCACCCAGAACTCGTGGTGCTGGCCGAGAACATCGGCGACAACCCGGAAGCCGTGACCCGCTTCGTCCACCTGGGTGGCCCCGATTCCCCGCTGCCCGAACGGACGGGCGCGGACCGGACCACCCTGGTCATTCCCCTCTGGGAGGACCGCGCCGGCGCCCTGATGGAAATCCTGGAACAGTTCGCCACCCGCGGGGTCAACCTGAGCCGGATCGAGTCCAGGCCCACGGGCAACTACCTGGGGGATTACTTCTTCTCCGTGGACGTCGACGGTCACGTCCGGGACGAACGCGTTGCCGAGGCCCTGGTCGGTCTGCGCCGCATCTGTCCCACCACACGCTTCCTGGGCTCATACGCCCGGGCGGATCACAAGCCCGCCGTCGTCGCCGGTCATCACACCGACGGCGCCTTCACCCAAGCCAGGGACTGGGTGGCGGACTTGCGCGGCCTGCAATAGCGGGTCGCCCCCCATACGTCCTTGGATAGCGAGGTCCCACGGCAATGAGGCCGTGGCACAGAAATGAGTTGCCATGGTTGAACAACTCGAAGGCTGGGAACAGACCCTCACCGCCGGTCCCTTGTTAGCCATCGCGGCGGCCGCGATCGTGGTCCTGCTGGTGTTGATCATCAAGTTCAAGGTCCACGCGTTCCTTGCCCTGATCGTGATCAGCGGCCTCACGGCCGTGGCCGCGGGGATCCCCATGGACGCGGTGGTGCCCGTCCTGACCAATGGTTTCGGAACCACCTTGGCCAGCGTTGCCCTGCTGGTGGGCCTGGGTGCCATGCTCGGTCGCCTGCTCGAAACCTCCGGCGGCGCCCAGGTGCTCGCGGACAAACTCATCAGCGTGTTCGGGGAGAAGCGTGCCCCGCTGGCGCTGGGGATCGCATCGCTGCTGTTCGGCTTCCCGATCTTCTTCGACGCCGGACTGGTCGTCATGCTGCCCGTGGTCTTCTCGGTCGCTCGGCGCCTGGGCGGGTCCGTGTTGCGATACGCCTTGCCTGCGGTGGGTGCGTTCTCCGTGATGCACATCTTCCTGCCGCCGCACCCGGGCCCGGTCGCGGCCTCCGCGTTCTTCGAGGCCAACGTGGGCATTGTGCTGCTCCTCGGCGTGCTGGTGGCGCTGCCCGCCTGGTACCTGAGCTCCTACCTCTTCGGCCTGTACTCCGGTCGGCGGATCAACCTTCCCGTGCCCAGCATCCTGGGTGAGGCGGAGGAGGTCCAGAACCCGCCGAAGACCGGCACCGTGGTCTTCGTCCTGTTGCTGCCGCTGATCCTGATCTTCCTGAACACCGGCCTGACCACCCTGCTGGACTCCGGTGTGATCGCCGAGTCCGCGGGCGAATCCCTCTGGTACCAGGTCCTGGTGGCCATCGGGCAGACTCCGATTGCCCTGACCATCACCCTGATCGTGGCTGCGCTGCTGATCGGCGCGGCTCGCGGCGTCAGCGGGTCCGCGATCGAGAAGACCTTCGAATCCGCACTCGGCCCGGTCTGTTCCGTCATCCTGATCACCGGCGCCGGTGGCATGTTCGGTGGTGTGCTGCGCGCCTCCGGGATCGGGGACGCCCTGGCGGACGTCCTCTCCGACCTTGGGATTCCAGTGATCCTGGCCGGGTTCCTGATAGCTCTGGTCCTGCGCGTCGCCCAGGGCTCGGCCACCGTGGCTCTCACGACGGCGGCCGGTCTGATCGCGCCCGCGCTGGCGGCAGGTGACTACAACCAGGTGCAGGTCGCGGCCCTGGTCCTGGCCGTGGCGGCCGGTTCGGTCGCGCTGTCCCACGTCAACGACTCCGGCTTCTGGCTGGTGGGTCGTCTGCTGGAGATGGACGTCAAGACCACCTTCCGCACCTGGACCGTGCTGGAGACCCTGATCGGCGTGATCGGCTTCGGCCTGTCGGCGCTGATCTTCGCCCTGGCGGGGGCGTTCTAGCCCACGGCAACTACCAGCCTGCCCGGCAAGGACACGGGTACGGCGGGTGGTGGGGCTTCCTTGACCTGCTTCGCTTGACGGTCTGCGGAAGCCCCACCACCCGCCGCTCGGTCCGGTCCTCGCCGCTCAGGTGATGATGTCGTGCGCGTCGTCGCCCTGCGACGGCGGAACGCGCAGGGCCAAGGCCTCCGGCATGATGTTCGCCTCGAAGGCCGTGATCCGGCCCAGCCCGTCGCCGTCGATCTGTGCCTCTGTGGGTTTGTGGAACTCGGCGCGCAGCTTCTTGCACCGGTGGTGTTCCATGGCGGGGAGGTCGTGGCGCTGCTTGAAGATGACCTTGCTGGTCAACGTGACCCAGCCCAACGGACCGCGCGGGGCGATGACGACGGCGTCCATCCGTCCGTCGTTCAACTTCGCCCCGGGGACCAGCACCAGGCCTCCGGTCAGAACGCCGCAGTTGGCGGCCATGATCGAGCGCAGGCGCTTGGTCTGCCAGGGGCCGCCGTCGATGCTGTACCGGGTCCACGCGGGCTCCGCGGTCATGCGGCGCATGCCGGCCTCCATGTAGGCCATCCACCCGATCTGTCGTTTGAGTTCGTCACGGGTGTTGGACATGATCTCGGCGTCGAATCCGGCGCCGCCCATCACGCACAGTGCGTGTTCGAAGCGTTCACCGCGCATGTTCTCCGTGCTGAAGGAGACCATGTCGATCAACCGCTGGTCGCCGAACAGCGCAATGTCCACCGAATGGTGAACGTCGTCCAGGTGAGCGCCCAGGTTCCGCGCCAGCAGGTTGCCGGTCCCCAACGGGATCAGACCCAGGGGCGTGCCCGAATTGGCCAGGACCTCGGCCACCGTACGCACCGTGCCGTCACCACCCGCGGCCAGGACCACGTCCGCGCCGGACTTGAGTGCGGCCTGCGCCATGGACGTACCGGGGTCGTCGACCGTGGTCGGCAGGAACTCCGGATCCGGCCACCCGGCCTTGCGGCAGGCGACGACGACCGTGTCACGTGCCGAGTCGGCGTCGTACTTGGAGGGGTTGATCACGACCGCCACGCGTTGTGGGGTTGGCGTTGCTGCCACGGTTGGCTCCTAGCCGCGCTAGCGGGCAAAGGTCGGGGGAGGTGAGGGAAGGGTCGGAAGGGTCCGGGAAGGCGGGGTCCAGTGAGGGTGCCTCGCCTCGGACAGGGCGGTCTCAGCGTGTACCGCCCCCTCGAGGATAGTCACTTCCGCCCGGGTCCCTGTCGAGTGCGGTCGCGGTCGCGGGTGGGTGAAGAACCTCGGATACCCTGGCCTGGTGATCGACATCAATCTTCTTCGCGAACACCCCGACAAGTTCCGTGCCTCGCAGACCGCCCGCGGGCTGTCTCCGGAGACCGTGGACCACGTCCTCGACGCGGATGCCGCACGCCGGTCCGCGATCACCGAGTACGAGAACCTCCGGGCGGAGCAGAAAGTCTTCGGCAAGAAGGTGGCGCAGGCCCAGGGCGAGGAGAAGCAGCAGCTGCTGGCCGAGGTCAAGGAGCTGGCCAACCGGGTCAAGGACGCCGACACCCGTGCCGCCGAGGCGCAGAACGCGATCGACGAGCTGCTCAAGACCATGCCCAACCTGATCATCGACGGCGTCCCGACCGGTGGTGAGGATGACTACGAGGTGGTCAAGCACGTGGGCACCCCGCGGGACTTCACCGCCGAGGGGTTCGAACCGAGGGACCACCTGGCCATCGCTGAGCTGGTCGACGGCATCGACATGGAACGCGGCGCCAAGGTCGGCGGATCGCGGTTCTACTTCCTCAAGCGCGACATCGCGCGCCTGGAGACCGCCTTGCTGCGCATGGGCCAGGACCTGGCGGTGGACAACAACTTCATCTCCCTGACCACCCCCACGCTGGTGCGCCCGGAGATCATGGCCGGCACGGGCTTCGACGTCGAACACGACGCCGAGATCTACCGCCTGGAGAAGGACGACCTCTACCTGGTCGGCACGTCCGAGGTGGCGATCGCCGGGTACCACGCCGACGAGATCCTGGACCTGACCACCGGACCCCTGCGCTACGCGGGCTGGTCCTCGTGCTACCGCCGTGAGGCCGGGTCGGCGGGCAAGGACACCCGCGGCATCATCCGCGTGCACCAGTTCAACAAGCTCGAGATGTTCGTCTACTGCGACGTGGACCAGGCCGAGGCCGAGCACGCCCGCATGCTCGAATGGGAAGAGCAGATGCTGCAGGCTTGCGGGCTGGCCTACCGCGTGATCGATACCGCCGCCGGTGACCTGGGGACCTCCGCGGCCCGCAAGTTCGACTGCGAGGCCTGGATCCCCACGCAGGGGCGGTATCGCGAGCTCACCTCGACCTCCAACTGCACCACCTACCAGGCCCGCCGCCTCAACATCCGCGAGCGGCTGGCCGACACCACGGTGGACGGCAAGGTCAAGAAGGGTGGCACCCGCACCGTGGCGACCCTCAACGGCACGTTGGCGACCACCCGCTGGCTGGTCGCGATCCTGGAGACGCACCAGCAGGCCGACGGCTCGGTCATTATCCCCGAGGCCCTCCGCCCGTACATGCGCAACCAGGAACGCATCGACGTCATCGCCTGACCCCATTCCTCCCGCCGAGTTCGGGGTTGTTCCGCCTATTTCGCCGAATAGGCGGAACAACCCCGAACTCGGCGTCAAGGTGTCAGGCGCCGTTCATCTCTCGGTTCGTCTGTGGTCCACCGAACGGAAGCGTGTCGTGGTGGTGTGACAGCATGACGACCATGACGACGCAGAAGAACACCGGCAGCGACGACCGGTTCGAGAACGCAGACCTCTTGGAAGAATTCGACGGCGAGTACAGCGCCGACCGCACCGGCGAATACGACGACGCCGTGGAGACCCCCGAGTTCCTCCAGCCCGGCACCTCGCCCTTCCCGGAACCCGACAGGGATCCGGTGGGCAGCGACTGGGAGCTCGAGAAGGGCGTCAAGTACCTGGTCGCCCTGGACGTGGACGGCACCCTGGTCGACCACGACGGTGCGATGTCCGACGAGGTCAAGGAGGCCGCCCTGGCGGCCGCCGCCGCAGGGCACCACCTGGTCATTTCCACCGGGCGCTCCCGTGGGGCCACGCTGCCCGTGTGCGAACAGCTGGGACTCGAGAGCGGCTTTGCGGTGTGCTCCAACGGCGGCGTGACACTCCAGCTGGACCCGAGCCTGCCGGACTATCACCGCGTGATCGACGCCGTGACCTTCAACCCCGGTGCCGCCCTGGACGCTCTCAAGGACGCGCTGCCCACCGCCAAGTTCGCGCTGGAGACGGCCGACGGGCACTTCTTCGCGACCGAACGCTTCCAAGACCGGTCCTTCGGGATCCAGGCCATCGGCACGGACATCCCCCAGCTGGCGGACCTGGATGCCGTCCGCCTGGTGGTCTACAGCTCGGAGGAGACCCCGGAGGACTTCGCCCGGGCCATCGACGCCGCCGGTCTGCACGGTGTCGCCTACTCAGTCGGCTGGACCGCCTGGCTGGACGTGGCCGCTGCCGGCGTGTCCAAGGCCAGCGCGCTCGAACAGGTCCGCCGCTACCTCCACGTGGACCCCGCGCACACGGTGGCCATCGGTGACGGCCGCAACGACGTGGAGATGCTGGACTGGGCCGCGCGAGGCGTGGCCATGGGACAGGCCCCCGACGAGGTCGTGGCCGTTGCACGGGAAGTCACCACCAGCGTCTACGAAGACGGCGCGGCCAGGATCCTTCGCAGCCTGATCTGAGCCGACCGGAGCACCCCGCCCGGCCAGTGATCCACTGGACGAGTCGCACTGCGTGCCTGGGGCCACGCCGGTACCCGGTCATTGCTGCGTAATACTCATGCCTGCTCTGGCCAGGTGAAATGTCATTGAAAATCGCCAGTCGGAGGTCGATGCCGACTCATCAGTGAACTGTCGGAGTATGGTGGAGAGTGATCCCGGGCACGTCCCGGGGTGGCCTCCGGGAGTCCCGCCTCGGGCGCTGCATCCGTCCGAATGACGACATCGCCCGATGTCAAGCGACCGAGGGGGCATCGACCATGGACTATGTCACTGACCGGTGGCAACAGATCCTGTTCGCCAGCTGGCAGCACTTCTCACTGGTTGTCCAGTGCCTGCTGCTGGCAACGGTGATCGCCGTGGGACTGGCCATGGTCTCCTACCGCTCCGAAAGGTTGAGCAACCTGGCCAACAGCTTCACGGCCATCGGCTTGACCATCCCGTCCTTCGCGATGATCGGCCTGTTGATCGCCCCGTTGGGCTTCGGTGTGCTGCCCGCCGTCGTGGTGGTGACCTTCTACGCCGTGCTCCCGATCCTGCGCAACGCGGTGGTCGGGCTGAACTCGGTCCCGGGAGGCGTCGTCGAATCCGCCCGAGGCATCGGGATGAGCCGCATGGCCACGTTCTTCCGCGTGGAACTGCCCATGGCCTGGCCCGTGATCCTGACGGGCATGCGGGTCTCGGCCCAGATGGTCATGGGCATCGCGGCCATCGCCGCCTTCGTGCTGGGCCCGGGTCTGGGCGGCTTCATCTTCTCCGGGCTCTCACGTCTGGGCGGTGCCAACTCCCTGGCCTCCGTGATCACGGGCATTGTCGCCGTGATCGTGGTGGCCACCATCCTTGACGCCTTGCTGATCCTGCTGGGCCGACTCACAACCTCGCGAGGTCTCCGTGTCTGAATCCACCACTGCGCCCACAGAGCCCGGACGTATCACGGGCGTCCCCATCCTGCTCGACGGCGTCACCAAGCGTTACGGGTCCAAGTCCGCTCCCGCCGTCGATCACCTCACGCTCGAGATCCCGGCGGGCTCGACCGTCATGTTCGTGGGGCCCTCCGGCTGTGGCAAGACCACGACCATGAAGATGATCAACCGTCTGATCGAACCCACCGAAGGCTCGATCGTGATCGACGGCGAGGACGTGACCACCATGAACGGCGACGACCTGCGCCGCCGGATGGGATACGTGATCCAGGCCGGTGGCCTGTTTCCGCACATGACGGTTGCCGCCAACATCGGGCTGGTGCCCAAGATGCTCGGCTGGGACAAGCAGCGCATCGCGGAACGCGTGGACGAACTGCTCGAACTGGTGTCCCTTGACCCGGACAGCTACCGGGACCGCTACCCCAAGCAGCTCTCGGGTGGTCAGCAGCAGCGTGTGGGCGTTGCCCGCGCCCTGGCCGCGGACCCGCCCGTGCTGCTCATGGACGAACCCTTCGGAGCGGTGGACCCGATCACCCGCCAGCGGTTGCAGGACGAGATGATCTCGATCCAGAACGAACTGCGTAAGACGATCGTGATCGTCACGCACGACATCGACGAGGCCGTGAAGCTCGGCGACTGGGTGGTGGTCTTCGACGAGGGCGCACGGATCCAGCAGTACGACAGCCCCGAACGCATCCTGGCGGAACCGGCCAACGATTTCGTCTCCGACTTCGTGGGCAGTGGCGCAGGGCTGAAGGCGCTCGGTCTGACGCGCGTCAACGAGATGCCGATCCTGGACGCCGTCGTCGTGACCCCGGAGGACTCGCCCACCACTGCCGTGCAGAAGGCGGAAGCGGCCGGGCACGGTCACGTGGTGGTCCTGGACCGCGCCAGGCGGCCGATCGCCTGGCCGAGCGTGGCGCAGTTGCGCCGCGCCACCGCGCTGCCCACCCGCTACGAACCCGACCTGCCGATCGTGGGCATGGGCGCCACCCTGGAGGACGCGCTGGACACCATGCTGGTCTCCCGCGCCGGTGCCGCTCTGGTGGTGGGGCCCCGCGGCCGGTTCGAGGGTGTGGTGGACATCGACACCGTCATGCAGTCCTTGCGTGACAACCGGGGCGCCGCCGACACGGGTCGTTCACCCGTGGGGACCAACGACGCCGAGGCCAGGATCGAGGTGGCACCGGACACCGGCGAGATCACGTTGATCACCCCGGACCAGGTCGGCACCGGTCGCGGCCGCTACGACGACGGCGCCGCTGAACCCTCCCGTTCGGATGCCCACGAGGGATCCGGCTCAACCGCGCTGCCGCAGACGAGTGGTGAGCGGCCATGAGCCAGCTGGACACCGAAAAGACACCGACGGAAGCGGCCTCCAAGACCGACACCGGACTCGAGGTCGACCGTGGCGGATGGGCGTCCCTGCTGCTGTATCCGGTCATCCTGCTGGCGATTCTGGGCGCGCTGTTCGCCTGGCTGTACACGCGGGACCTCAGCGACACCGAGATGGTCACCCTGACCCCGGGTGAGTTGTGGTCGATGACCTTGGAGCACCTCTACCTGACGGCCATCGCCACGGTCGTGGTCCTGGTGATCGCCATCCCGCTCGGCATCCTGCTCACGCGGCCGCCCATGCGGCGTTTCACCACACCGGTGACGGCCCTGGTCAACTTCGGTCAGGCCGCACCCGCCGTGGGTCTGATCGTGGTGTTCGCGTTCTGGATGGGCTTCGGGCCGACCGCGGCCATCGTGGCCCTGGTGGTCTACGCCGTCCTTCCGGTCCTCCGGAACACCATGGCGGGTCTGGACGCCGTGGACCAGTCCTTGGTCGAGGCGGGCCGGGGAATGGGGATGTCCGCGGCCGCGGTGCTATGGCGCGTGGAACTGCCCCTTGCCGTCCCGCTGATCCTGGCCGGGGTGCGAACCGCCCTCGTGTTGGTGGTCGGCACGGCAACGCTCGGGACCTTCATCAACGCGGGCGGGTTGGGGCTGCTAATCACCTCGGGCGTGAACCTGAGTCTGCCGCGCGTCCTGATCACGGGCTCGGTCCTGGTCGCCGTCCTGGCCCTGGCCGTGGACTGGCTGGGGCGCGTCGTCGAACACATTGCCCGCCCCCGTGGCCTGTGACGCCCCGACTGTGAGGAATTGACCCATGAGTGAGCACAAAACCTCCCACCGCGTCACGGCGGTCCTTGCCATGCTGGGCGCGGGCATGCTGACCATCACCGGCTGCGGGTTGCAGTCCTCGACCGCCTACACACCGGAATTCGGCCCGGGCTCCATCCAGGAAATCGACGGCGCCAACGACGAACCCGTCCGCGTGGTCTCCAAGAACTTCACGGAACAGCTCATCCTCGGCAAGATCCTGGTCCTAGCCGTGGACGCCGCGGGATTCAACGCTCAGGACATGACCAACGTCCCCGGATCCCAGCCCGTGCGCCAGATGATGATGAACCACGACGCCGACGTCACGATCGAATACACCGGCACGGCCTGGCTGACCTACATGGGTCAGGAAGAAGGCATCAACGACCCCCAGAAGCAATGGCAGGCCGTGCACGACGAGGACCTGAACAACGGCCTGGTGTGGGGCGAAGCGGGCCCGTTCAACAACACCTACGCGTTCGCCGTTCGGGAGGACTTCGCCAAGGAGCACAACCTGACCAAGGTCTCCGACATCCAGAACCTTCCGGTCGAGGACCGGACCTTCTGCGTGGAGGCGGAGTTCAACTCGCGCGCCGACGGCATGACCCCCATGCTCGAGCACTACGACCTGCCCCGCGGCGAGGAAGTCCCGGACGACAACATCGGTCTCTACGACACTGGTGCGATCTACGCGGCCACTGCGGACGGGTCGTGCAACTTCGGCGAGGTCTTCACCACCGACGGCCGCATCCTTTCCCTGAACCTGACGGTCCTGGAGGACGACAAGCACTACTTCCCGGCCTACAACGGCTCGCCCGTGTTCAACCAGGAATTCTTGGACCAGCACCCCGAGCTGGAGGAAACCCTGGCGCCGGTCATGGCCAAGTTGGACAACGAGACCCTGCAGGAACTCAACGCCCAGGTGGACGTGGAGGGCAAGGACCCAGCGGACGTCGCCTTCGACTGGATGGTCGAGGAAGGGTTCATCTCAGAACCGCAGTGAGTCTCGTGAGGGACGACGACGGCGGTGGGGCCGCCGCAGCGGACCTCAAGCGAAGCAGTCCAAGGCGCCCCACCGCCGTCGACCTCAGTCCACGCGCGGCCAGAACCGCGGTTCGATGTCCACGCTGCGGGCGATCAACTCGTCCTCCAGGACCTCACGGCAGATCAGGGGCAGCCGCAGCGAACCGGGCCGTTCGAACTCGTCGAAACAAACACCCAGCTCCAGGAACCCACGGCGGTAGCGGGCAAGGTCCAGGGCCAGCAGGCGAACCTCCACCAAGTCCTCCGTGGAGGCGAGCACCCAGAAGGTCTCCTGGTCCATGAGCTGGAAGAGACCCACCGAACCGGCGTACCGGGACGTGTCGAAGCCCGCGAACCCCGGGCTGTGCAGCCACCCGCCGGGCTCCTCGAGCCTGGTGCTCTCCACCGCCGGAAGAACCGGCGCGACGGGGTCGTACTCCCAGCACCGGGCAGCGGCCAGCCAGGCGGGAGGCTCGGGCACGGTCACAGGGGAGTCGTCGGCGGGCCACGGGGCGTCGTCGAATGCGGCGGACTGCACCTGTTCCCAGAACCGGGGGATCGGCAGGTCCACCGACACGCTGTTGAGCAGCACCCCGTCCAACTGGGTGCCACCGGTGCCGGAAACAGTGGTGGTCGTCGAGACGTGGGAGCGGGTCAGCATGCGATCCAGCTCCGCGAGGTGGAACGGTTCGCCCAGGACCACCGTGCGACCCTGGTACTCCAGGACGTAGGGAACCCGCTGAGGTACCTCGTCAGAGCGGGGCATGGTTACCGGGCACCTCCCGCCGTTCTCCAACGTTCATCGCCGTCCGTCGTCGTTGTTCCATCACCGTTTTTCCATGGTCTCACCGCCAACTCAACCACAGGCCGCGGACATCGCAACGCGCGAGCAAGGGCCCGCACCGCTTTGCAGCGGTGCGGGCCCTTGAGCAGCGGCGAGCAGGTGCGCTCAGTCCTCCTGCTCCGCCTCGGCAGCGGATTCGTAGTGGGACTGCTTGAAGCGTTCGATCGCCTCGGAGACCAGACGCTCGGCCTCGTCTTTCCCGGCCCAGCCCTCGCCCTTGACCCACTTGTTGGGCTCCAGGTCCTTGTAGCGCTCGAAGAAGTGCTGGATCTCCTTCTGCTTGAACTCGTCGATGTCCTCGAGACCCTGGATGTGGTCGTAACGCTTGTCCGTGGACACGCAGAGGACCTTGGCGTCGCCACCGGCCTCGTCCGTCATGTTGAACACGGCGATGGGGCGGGACTCGACGATCACGCCGGGCATGACGTCGACGTCGAGCAGCACCAGGGCGTCGAGCGGGTCCCCGTCCTCGCCCAGAGTGTCCTCGAAGTAGCCGTAGTGTGTCGGGTAGCCCATCGACGTGAACAGGACACGGTCCAGGCGAATGCGTCCCGTCTCGTGGTCGATCTCGTACTTGACGCGCGATCCCTTGGGGATCTCGATGGTGACGTCCATCTCCATGGCAACTCCTTCGATCTGAGGATGTGGTGCGGGCGGTCCCGCGAGTGCGCCGGTCCGAAGCCCGTGTTCGGTGGCCGGATGCGGCGCATTGTCCGGGGCAATCCTAGCGGGCGCGGGCTTCTGTGACCTCGATCGTGGTGCGGTGTTCCGTACTTTCGGGGCCGCCTCACGTTTCACGGCACAATGGTCCACGTGGCCAGCCAGGACGCGCCCCGGCCGGAGGGTGATCGAAGCTCCTCCGGAACCGGCGGGTACCCGAGGCGCCCCCGCAGATGGGTGGGGGCGCTCGTCGCCGTCCTGGTGGCGGCCCTGGTCCTGATCCTGGCGTTGGCCCTTCCGAGATTCCTCGGCGATCGGCCCCAGGACCCGGGTGCCGAGCCCGAGGCGGTGGACACCTCCGGCGACCCGGCGACCCCCACACCGACAGCAACCCCGGTGAAATTGCCCGGATCGACCGTGACCGCCATCGACGGTGTGCTGGACGGAGCCCCCGCGCAGAACACCGGTGCCGTCGTGGCCGACCCCGCAACGGGTGACCTGCTCTACGAACGCAACCCCGACCAACCCGTCACCCCCGCCTCCAACCAGAAGATCCTCACGGAACTCTCCCTGTTCCACCACGCGGACGTCGAGGACCGGCTGGCCACCACCGTGGTGGCCGGGAAGACCCCTTCCTCCGTCGTGCTCGTGGCCGGCGGGGACACCTTGCTCTCCCCGGGCGAGAGCAACCCGAAGGCCGTCATGGGCCACGCGGGGGTGGCCACCCTGGCCGAGGAGACGGCGCGGAGCATGGCCCGGGAAACGGACCGGGACGACTTCCCCGACCGGATCGAGGTCGACCTGGACACCAGCGTCTTCGAGGGACCCGCGATCAACGACGCCTGGCTCCCGGGCGACGTCGCGGCGGGCGAGGTGGGCCCCGTGGCCCCCATGGCCTTCGGATCACACACCGTTCCCGGCCCGGACGGCCGCCCCACGGACACCCACGACGACGACGCAGCCCGCACCGTGGCCGAGGTTTTCGCCGGCGAGCTCTCCGCCGAACTCTTGGAGCGAACCGGGCAACCGGTCTCGGTCGAGGTGGGCCAACCGGTGAAGGCCGCCGAGGGACGTGAACTCGGGCGCGTTGAATCCGCCACGCTCGAGGAACAGGCAACCGTGATGATGCAGGACTCCGACAACCGCCTGGCGGAGGTCCTGGGGCGGATGGCGGCGGTGAAGTCCGGGCACCCCGGCAGCGTGCAGGGCGCACGGAAGGCCACCGAGGAAGCCCTGCGCGAGGCCCTCGGCCGGGACGTGACCGCGGAGGACGGTGTGGTGGTGGGCGACAACTGCGGCATGGCCCCGACCAACCGGGTCACGGCCCGGGTGCTCGCGGGGATCCTGCTGTTGGGCGAACAAGATGCACCGAACCGGTACACGCCCATGATTTCCACCTTTCCGGTCAGTGGGGACTCCGGGACCCTGGAGGACCGTTTCGACGACCCCACGGAAGCCGCGGGTCGCGGCGTCGTGCGAGCCAAGACGGGCACCCTCAACACGGTGACCGCATTGTCCGGGAGAGTGACCCGGGACGACGGTGAACGGATGATCGCCGTGGTCCTGTTTGACGGGGTGCAGGACACCGGGGTCGCCCGGAACAGGGCCGACGAGTTCTTCGCGACGCTCGCGCAGAGCTGATGGGGGACTGATCGTTGCGGCCTTCGATGCGGCGCACGGCCCGGCCTGTGGTTGCATGGCTTCATGACCACGCCCCACAGCACCCCCGGCACCACGGACTCCGGTCTGATCAAGTGGAGCTTCGCTGCCGCCGTCGCAGCCAGGACCACCCCCGCAGGACCCACCCCGCCCGCGCGGGCCATGCAGCAGGCCGTCGCCTCGATGCGTCATCATGCCGAGACCTCCGTGGACCACGTCCACCGAATCTCCGGTTTGGAGGCCGCGCGTGACCTGCGTGATGCGCCCGTCGTCGTGGTGGACCGTGCCGGATGGGCGAAGGCCAACGCGGCCACCTTCGCAGCGCTGCTGGAACCGGCCATGAACGAGCTGGCAGGAAGGTACCGGGCCCGTGGGCGCGGTTCGAACGAACTCACCCAATGGATCGGCAGCCGCGCGACCGCAGCAGAGGCCGGCGCGATCCTGGCGTTCCTGTCGACCAAGGTCCTGGGCCAGTACGACCCTTACGCGGGGCTCACCTCCCCGGAGGCGGCCAGGCGTAACCCCGGCGGCCGTCTCATGATCGTGGCGCCGAACGTGCTCGAGGTCGAACGGGAACTCAACGTGGAGCCCGAGGACTTCCGGCTGTGGGTCTGCCTGCACGAACAAACGCACCGGGTCCAGTTCGCGGCCGCGCCCTGGCTGCGTAATCACATGTTGGGCACCATCCAGGACCTGTCGAGCTCCATGACCGGGGACGTGGACCAGCTCAAGGCAAGGATGGGCCGGGCCGTGGCCGCGGTGGGCGGCCAGGTCAAGGGCCGTCGCCGTGACGACGACGACCTCCTGGGCCCCATGTCCGCGGTGCTGGGGGACCGGGAACGGGAACTCATGTCCTCGGCCGTGGCCACGATGTCCCTGCTCGAAGGGCACGCCAACTGGGTCATGGACAACGTGGACTCTTCGGTGGTCTCCTCGGTCAAGACCATCCGCCGTCGATTCGACCGACGCCGTGACCTCCAGAGCCCGGGGCAACGGGTGATCCGGAAGTTCCTGGGGCTGGATGCGAAGGCCAAACAGTACGTCCAGGGGCAGAAGTTCGTCACCGAGGTGATCGACTCCGCGGGGTTGGAGGGATTCAACCGCGTCTGGGACCACGCGGGGAACTTACCCACCGAAGCGGAGATCCGTGACCCCCAGAGCTGGGTCCCCCGAGTGCTCAAGCCCTAATTCACCCCACAACCAGCGTGTACACGGGCAAGTTCCGGGTGTGCTCACAGCTGAGGTGGCCGTCCAGGGCCCCTCGCAGCCGCACCCGTGTGACACAATTGCAAACGTGACTTCCGAGAACATCGAACAGCAGATCAGGCTTTACGGCCAGCCGCTCTCTGAGCGTTTTGGCGCTGTGGTCAGTGCCTACGGCATCACCCAACGTCGTCTGGCAGAGGTGCTCGGACTGTCCGCACCCATGCTCTCCCAGCTCAACTCCGGGCGTCGGATCAAGATCGGCAACCCTGCGGTTTACGAACGCCTGGTCATGTTGGAACAGCGCGCGGGTACGGAGGACATCGACGCGACCCTGAATGACGTCGAGCAGTCCCAGCCCGTGCTGACCACCACCCAGATCCAGGCAGGGATCCATGGTGAGACGAACGCCGTGTCCGCGCTGGCCTCGGTCATCCCGCCGGTCGAACTCAGCCACGCCGTCCAGGCACTGGGTAACTCCGCCCCCACACTGGTCAAGGTCCTGACCCTGGCCCTGCGCGAAACCAACGGCGACCCCAACGGCCGCCAGTGAACCGTGAGTTCCGTTCCTGACCTCCGCCGCCACTGCGTGCACGCATGACGCAGTTCGGTCGCCGAGGGCGGTTGCATCCCCAAGTCGCTGCAGCCCGCCGCGCGGTCGAGAACTGCCTGACTGATTCCCTCGGAAGGCCACCGCAGCCCGAGGACCTGGTGCTCGTCGCGCTGTCAGGCGGCCCCGACTCCTTGGCCCTGGCCGCAGGCGCCGCCCATTTCGCCCGGCGCCGCCACTTCCGGGTGGGCGCCGTCGTCGTCGACCACCAACTCCAACCGGGCTCCGCCCGGGTCGCGGAACGTGCCGCTGAGCAGGCGCGGGCCCTGGGGCTGAACCCGGTGGACGTGCTGCCCGTGACGGTCGAACGCGGTGACGACGGGCCCGAAGCCGCCGCGCGCACCGCCCGGTACGCCGCCCTGCGACGGGCCGCGCGGAACCACGGGGCGCACGCCGTTCTGCTGGGTCACACCCGGGACGACCAGGCCGAGACGGTCCTGCTGGGGCTGGCCCGAGGCTCCGGGACGCGTTCGCTGGGTGGCATGGCGCGGATCTCCACCCGAGACAGTCTGCGTCTGCTCCGCCCCCTGCTGGACATTGCCCGGGAGGCGACGGCGGCCGTGTGCGAGGCCGAACAGCTGGAACCCTGGATCGACCCCACCAACACGGACGAAACCTTCCTCCGCGCCAAGGTGCGGCACACCGTCCTGCCGATGCTCGAACGCGAGCTCGGTCCGGGCGTGGCAGCATCCCTGGCGCGCTCCGCGGCGATCCTGGGACCGGATGCCGAACTCCTGGACCACCAGGCGCAACGCCTGCTGGAAGAGGCGCGGGACCGGGCCCGGGATGAGATGGAGGCGGGGTGTGCCCCACGGCTGGCACCGACATGCGTCGGGCTCTCCCTCGAGGTGCTCCAGGAAGCCCCGGCCCCCCTTGCACGGCGGGCGCTCGCGGCCGCATGCGTGGAAGCCGGAGGCGAGGCCGTGTCCTTCGAGCGGATGGAGGCGTTGGCGGACCTGGCGGCAGGCACCGGCCAGGCAGGTCCCGTCCAGATGGCGGGTAAAGTGGCCGTGTACAGGCGTCGCCCGATCCGCACCGGTCGCAAGGACAACTCATGTGGCCGGGGGATCCTGGAACTTCGCCCCTCGGGTTGAACCCGTCGAGCCCGGAGCTTCCAAGACACAAGCCGAGAACTTAGGAGCATCGTGAAGGCCGAGGACGTTTCAGGCGAACTCAAGGAGATCCTGCATACCAAGGCGGACATCGACCGCCGTGTGGTGGAGCTCGCCGCTGAGATCGACGCCGATTACAAGGACAAGGATGTCCTGTTGGTCGGTGTACTCAAGGGCGCGATCATGGTCATGGCGGACCTCTCCCGTGCCCTGTCCGGGCAGTACCCGATGGACTGGATGGCGGTCTCCTCCTACGGATCGGGGACCAAGTCCTCCGGCGTGGTGCGCATCCTCAAGGACCTGGACACGGACCTCACCGGTCGGGACGTTCTGATCGTGGAGGACATCATCGACTCCGGGCTGACCCTCTCCTGGTTGCTGTCCAACCTCAAGTCACGCGGTGCGAACTCCGTGGAGATCTGCACCCTCCTACGCAAGCCGGAAGCCCTCAAGGTCGAGATCGACGTCAAGTACGTCGGGTGGGACATTCCCAACGAGTTCGTGGTGGGTTACGGGCTGGACTGGGCCGAGCAGTACCGCAACCTGGACTGCATCGCGATCCTGTCCCCGCACGTCTACTCCTGATGCGGTGACTCCCACCCACCCGGGACGTGGTGTTCCCGGGGCGAGGATTCACCGTGTCTGGAGGTTCCCCCGGAATGTTTCCGCCAGGGGGTGAACCGTGGAGCTCGACTCCGACGGATCGTCCGCGGCGCGTTACATTGACCTTTCGACTTCTGCGGCGCTGCGTCATGCGTCGATCTCAGGTTCGTGTCGCGCGAGAGAGGACCATCGGACTTGGCCACCGCTAAAAAGAAACAGGGCTTCTTCGGAGGGCCCTTCTTCTGGATTCTCCTTGCCATGCTCGTGCTGGTGCCCGTGATCACCACGCTGACCTCCGGGGACGGCAGTCGCGTGGACACCAACGTGGGTCTCCAGCTGCTGCAGGACGACAAGGCCACAGAGGCCAAGATCTACGACGGCGAACAGCGGGTGGAACTCACGCTGGCCGATGACTACTCGGCCGACGGCAAGGACTACGGCAAGAATGTCGAGTTCTACTACGTCGAACCGCGCGGCCAACAGGTGGTCAACGCCGTCGACGAGGCAGGCCTGGACAGTTACACGGACCAGCCCGTGCAGAACAACTGGCTGCTGTCCATGATCCAGTTCCTGCTGCCGTTCCTGATCATCCTGGCGATCTTCTGGTTCGTGTTCTCCCGCATGCAGGGCGGCGGGTCCCAGCTCATGAAGTTCGGGCGGTCCAAGGCCAAGCAGTTCGACAAGGACAACCCCCAGGTCACCTTTGCCGACGTCGCCGGCGCGGACGAGGCGGTCCAGGAGCTGGACGAGATCAAGCAGTTCCTGGTCGAACGCGACCGCTTCACCGCACTGGGGGCCTCCGTGCCCAAGGGTGTGCTGCTCTACGGACCTCCCGGCACGGGCAAGACCCTGTTGGCCAAGGCCGTGGCCGGTGAGGCCTCCGTTCCGTTCTTCTCGATCTCGGGTTCCGATTTCGTCGAGATGTTCGTAGGCGTGGGTGCCTCCCGCGTGCGTGACCTGTTCCAGACGGCCAAGGAGAACGCCCCGGCGATCATCTTCGTGGACGAGATCGACGCCGTCGGCCGCCAGCGCGGTGCCGGCATGGGCGGTGGCAACGACGAACGCGAACAGACCCTCAACCAGTTGCTCGTGGAGATGGACGGGTTCGACGCGAACACCAACATCATCCTGATCGCGGCGACCAACCGGCCGGACGTCCTGGACCCGGCCCTGTTGCGCCCGGGGCGCTTCGACCGGCAGATCGGTGTGGAGGCCCCGGACATGAAGGGCCGGGAGCAGATTCTGCGCGTGCACTCCAAGGGCAAGCCGCTGCACGAATCCGTCGACCTGGCCTCCGTGGCCAAGCGGACCCCCGGCTTCACGGGTGCGGAACTGGCCAACGTGATGAACGAGGCCGCCCTGCTCACCGCGCGTTCCCACGCGCAGCTCATCGACGACCGCGCCGTGGACGAAGCGATCGACCGCGTGATCGCGGGCCCGCAGAAGCGATCGCGCCTCATGAAGGAACACGAACGCAAGGTCACTGCCTACCACGAGGGCGGTCACGCGCTGGTGGCGGCGGCCCTGCGGAACACGGACCCGGTCACCAAGATCACGATCCTGCCCCGCGGGCGGGCGCTCGGTTATACGATGGTGATGCCGGCCGACGACAAGTACTCGACCACCCGCAACGAGCTGCTGGACCAGATGGCCTACGCCATGGGTGGGCGCGCGGCCGAGGAGATCGTGTTCAAGGATCCGTCCTCGGGTGCTTCGAACGACATCCAGAAGGCCACGGACACCGCCCGGAACATGGTCACCCAGTTCGGCATGTCCACGCGGGTGGGCTCGGTCAAGCTCGGCGGGGACAACTCGGAGCCGTTCATGGGCCGCGGCGGTGCCCAGGACCGCGGCTACTCTGAGGCCACCGCCGCCGTCGTCGACACCGAGGTGCGCGCCTTGCTGGAGAACGCGCAGGACGAGGCCCACCGCATCCTGATCGAGAACCGCGAGATCCTGGACCGGTTGGCCCTGGAACTGCTCGAGCGGGAGACGTTGAACGAGGCCGAGATCGCGGAGATCTTCAAGGACATCGTCCGTCAGCCCGAGCGTGAGCAGTGGATCTCCGGTGACACCCGGATCCAGTCCGACCTGCCGCCGGTGACGACCAGCCGGGAGAAGGAAGAACTCGCGCAGGCCTCCGAGGCAGAACGCAAGCAGTTCGAGCGCCTCCCCGGCGAAGGCGAACCCGAGGAGAATCCGCAAAGCCCCGAGGACGTCCGACAGGACTCCGGAGAAGAGCAGACGGACGAGCGCGACTCCGATCAGGGCGGGTCCACCCGGTACGAGGGGGGAAACACCCCGTGGTAGACCAGCCTCGCATCGAAGCCGCGGTCCGAGAGATCCTGGCGGCCATCGGGGAGGACCCCGAACGGGAAGGTCTCCGGGACACCCCGCAGCGCGTCGCCCGGGCCTATGAAGAGGTCTTCTCGGGCATGACCATGGGCCCCGAGGACGTCCTGGCCACCACGTTCGACATCGGTCATTCGGAGATGGTCCTGGTCAAGGACATCCCGTTCTACTCGACCTGTGAACACCACCTGGTGCCCTTCCACGGGCAGGCCCACATCGGCTACATCCCCGGCAAGGGTGGACGCGTGACGGGGCTCTCCAAGCTGGCGCGGCTGGTGGACGTGTACGCCAAACGCCCCCAGGTGCAGGAGCGGCTGACCACACAGATCGTGGAGGCGCTGGTCGAGCACCTCCAGGCGGACGGGGCCATCGTGGTCCTCGAGTGCGAACACCTGTGCATGTCCATGCGGGGCGTGCGCAAGCCCGGGTCCAAGACCGTGACCTCCGCGGTCCGCGGTCAGTTGCACGACCCCGCGACCCGGTCCGAAGCGATGAGCCTGGTCCTCGGATGATAATCGGAGCATGACGGGAGCGGAACGGACGGACGTGGAACCCAAGCGCACTGCACTCGGTTGGCAACGGTGGGAGAACCTGCCCACGGGCCGCACCCTGGTCATGGGCATCCTCAACGTCACCCCCGATTCCTTCTCCGACGGCGGACAGCACGACACCCACCGGGCCGCCGTCGAACACGGGCGGTTGTTGGCCGAGCAGGGTGCGGACATGGTCGACGTCGGCGGTGAGTCCACCCGTCCGGGGTCGATTCGGGTGGACCCCGCAGAGGAACGACGCCGGATCCTCCCCGTGATCCGTGAACTGACCGACGCGGGGATCCTGGTCACGGTGGACACCATCAACGCCTCGACGGCCGAGGCCGCCCTGGACGCGGGGGCGCACTGCGTCAACGACGTGTCCGGCGTCTCGACGAGTCAGGACATGGTCGACCTCGTGGCCGAACGGCAGGTGCCCTACATCCTGATGCATTCCCGGGGCAATCCCGGGACCATGGACGCCCTGGCCGTCTACGAGGACCTGGTGACCGACGTCCTGCGCGAATCCGCCGAGGTCGCGGAGCGGTTCCTGACCGCAGGCCTGGATCCCTCCAAGCTCATCCTCGATCCCGGTCTGGGCTTCGCCAAGGGCGGGCAACAGGACTGGGACCTGCTCCGGGCCCTGCCGCAGTTCATCGCCACGGGATACCCGATCCTGGTCGCCGCCTCCCGCAAGCGATTCGTGGGCAACCTCCTGGCCACGGACGGGGCTCCGCGGGCGGTGGGGGAGCGCGACGTCGCAACCGCCGCCATCTCGGCGCTCGCCGCGGATCGTGGGGCCTGGGCGGTGCGGGTGCACGACGTGCCGACCACGCGGGACGCCGTCGCCGTCGCCCACGCCTGGGCAGGCGTGAACCCGCCCGTGCTGTCCCCGTCACCCCTCGGGACCGAAGAAACCGGGGAGCGGCCATGACGAACGACCGGATCGCCCTCACCGGGATCAAAGGCTTCGGCCACCACGGCGTGCTCGAGGAGGAGAAGCGCAACGGGCAACCGTTCGTCGTCGACGCCGTGCTGCACCTGGACCTTGCCCCCGCCGCGCGCACCGACGAGCTGACCGAGACGGTGCACTACGGCGAGATCGCCGAGCTGATCCACGCCGAGATCGAATCGAAACCCGTGGACCTGATCGAGACCTTGGCCGATCGCACGGCACGGCTCATCCTGGAAAGGTACCCGGCGATCCAGCTCGTCGAGCTCACCGTCAACAAGCCTCAGGCGCCGATCACCGTGCCGTTCGGCAACGTCGCCGTCACGGTCACCAGGGAGCGAACACCATGAGACAAGCCGTCATCGCCCTCGGATCCAATCTGGGTGACCGCGCCGAATTGCTGCGGGCGGCATTGGCCGACCTGCAGGCCAGCGACGGCATTGAGGTCCTTGGCGCCTCACCCGTGGTGGTCACCCGACCCGTCGGTGGGCCCGAAGGGCAACCGGACTTCCTCAACGCCGTGCTCAAGGTGCAGACCACCCTGGGGCCGTTCGAACTGCTCCGCACCTGCCAGCGGATCGAGGACGCCCACGACCGCGTTCGCGAGGTCCAGTGGGGCCCGCGCACGCTGGACGTGGACATCATCGACTTCGGCGGGCTCAGCATGGACGAACCGACCCTGACCCTGCCGCACCCCCGCGCGCGGGAGCGTGCCTTCGTGCTGGTCCCGTGGTCGATGATCGACCCGGACGCCACCTTGGCCGGGGAACCCGTGCGCGAACTCGCCCAGCGGGCCCCCGATCTCCCGGGAATCGCTCCCCGCAGCTACCCGTTGCTGACCGATACCGCGGCACCGGGTCCCTCGGACGTGGAGTTGCCGTGAAGTACCTGACCCTGCGGCTCCTGATCCTGGTGGCCGCACTGTCCTTCACGGCAGGCTGGGCCGCCGACCTCCTGGCCGGGCGCCTGGGCGGGCCGCTGTTGTCGCTGCCGTGGGCAGCGGGCATTGCGCTGCTGGTCGAGTCCCTGGTCCTCCTGGTCGTGGGTTTTCAGGTCCGCAAGATTCGCGACGGCGACCGTGAGATCACCCTTGATCGCACCTGGGGTGCGGTGACCGCTGCTCTGGCGCAGGCCAATGCCGTGGCCGGTGCCATGATCGCCGGTTGGCACGGGCTGTTGGTCATCGACCAGCTCACCCTGGTGGGCGTCCGCTCGGACCAGGGGCCGTTGTGGCAGGTCGCTGGAATCACGGCGATCGGCGTACTGCTCACGGTGATCGGGTGGGTCGTGGAGAACTTCTGCCGACTGCCCCCCGATGATCCGGAGGAAGACAACGGCTCCGGACGGGAGGCGGACGGGAAGTCCACGCGCTCCCGTCCCCGCCCGGCCCAGGAGGGTGGAATGGCGCGCGCGGAGCACAGCCGGAACATCCGAGGACGCAGACCCAACCGGCCGAGCACCCCGAAGGGACCCGCGGATGACTGAGCACCCGGACCTCATGGAACCGCTGCGGGCCGAGGACCCTGCCACCCGTCCCGAGGCAGGTGGCGCGAACGGCGCCGAACCCGGCCGATGGCGCGGTGTCAGCCGCCGGTACGTCACCGTGAGCCTGATCAGCCTCGGGATCTGGGCCGTGATTCTGCTGGCCGCCATGGGATGGCCCGTCCTCCTCAAGGTGATCGGACCCTTCGAGGGGACCTCCTGGTGGTGGCTCCTGCCGTGGCCTGCGACGGTCGTCGTCGTGTTCGGTGCCCTGATGGCGACCACGCCCCGCCGGGTGCGCGCGCGCTGCTACCGCGAGGACGCGGAGGAGTTCCTGGTCCGCAAGGGTCTGTGGTTCCGCAACTTGGTTGTGATCCCATACGGGCGGATGCAGTACGTGGACGTCACCTCCGGGCCGCTGCTGCGGGCCTTCGGGCTGGCCGCCATCACCATGCACACCGCCTCCCCGCAGACGGATGCCACGCTGCCCGGCATTTCGGCGGAGGAGGCGGGCCGGCTGCGGGAACACCTCACGGAACGCGGCGAAGACCGCTTGATCGAGCTGTGAGCACCGGCCAGGTCCCGTGGGCGCAGGGGACCGACGACTGGCGGCGCATGCACCCCCTCAGTCCCCTGGCACGCGGGTGGATCGCGTTCGTCGTGGTCATCGGTGCGTGGCTCAACACCGTGTTCAACGGTTTCCTCGAGGACCTCACCGGAACCGCCGAGAATTCCCCGTCCCCGGAGGACGTCCCCCAGGTCACCGAGTTCTTCGTGACCCTCCCGGCCTGGTTGCTCTACACGGGATTCGGGCTGGCCGGGGCCTTGTTGGCAGCCGCGGGCGGAGCCTACGTGTGGTGGTTCACGCGTTACCAGATCACGCCCACGCACGTGCGGCTCAGGAGCGGGCTTGTTTTCCGTCAGGACCGACAGACCCGCTTGGACCGGGTCCAGGCCCTGGACATCCAACGCCCCTTGGTTCCTCGGCTCCTTGGGCTGGCCGAGCTGCGCTTCGAGGTGGCGGACGCGGGGGAGACCTCCGTTGCGCTGCGCTATCTCAAACACGACGACGCCCGAGACCTCCGCCGCCAGCTGCTCGGCGCCACGGGACCACAGGTCGGTTCCTCGCCGGCGGCTGATTCCGAACCCGTCGACGGATTGGTGGAGGCCGCGGAACAGGGCGACCGGACGGACGAGGTCGAGATTCTCTCCGTTCCCATCGGCCGGGCTCTGGCCGCGCGGGTCTTGAGCATCCCGTTCATCCTCTTGGTCCTGGTTCTGGCCGTCGCCGGTCTGGTGTCGTTGTTCAACCCCCACGCGATCGGCGGGATCCTGGCCGGTGCCGTCCCTGCCGTCCTGCCGCTCGCGGGCTCGGTGCTGCAGGCGCTGGAGGTCAGCTGGGGTTTCAGGATGTACCGGACACCCGATGGCTTGCGGTTGCGCTACGGGTTGCTCAACAAGACCTCACAGACCGTCCCGTCCGGGCGTGTGCAGGCCATGGCGGTGCATCGCGCCCCGTTGTGGCGTCCTTTCAGCTGGTCTCTGGTCAAGGTCAACGTCGCCGGTTACGGCACGGAGACGGGCAACGAATCGGCGGGGAACCGCTCCGTGCTGCTGCCCGTGGGCACCGACGCGCAGCTCGACCTGCTGTTCCGCGAAGGTCTGGACCTGCCCGCCGACCTCACGGCGCTCGTGATCGAAGGGCTGGTCGGAGAGGCGAAGGAAGGGTCCCCGTTCTCCAGCGCGCCGCACCGGGCCGTGTGGGCCTCCCCGGTGGTCCGACGTCGACACGGTTACGCGGTGACCCCGCGGGCACTACTGTCTCGGACAGGAAGACTGCACCGCACCTGCCACGTGGTGCCGCACGACAAGGTGCAGTCCATCGGCCTCGGCCGCGGACCCGTTCTGTGGCGACTGAACCTTGCCACGGTCTCCTTGCACTCGATCTCCGGCGCGGTCCAGCCGACCATCGAGTGCATGGACTTCGCCGAGGCGCAACAGTTCATTTCCGACCAGCTGCGTCGCGGACGCCCCACCCCGTCGGCCATCCCGCAACCAACCAGCAGCCCAACCAGACCAACCAGCCCAACCAGACCAGCAGGAGCACACAGGTGAGCGCACCAACCAATAGGCCCGGAAGGCTCGGGGTCGGCGTGATCGGCGCGGGTCGGGTCGGGGCGGTGCTCGGTGCCGCTCTCCGGGCAGCGGGGCACGCCGTCGTCGGTGTCACGGCGGTTTCCCAGGCCTCCCGGGACCGGGCGGAGATCCTGCTGCCGGAGGTCCCCGTCCTCACGGTGCCCGAGGTCGTGGAACGTTCCGAACTGGTGCTGTTGGCTGTGCCCGACGATCAGCTGCCGGGACTGGTGAGCGGGCTCGCGGAGGCCGGGCACTGGCAGGCGGGTCAGATCGTGATCCACGTGGCCGGGAGGTGGGGAACCTCCGTGCTGGAACCGGCCCGGGCAGCCGGGGCGATTCCCCTGGCCATTCACCCGGCGATGACCTTCACAGGCATGTCTCTGGACCTGGACCGGCTGGCCGACTGCTCGTTCGGGGTCACGGCCCCGGTGGCGGTCCTCCCGATCGCCCAAGCTCTCGTGGTGGAGATGGGCGGGGAACCGGTGGTGGTGCCGGAGGCGGACCGGGTGCTCTACCACGCGGGCCTCACCCACGGCGCCAACCACCTGAGCACGCTGGTGGGTCAGGCCACCCAGGTCCTGCGTGAGATCGGTGTGGAGCAGCCCGATCGCGTCCTGGGCGCATTGACCCGCGCGAGCCTGGACAACGCGCTGAGTTCGGGCGAGGCCGCGTTGACCGGCCCCGTGGCGCGCGGCGACGCCGGAACCGTTCGGGAGCACCGTCTGGCCCTGGCCGAGGCCGCACTGGCCTCCGGGCGCGACGACGTGCTGCGCGCCTACGTGTCGATGGGGCGGATCACGGCGGAACGCGCCCTGGAACGCGGCACGCTGGACAGCACCGCCCACGCGGCCGTGCTCCAGGCTCTGGGCCCGGCCGACCACGTGCTCCCGACCGTCACGGACGAGATCGCCGATCTCGATCTCCCCGGCGAATCCCCTGTCGCGGCCGACACCGAGGCCGACACCGAGGCCGACACCGAGGCCGACACCGAGGCCGATACCGAGGCCGGATCCGGTGCGGGGTCGGCACCCGTGGTGGTCACGGACCCGGAGGAGTTCCGCGCACTCCTGCGCGAGCGCGCTCAGGCCGCTGGTCCCGAGGGCACCGTGGGTCTGGTCCCGACCATGGGCGCCCTCCACGACGGCCACTCGCACCTGGTCGAACAGGCCAGGGCCGAGAACGACGTCCTCGCGGTGTCGATCTTCCTGAATCCGCTGCAGTTCGGCCCCACGGAGGACCTTTCGCGCTACCCGGCTGATCTCGACGGGGACCTCGCGCGCCTCACGGACCTGGGCGTGGACATCGTGTTTGCACCGGGCGTCGAACAGATGTACCCCGGGGGACTCCCGCTGATTCGGGTCGGTTCGGGAGACCTCGGCACCCAGCTGGAGGGGGCCTCGCGTCCCGGTCACTTCGACGGTGTGCTCACCGTCGTCGCCAAACTCTTCGTCCTGGCCACGGGCACGGGCCGCCCGCTGCAGGCGTACTTCGGCCAGAAGGACGCCCAACAACTGCTCATCGTCCAACGGATGGTGCGGGACCTGAACCTGGACGTCCGGATCCGTCCCGTCCCGATCGTGCGCGCGCCCGACGGCCTGGCGCTGTCCTCCCGCAACGCCTACCTGAACGACGACGAACGGGCGGCCGCGCTCGTGCTCTCGCGCACTCTTCAGGCCCTGGCGGCGCGCGAGGTGGACCTGGACCAGGCGCGGCACCTGATCGACACCGAAAGCATCGGCCAGGGGCCGCAGACGGTCGAACTCGACTACCTGACGGTCGTCGATCCGTCGACACTCGCACCGGCGGACGTGGCACTGGGCAACCTCGCGCTCGTGGCCGCCAGGGTCGGGACCACTCGACTGATCGACAACTGGACGCTGTGACCCATCCGTACCGCCGCAGCGGTACGGATCTGCCGGACACGACCGTTATCCTGGATCATCGTGACCACCCCTGAGAATCCCCAGAACACCGAAGCCACCGAGCCCGCCCCGGCGGCGGGTACCGCCGTCGTCACCGAGGGTGCCGCGGCGCCCGGTTCGAAGAACACCGTGGTGGACGAACAGATGGAGTTCCGCCTGGCCAAGCGGCAGGCACTGCTGGATTCGGGCCGGGAGGCCTACCCCGTCGGTGTCCCGCGAACCCACACGCTGGTGCAGGTCCGCAACACCTGGGGTCATCTGGAAGCGGGGGAGGAGACCCAGGAGACGGTCTCCGTGACCGGCCGCGTGGTCTTCGTGCGGAACACCGGGAAACTGTGTTTTGCAACCGTCCAGGACGGTGACGGCGTGCAGCTCCAGCTCATGCTCTCCCTGGCGGTCGTGGGCGAAGCGGCCCTGACCGACTGGAAGAACCTGGTCGACCTGGGGGATTTCGTCTCCGCCACGGGGCGGGTGATCTGCTCACGGCGCGGTGAGCTGTCGATCATGGTCGATCGGTGGGAGATGGCCGCCAAGGCCCTGCGGCCCCTGCCCAACCTCTACGAGGGCAGTGAACTCAACGAGGAGACCCGGGTCCGTCAGCGCTACCTCGACCTGCTCGTGCGGCAGCAGGCCCGCGACGTCGTCCGGACCCGCGCCACGATCATCAAGACCGTGCGTCGCACGCTCGAGGACCAGGGGTACCTGGAGATCGAGACCCCGGTCCTGCAGCTGGTCCACGGCGGCGCGACCGCGCGACCGTTCGACACCCACCTGAACGCCTTTGACCAGCCCATGACCCTGCGCATCGCCACGGAGCTGTTCCTCAAGCGGGCGGTTGTCGGTGGTGTGGAGCAGGTCTTCGAAATCGGCCGGGTGTTCCGCAACGAAGGTGTGGATTCGACTCACAGTCCGGAATTCACCACGCTCGAGGCCTACCAGGCCTGGGGCGACCAGTTCACGATGGCCCGGCTCATCCAGGACATCATCGTCGCCTGCGCCGACGCCCTGGGAATCGAGGGCCCGATCCCGACGGCCAAGGGGGACATCGACCTCCGCGGCGAATGGGCCTGGCTGGGTGTCTATCCGGGGCTGTCACAGGCCGTGGGGCGCACGGTCACACCGGAAACTTCTGCTGAGGAGCTGCGCGAGATCGCCGCGGCGCACGAGGTCCAGGTCAAGCCGGACTGGGGTGCCGAAAAGCTCGTGATCGAACTGTTCGGGGAAATTGTTGAACCCACATTGATCCAACCGACATTTGTCTACGACTACCCGCCCGCGGCCCAGCCTCTCTCCCGTCCGCACCGTTCCGAGCCCGGGGTCATCGAGGCCTGGGATTTGATTATCGGTGGTATGGAGCGCGGGACGGCATTCTCCGAACTCATCGATCCCGTAATTCAGCGTGAGCGTCTGACCGAACAGTCCAAAATGGCGGCCGCCGGTGACGACGAAGCCATGCAGTTGGATGAAGATTTCCTGCGGTCGCTGGAACACGGTGCCCCGCCAATGGGTGGCCTGGGACTTGGCCTGGACCGATTGATCATGTTGTTCACCGATCTGGGTATTCGCGAAACCATCCTGTTTCCGCTCATGAAGCCCGAGAGGGACTGACCGTGACTGAGTATCTTGCCGTTCTCCTGCCCTCGATCGGTGTGGGCCTCATCTTCTGGTTCGTGATGCGCGCCATCATGCGGGCCGACCGTGGTGAACGGGAGGCGGAGAAGGCCGCGCGCTCGGACGCCGAACAGTGGTACCAGCAAATGCGCGCCCGGGAGGGGCACGACATCGCCCAGAACCCCGGTGCCGAACCGGGCCCCGACGGCGGGAAACGTCAGAGAGCGAAGGGTGGACACAACCCTTCTGGAACCTCGCGGGAACCCGAATAGCCGATCGGCGATACCGCTTTTTTCGTGGTGCACGCCACGTGAAGAACCAGATGTTCATGTGAATCCCCTGAAAACTGGTCATGCGGTAGCCATTGCCTAATTGCACTGCCTCCGAATGGGGTTTAATGTGTGCGTTAACGAGGGGATCGGTGCAAGGCATTCCACGGAAACCGTTCCGGACGGATCGTGTCACCCCTCAACCGCAATCAGCTACGGGAGAGTTCCAGGCAATGGCACAGACAGTGAAGATCATCCTCGAGGACGACCTCGACGGCGGTCCGGCGGACGAAACCGTGCGTTTCGGTCTGGACGGAAACTCCTACGAGATCGACCTTTCCAGCGCCAACGCCGACAAGCTGCGCGGTGCGATTCGCCCCTTCGTGTCGAAGGCCCGTCGGTCCTCTGCCGGCAAGGGGCGGGGAACCGCTCGGACGGCGACCACGCGCGGCAGCGGAAACCCGGACACCCCGAAGATCCGCGAATGGGCAAAGGCCAACGGCTACAACGTTTCCGACCGCGGCCGGATCCACCAGGAAGTCCAGGACGCTTACTACGCGGCCAACAAGTGACGGACTGACCCTCAGCCCGCGGGACGACCACGGGTGAGGGTTCGGAAAGCCGGGGGAACAGCTACCTGTTCCCCCGGCTTTCGTCATGCCCGGGTGACGTCCGAGGCGACCCGAAGTCGGCCTCCCGGGACCGCAGGATCTTGCCGCGGCATCCGTCTCGCCGGTGGCGAACAGCCCCGGAAACACGCACCCGCGTGCGTAGCATCGTCGTGACGATCAACTGAGGAGTATCCATGTTCGAACGCTTCACCGACAGGGCCCGACGGGTCGTGGTGCTGGCCCAGGAAGAGGCCAGGATGCTCAACCACAACTACATCGGCACCGAGCACCTGCTGCTCGGCCTGATTCACGAGAACGAGGGCGTGGCCGCAAAGGCCCTCGACTCCCTGGGCATCACGCTGAACGCTGCGCGTGAGCAGGTCCAGGACATCATCGGTCCGGGCCAGCAGGCCCCCTCCGGCCACATCCCCTTCACGCCGCGAGCCAAGAAGGTCCTTGAGCTCTCCCTGCGCGAAGCTCTGCAACTTGGCCACAACTACATCGGCACGGAGCACATCCTGCTCGGCATCATCCGCGCCGGAGAAGGCGTGGCGGCCCAGGTCTTGACCAAGCTCGGCACCGAACCGCAGAAGGTCCGCTCCACCGTGCTCGACCTCATCTCGGGCTACCAGGGTGGTGGCCAGGGCGAGGAGAAGGAGACCGCCGGCACCGGTGGCCGCAGCTCCGGGGAGGGCACTCCTGCGGGCTCCGCCGTCCTGGACCAGTTCGGCCGCAACCTGACCGCTGCCGCCCGGGAGGGCAAGCTCGATCCCGTGATCGGGCGCGCGCGGGAGATGGAACGCGTCATGCAGGTCCTGTCCCGCCGCACCAAGAACAACCCGGTTCTCATCGGTGAACCCGGCGTCGGCAAGACCGCCGTCGTCGAGGGTCTTGCCCAGGCCATCGTGCGCGGAGACGTGCCCGAGACCCTGAAGGACAAGCACCTCTACACCCTGGACCTGGGTTCGCTGGTGGCCGGTTCCCGGTACCGCGGTGACTTCGAGGAGCGCCTCAAGAAGGTGCTCAAGGAGATCCGTACCCGCGGCGACATCATCCTGTTCATCGACGAGATCCACACCCTGGTCGGTGCGGGTGCCGCCGAGGGCGCGATCGACGCCGCGTCGATCCTGAAGCCCATGCTGGCCCGTGGCGAGTTGCAGACCATCGGTGCGACCACCCTGGACGAGTACCGCAAGCACATCGAGAAGGATGCTGCCCTGGAGCGCCGGTTCCAGCCGATCCAGGTGGACGAGCCCTCCGAGGCGCACGCCGTCGAGATCCTCAAGGGCCTGCGGGACAAGTACGAGGCACACCACCGCGTTTCGATCTCGGACGAGGCCCTCGAGGCCGCCGTGCACCAGGCCGCCCGATACATCTCCGACCGTTTCCTGCCGGACAAGGCGATCGACCTGATCGACGAGGCCGGTGCGCGCCTGCGCATCAAGCGCATGACCGCGCCGCCGGAGATCAAGGACCTCGACGAGCAGATCGCCGAGGTCAAGAAGGCCAAGGAAGACGCCATCGAGGGGCAGGACTACGAGAAGGCCGCCTCCCTGCGCGATCGCGAGCAGAAGCTGATCGCTGAGCGCGACGAGAAGGACAAGGCGTGGCGTGAGGGCGGCGACCAGGTCGCTGAGGTGACCCCGGACGTGATCGCGGACGTGCTCTCGGCCGCCACCGGTGTGCCCGTCTACAAGCTCTCCGACGAGGAGTCGGGCCGCCTGCTGCGCATGGAGGAGGAGCTGCACAAGCGTGTGGTCGGCCAGGAGGACGCCATCAAGGCGCTGTCCCGTTCGATCCGTCGTACCCGGGCCGGGCTCAAGGACCCGAAGCGTCCCGGTGGGTCGTTCATCTTCGCCGGGCCCACGGGCGTCGGCAAGACCGAGCTGGCCAAGGCTCTTGCGGAGTTCCTGTTCGGCGACGAGGACGCCCTGATCACCCTGGACATGTCCGAGTACCAGGAGAAGCACACGGTCTCGCGGCTGTTCGGTGCCCCTCCCGGTTACGTGGGCTTCGAGGAGGGTGGCCAGCTGACCGAGAAGGTGCGGCGCAAGCCGTTCTCCGTGGTGCTCTTCGACGAGGTCGAGAAGGCTCACCAGGACCTGTTCAACTCCCTGCTGCAGATCCTGGAGGACGGTCGTCTGACCGACTCGCAGGGGCGCGTGGTGGACTTCAAGAACACCGTGATCATCATGACCACCAACCTGGGGACGAAGGACATCTCGCGTTCCGTCCCGGTCGGCTTCCAGGCGGGTACCGACACGGCGACGAACTACGAGCGCATGCAGGCCAAGGTGCAGGAGGAGCTCAAGGAGCACTTCCGCCCCGAGTTCCTGAACCGTGTGGACGAGATCATCGTGTTCCCGCAGCTCTCCGAGCAGGAGATCGTCCAGATCGTCGATCTGTTCGTGGCCCGGCTCCAGGAGCGTCTGCGCGAACAGGACATGTCCATCGTGGTCTCGGACGCGGCCAAGAAGGCTTTGGCCACCCGCGGTTACGACCCCGCCATGGGTGCCCGTCCGCTGCGTCGAACCATCCAGCGCGACATCGAGGACCAGCTCTCGGAGAAGATCCTCTTCGGTGAGATCTCCTCGGGCGAGCGCGTCTACGTGGATGTCGAGGGCGAGGGGGATGAGCAGAAGTTCACCTTCGTCGGCACCCCGATGTCCGAGCTGCCGGACACCGCGTTCGAGGACGACTCCTCCCAGGACCCGGATCTGGTCCCGGGTGAAGAGCCTTCCGGGACCGATGTTCCCCACGGTGGTGACGGTGACTCCGCGGCGTCCTCCTCCGAGGGCCCCGGATCGGGGCAGGCCACGGCCTGACCGAGCCGCCGCGCTCCGAATGATGCCCAGGAGGGGCCGTGTTCCTGTGACGGAATGCGGCCCCTCCTCGCGTTGTACGGGGCTTGCGTGCCTACACTGACCGAATGACCTCTGAGCTGCACCTGCGCCCCGCCACCACCGCCGACGTCTCCGGCATCAAGGCTCTGGTGGGCCCGCTCGCGGCCGCCGGGGTACTGGTCATCAAGGAGACGGTGGCCTACTACGAAGGCATCCAGGAGTTCGTGGTCGCCGAGCTCGTCGACGACGACGGCAGCACGCGCCTTGTCGGGTGCGGTGCCCTGCACGTGATGTGGCAGGACCTGGCCGAGATCCGCACCCTGGCCACCGATCCCACCGTGCGCGGCCGGGGCATCGGGGGGAAACTGGTCGCCGAGCTACTGGCCCGGGCGCGCAGGCTGGGCGTGGAGCGGGTGTTCTGCCTGACCTTCGAGGTCACGTTCTTCCGGGGGCACGGGTTCGAGGTCATGCCCAACCAGGACCAGATCGACCCGCAGATCTTCTCGGAACTCCTGCGCTCCCAGGATGAGGGCGTGGCGGAGTATCTGGACCTGGCACGGGTCAAGCCGAACACCTTGGGCAACACCCGGATGATCCTCACCCTGTGAACTGCCGCTCACCTCGAGCCGGGTGACGGCTCCGGGTACGGTCTGCGACGCACTTCCCGTTCTGGCCTGCGATCCGTCACGGCAGGGTGAGACCTGCGGCGGTCCGGACGGCCAGTCCGTCGGATACCAACCCGTCCACCGCGCGTCGTCGTTGGTCCTCCGGAGCCTCCAACGCCAGCAGTTTCTCCAGCGGACGGTCCACCCCCGGATCCGATCCGGGCGGCATGTTGACCTCGCGAGCAACCGTGAGCCACTCCTCGGGGACGGCGGACTGCGCCGAACGGAGTACGGCCATGACGGCACCGCGGACCTGTCGGTCCGTGCCGTGCCAGCGCTGGCCCGTCGGGGCGTCGACCGGGGGAGGGGAGCCGGCAGCAAGCCACGCGCAGTCCGTGGCCACCGGGCACTCCCCACACTTGGGTGAGCGGGCGGTGCACACCAGGGCCCCCAACTCCATGACGGCCTGGTTCCAGCGGACCGAGAGCTCGCGGTCACGGGGCATGAGCTGGTCGGCCAACCTGGTCTGCGCCGCGGTCAGGGTCTTGCCCGGGAGAGCCGTCCCCGTGACCGCTCGGGCGTGGACCCGGCGGATGTTGGTGTCGATGACCGTCTGCCGATCCCCGAAGGCGAAGACCGCGACCGCTGCGGCGGTGTAGGCCCCGATTCCCGGGAGGTCCAACAGGGTGCCGTGATCCGCGGGAACCCGACCGTCGTGTTGGTCCACGATCGCTCGGGCCGCTGCCTGCAGTCGCAGCGCGCGTCGCGGGTAGCCGAGGCTGTCCCAGGCTCGTAGGACGTCAGCGACGGGCGCACGGGCCAGATCGGCCGGGCCCGGCCACCGGCTCATCCACTCCGACCACCGCGGTAGCACCCGCACCACCGGAGTCTGTTGCAGCATGATCTCGGACACAAGGACACCCCACGGTGAACAGTCAGGGCGTCGCCAGGGGAGGTCGCGCTGCGCGTCGTCGTACCAAGTCGTGATCTCGCGGTGGAGCTTGCGCGCCAGGGCGGGGGATACCGGAGCGGGTGAGGCGTACGCGGGGGTCATCGCCCTCACTGTAGCCTGGAGGTCATGGCACGGGACGACGCGAACGGGAGTGGGGGCAACGGCCCCTGGGACTTCGACCTACCCGATCTGGGCGCATCCACCACCCCGGGCCACCATCGCACGGGCGCCTCGGAATCCGACGTGAACTCCGGCCGCGAACGGCGCGACCAGGAACCCGCAGCTCCTCGGAACGCGCACCGCGGCAAGGACCGAGAGGGCGAACGGGACGAGGTCTTCGACGTTCACCAGGACCGTTACGAAGAGCCGGAATTCGACCGGGAGCCCCGTGAACCGCGACGCCACTCGCCAGAGGTCTATCGACGTCGGCGGCTTGTGGCGGGAGTGCTTGCGCTGCTTCTGGTGGTCGGCCTCGGTTTCGGGCTGTCGAAACTGATCGGCGGGGGAGACGCGGAGTCGGATCCGGTGGTGGCTGCGGAGCCCACCAACTCGGATCCGTTCGCCGGGTACAGTGCCCGGCCCGAGTCCCAGGCCAGCGACGGCGCCAGTGGGCCCGCAGCCATGGCCTGCGGCGACGACCTCAAGGTCACCGCCTCCACCGATGAGAAGACGTATTCCGGCAAGGACAACCCCGTCCTGATCATGACCCTGGAAAACACGGGCAAGGACGAGTGCATGGTCAACGCCGGGACGGCCCGCATGGACTTCACCGTCAACAGCGGTCAGGACAAGGTCTTTGATTCCGCCCATTGTCAAATCGACGGTCAGGACCGTCCCATCACGTTGGATGCCGGGGAGAAGGAATCTGCGCGCTTCGAATGGGACCGGCACCGCTCCGTCCCCGACTGCGCCACCGAGGGCAGTGCTGTGCAGGCGGGAACCTACCGCTTGACCGTGACCCTGGGGGAGGACAGCAGTGAAGGCGTGGAGTTCACCCTCGAATAGCGGAAACTTGCCTGCGACCGTGTGATGCGGGTCAGGCAGGGAAGAAGGTTTCCAGCGCCTCGTTCAACGTGGTGACCTCTTTGACTTTGAACCCTTTGGGTACCGGCCCGGGGCCTTGCGGGCTGGCGGGTACCACCGCGTGGGTGAAGCCCAGCCGGGACACTTCGTGGATTCGCCGTCCGATCCCGGGGACGGGCCGTACCTCCCCGGCCAGACCGACCTCACCGAAACACACCAGGCGTTGCGGCAGCGGCTTGTCCTGAGCGGCCGAGGCCAAGGCCAGGGCCACCGCGAGGTCGGCCGCTGGTTCAGCCAGTCGAACCCCGCCCACCGTGGACACGTAGGCGTCCATGGTGCCCAGGCTCAGACCCGCGCGGCGTTGCAGAACGGCCAGCAGCATGGCCACCCGCGAGGAGTCCAAGCCGGCCGTGGCCCGGCGTGGCTGGGAGGTCTGCGACCGGTCGAGCAGGGCCTGCACCTCCGCCAGCAAGGGCCGTCTGCCCTCCATGGTCACGGTCAGGCACGTCCCGGAGACCGCCTGGGCCGTACGGGAGACGAACAGGCCGGAGGGGTCGTCCACGGAGCGGATTCCCGCTTCCTGGAGCTCGAAACAGCCAACCTCGTCCGTGGGCCCGTACCGGTTCTTGACCGCGCGCAGGAGCCTGATGCTCGAGTGCTTGTCACCTTCGAACTGGCACACCACGTCCACCAGGTGTTCGAGCAACCGGGGGCCTGCGATGGTGCCTTCTTTGGTCACATGACCCACGAGCAGGACCGTCATCCCGCGGGACTTGGCCGCTGCGATCAGCGAACCCGCGACCTCGCGCACCTGGGTCACCCCGCCCGCCGAACCGTCCACCTCTGCGCTGCTCAGAGTCTGTACGGAGTCGACCACCAGGACGTCGGGTTCCACGCCCTCGACCTGTCCCAGTGCCGTTGCCAGGTCCGTCTCCGCCGTGAGGTAGAGGGAGTCCGCCAGGGCCCCCACGCGGTCCGCGCGCAGCTTGACCTGGGCGGCCGATTCCTCGCCGGTCACGTAGAGGACCTTGCGGGAAGGCAGCGATACGCCTCCGCGGGCAACGCGTGCCGCCGCATCGATCAGCAGGGTCGACTTGCCGACCCCGGGTTCGCCCGCGAGCAGGACCACGGCGCCGGGGACCAGACCGCCGCCCAGCACGCGGTCGAGTTCAGCGACACCTGTGGGGACGAATGCGGCCTGGGTCGCGTCGACGTCGGCAATGAGCTGCGCAGGGGTTTCCACGGTCCGTGCGGGAGTGGTCCGCACCTTGGCCGCGCCCACTTCCTCGACCGTGCCCCAGGACTGGCACTCGCCGCATCGACCGACCCACTTGGCGGTCGCCCAGCCGCACTCCGTGCAGCGGTACCCCGGGGTGGCGCGTTTGGTCTTGGAACTCATGAGGTCAACCTACCCAGGGCCGCGGACAGCACAGGACCGCGGGTGACCGGGCGCACCACGTCAGAGCCGGTCCCAGTCGTCCAGGCGCGGCAGGTGGCTCAAGGCCTCCTCGTGGCTGGCCCCCGTGGCTTCCAGCAGATCGACCACCATGGGCCGCAGCAGCAGGACCAGCCCCTGCCCCTCCATGGTTTCGATACCCATGGTGTCCGGGTGCAGCTGAGCGGCCACGGAGTGCAACTGGTTGCGGGCCTGACGCATGTAGGACCGACGCGCGCCCGGCTGGGCCACGGCGAGTGCATTACCCACGGTGTTGATCACGTCCGCCAAGGAGTCCAGGCAGTCCGAGATCGAATCGACCGCTTCGGCGGACAGTGTGATGTGGTTGATGATGCTGGCCACCCTGCGCGCCAGTACTCGGGTGTTGCGGGCCACCAGGTCCAGGTAGCGGATGGCGTTGGAGATCGCCTCGACCTCCGACCGGTGACGGCGGTGCAGGGGCGCGGCCACGGCGATTTCGTGCGAGGACTTCAGGGACGTGGTCACGGCGTCCACGATCGGCTGGGTGCGTCGTGCCCTGACCAGGCAGTGCCACGCCTTCCGGGAGTCGTCCTGCCGGACCGCGTCGGCGGCCTCGCGCATGACGTCCGAGAGTTCGGTGGTCAGTTTGCGCAGCTGCTCGCGAGGTTGCCGTCGCGGATCGGTGGGCACCAGGTAGACCAGGACCAAGGCGAAGAGGCCACCGACCATCGCGTCGATGGACCGGGTGAGTGTCCCGTCCACGGGGGCGGGAAGCATGATTACCAACAGGGACTGCAACGCCATCTGGGTGGTGAACAGAACCCCGCTGTCCAGGAACTGCGCCAGCAGGACGGAGACCAGCATGACGACGGCGGCCTGCCAGATCCCGCGGCCGATCAAGTGCGTCAGGGATTCGGCCAACAGGATGCCCAACGTGCAACCGATCGCCACTTCGAGCACGCGGCGATAGCGGATACCGCCCTTGGAGAAGCCCAGTGCCACGGTGGCCGCCGTCGCTGCGAAGATCGGACCGTGGTGCCCCAGTACCCGTTCGGCGGAGACGAAGGCACCCACGGCGGCGATCGTCAGTTGCAGTGCCTGGAAGATTCCCCCACGAACTCGGGCCAGCCCCTCTCGCATGCGATCTTGGAGCAGGCCGAGGACCCCGGTGGAGGTCTGCGCAGGGGTCTCGGCACTCATACGGCCATCTTAGAGGGGCGACAAGTCGCGTTTTGCGCCGTCTCCGTCCCGTGGCTTGGACTTGCGCTGCGTGAGCTTTTCCCGGCGTGACTGGGATCGCATGACCGCTCATACTGTTCACTTTCCGTTCATGCACTCCGGGAGCGCCGGCCACGTGCCAGCCCTACGATCTTGGAGCGTGGGAGAAACCGGGCAACTCCAACTCCCCGTCACGCCGGACCTCACCGGCGTCGAACATCCCAAGCCCCGCAGAGAGCCGGGGCCTTGATCTCAAGTTTGAAGGGACAATTGTGAAGGCTTCCCTCCTTGGCCGTACCACCGCAGTGCTCGCCCTGGGCGCGCTCACTCTGTCCGCCTGTGGCGGCGGTGGCGGTGACAGCTTGACCACCCTGACTGGCGCCGGTGCTTCCTCCCAGGAAGCCGCCATGACCGCCTGGACCAACGGCGTTTCCGAAGCCAAGGACCTGGAAGTCCGCTACTCCCCGGACGGTTCGGGTGCGGGCCGTGAGGCCTTCCTGGCCGGCGGTGCCGACTTCGCCGGCTCCGACGCCGTGATGGACGACGAGGAGTACGAGTCCTCCAAGGAGGTCTGCGGAGCCGACGGCGCCTTCCACGTCCCCGCCTACATCTCCCCGATCGCGGTTGCCTACAACCTGCCCGGCGTGGACAAGGTCAACATGGACGCGGAGACCATCGCGAAGGTCTTCAAGGGTGAGATCAAGACCTGGAACGATCCCGCGATCGCCGACCAGAACCCGGATGCCGACCTCCCGGACACCACGATCACCGTGGTGCACCGTTCGGACGAATCCGGCACCACCGAGAACTTCACCGAGTACCTCAACGCCACCGCCCCCGACGTCTGGTCGGACAAGGCCGCTGAGTCCTGGCCCGTCTCCGGCCAGGAGAACGCACAGGGCACCTCCGGTGTGGTCTCCACCGTGAGCGGCACCGAAGGTGCGATCACCTACGCGGACGCCTCCGCCGTCGCCGAGAGCGACGAGCTGGGCACCGTGTCCGTGGGCGTCGGCGAGGAATACGTCGACCTGTCCTCCGAGGCTGCTGCCACCGCCGTGGAGGCATCCAAGACCCTCGAGGGTCGCTCCGACGCCGAAATGGCCATGGAACTCGAGCGCGACACCACGGAGTCGGGCGCCTACCCGATCGTGCTGGTCAGCTACCACATCTTCTGCAACGAGTACCAGGACGCGGACAAGGCCGAGAGCGCCAAGGCATTCGGCGAGTACGTGGTCTCCGAGGACGGCCAGAAGGCCGCCGAGGAAGCCGCCGGCTCCGCCCCGCTGTCCGAGGGCCTCCGGAAGAAGGCTGAAGAGTCCATCGGCGGCATCTCCGCTGCCGAGTGATCGTCTGAACGATCTGAAGCAAGGTCCAATCGGTCGATAACCGAGACCGCACACGGTCCGTCCGGCCCCGCGTTCATCCGTACCGGGCACCGGACGGACCTGTGCTGTGACCACCGGAAGCCGACGACGGATCCATCGGCTCCGGGTCCCGGTCACCCGAGTACCACTTGACCCTCGACACAAGGGACATGAGCAATGTCAACAAATCTCTCCGACACCGAGCGGGGGCAGGAAGACAAGCAGCAGACCAACTCGCTGGCTTCCGCGGCTTCGGCGGGCGGACGCGCTGGGGACAAGATCTTCTCCGGGCTGAGCCTGGGCGCGGGCATCGTGATCTTCGTGATGCTGGCTGCGGTCGCCGCATTCCTGACCTGGCAGGCAGCACCCGTGGTGGGGATCCCCGCGAGCTCCGTCACGGGTGGTAACGGGTTCTTCAGCTACGTCTACCCCCTCGTCCTGGGCACTCTGATGGCTGCGGTGATCGCGCTGTTGATCGCCACTCCCATCGGCATCCTGGTCGCCCTCTACATTTCGCACTACGCACCCGCCAAGGTGGCCAAGCCGGTCGGTTATGTCATCGACCTGCTCGCCGCCATCCCGTCGGTCGTCTACGGCGCCTGGGGCATGACCGTGCTCTCGCCGGCGCTCGCACCCTTCTACAACTGGCTCTCGGAAACCTTCGGGTTCATCCCGCTGTTCGCCGGACCGGCCTCGGCCACCGGCCGCACGATGATGACCGCGGGTGTGGTGCTGGCCATCATGATCCTGCCCATCATCACGTCGCTGTGCCGGGAGATCTTCATCCAGACCCCCCAGCTGCACGAGGAAGCGTCCTTGGCGCTGGGGGCCACCCGGTTGGAGATGATCCGCCAGGCGGTGCTGCCCTTCGCCCGCACCGGCATCATCTCCGCGATCATGCTGGCTCTCGGTCGCGCCCTGGGTGAGACCATGGCCGTTGCGCTCGTGCTCTCCACGGGCGGACTCCAGTGGTCGCTGTTGACGTCGGGCAACAACACGATTGCCGCTGAGATCGCGCTCAACTACCCGGAGGCCTTCGGCAACCGTTTGGCCGAACTGATTGCGGCCGGTCTGATGCTGTTCATCATCACCTTGATCGTGAACCTGATCGCCCGGACCATCATTGCTCGCTACCAGGAATTCTCGGGGGCCAACTGATGTCCACCAACACTCTTCAGTCCTCGACCTCCCCCGCCCGCAAGAACACCCTGACTTCGGGGCAGCGCCCCAAGTGGTTGGTGCCCGTGGTGATGGTGGGGGCAGTCATTGTCGGTGCGGCGCTGTCCGCGCTGCTCGGTTTCAACATCGCCCTCTGGGCCATCTTCGCGGCCGTGATCTTCCTGATCGCCGCACCCATCGCGGTCACCGTGATCGAAGGTGGGCGCAAGGGCTCGGACGCCGCCTTGACCTATGTGGTGTACGCGGCGTTCATCTTGGCCGTGATCCCGCTGATCTCGGTGATCTGGACCGTGCTCGCCCGCGGTCTGCCCACCATGTCCGTCGAGTTCCTGACGGAAACCATGGGCGGCATCACGGGCATGGTCGACCAGCGAGCGGCCGATTCCGGGGAGCACCCGCCCGGAGGCGCCCTTCAGGCAGTTCTGGGAACCGTGATCGTGACCTTCTGGGCCACGCTGTTCTCCGTCCCGATCGGCCTGCTGACCGCGATCTACCTGGTCGAGTACTCCAACGACAACTGGCTGGGCAAAATCATCACCTTCCTGGTGGACGTCATGACCGGTGTGCCCTCGATCGTCGCGGGTCTGTTCGCCTCCGCGTTGTTCGGCCTGATGCTCGGCCCGAACACCCGCATGGGCATCATCGGTGCGATCGCGTTGACCGTGCTCATGATCCCCACGGTGGTCAAGGCAACGGAGGAAATGCTCAAGATCGTCCCCAACGAACTGCGCGAGGCCTCCTACGCCTTGGGTGTTCGCAAGTGGCGCACCATCCTCAAGGTCGTCATCCCCACCTCGATCTCGGGCATCGCCTCCGGTGTGACGCTCGCAATCGCTCGTGTGATCGGTGAAACTGCACCGTTGCTGGTGACTGTCGGATACTTTGAGCGTGTGAACCTGAACGCCTTCAACGACTGGATGGCCACGTTGCCGACGTTCATCTACCAGCAACTGATGCGACCCGTCGCTCCGACCGCACCCGACCCTTCGACCGATCGCGCCTGGGGCGCAGCACTGATCCTGATCGTGTTCGTGATGCTGCTCAACCTGATCGCTCGTTTGATCGCCCGGGCATTCGCCCCGAAGACCGGCCGCTGATCGGCCAGAAGACTAGAGAGAAGCTGAGGATCCATGTCGAAGCGAATCGACGTCGAGCACCTGAACGTGTACTACGGCGACTTCCTGGCCGTTGAGGACGTCAACATCAACATCGAGCCCCGCTCGGTCACCGCGTTCATCGGCCCGTCCGGCTGTGGCAAGTCGACCTTCCTGCGCACGCTGAACCGCATGCACGAGGTCATCCCCGGTGCCTACGCCCAGGGCAAGGTCATGCTGGACGGTGAGGACCTGTACGGGCGCGGTGTGGACCCCGTGACCGTGCGCTCCATGGTGGGCATGGTCTTCCAGCGCCCCAACCCGTTCCCCACCATGTCCATCCGGGACAACGTCCTGGCCGGCGTGAAGCTCAACAACAAGAAGATCTCCAAGTCGGATTCGGATGCTCTGGTCGAGTCCTCGCTGAAGGGCGCGAACCTCTGGAACGAGGTCAAGGACCGCCTGGACAAGCCCGGCTCCGGCCTCTCCGGTGGTCAGCAGCAGCGTCTGTGCATCGCCCGCACCATGGCGGTTAAGCCCGACGTCGTGCTCATGGACGAGCCCTGCTCCGCCCTGGACCCGATCTCCACGATTGCGATCGAGGACCTGATCCACGAACTCAAGGAGCAGTTCACCGTGGTGATCGTGACGCACAACATGCAGCAGGCGCAGCGCGTGGCGGACAAGACCGCGTTCTTCAACATCGAGGGCACCGGCAAGCCGGGCAAGCTCGTGGAGTACGACGACACCGCGACCATCTTCCAGAACCCGCGCGAGAAGGCCACCGAGGACTACGTCTCCGGCCGCTTCGGCTGATCTCGGAGCGAGGCATTCGCCGCGGCCCGCCTCGCGGACTTTGAACACGGAAAAGTGCCCGTCCAGGCCCTGGACGGGCACTTTCCCGTGTTCAAAGTTGCTCTTGGCGGGTTTCCAGCGCGCGTTTGAGTGAGGTCGTCAGCGCTGTTCGTCGCCCATGGCGGGCCAGGTCTTCCAGGACGACGACGAACACCTCCCAACCCGCTCGTCTGAGACGAGCCAGGCGATGCATCTCGTCCCCGTAGGCCTGCCGGTCCTGGTAGTGCACTGCGCCGTTGTACTCGGCTGCCACCTTGCTCCCGGGCCATGCGAGATCAAGGTAAGCCGTGCCGCCGTCGGACAGGCTCAGCCCAGGAAGGGGGAGGCAGCGAGCACCAGCGTGCCGGACGTGACGGCGCAGACCACGGGGGTCACCAACCAGCACAGCAGCACCTTGCCGACCAGGCGGTGGTTGGTCGACCGGTATTTCTGGTTGGTGCCGGCTCCAAACACCGCGGCCGCCGTCGTCTGCGAGGTCGACAGGCTCACCCCGCTGGTCACGCCCCCCACGAACAGCAGCACACCGGAGACCCCCTGCGCCACACCACCGCGGAGGGCATCCGTGCCGACCATGCGGGTGGACACCGTTTGGGCGATCCGCCACGCTCCCATCAGGCTGCCCGCGGCGAAAGCCAGGGCGGTGACCAAGGCGGCCCAGGGGATCGCGCTGCTCATCGGGGCGGCGGTCAGGCCGCCGACGGCCGGGATGGTGATGAGCAGGAGCACCACGCGCTGCCCGTGGAAGAGCCCGTGCCCCACGTTCGTGCCCGTGGAGCCGACCACCATTCCCACTCGGGCCAGGAGTCTGACCTGATCAGCCTCCACATGGCGCAGGCCCCGTACGCTGGGAATCACCAACAGCCACGCGATGACGAAGGCGATGGCGGGAGCCAGCAACACCGGAACGATCAGGTGTGCGAACGTCTCGAAGGCCTTGGGCAGGTTCGAGGAGAGGCCGACCCAACCCAGCGCGATGGTGGCACCCAGGGACGCCCCCGCGAAAGCGGCGCTCGACGACGACGGCATCCCCCACCACCACGTCAGCAGATCCCACCCGATGGTCGTCAGCAGCGCACAGATGATGACGGCGAGGGCCGGCTCGGGGTCGATCGACTCCACCAGGATGAGTTCCAGCTCGGCCAGCGGCAGCATGATCGCCGCAGCGGCCACTCCCACCGCGTTGAGAACGGCCGCCAGGATCAAAGCTGCCCGGGGCGTGAGGGCGCGGTGACGGACGGGGATTGCGCTTGCGTTGGGAACGTCGTGGAAGGAGTTCACCAGGGCGTATCCCACGGTCAGGATCAGCGCGAGGACGACGAGCAGGAGGGTCACGCCGATCAGGTCTCCGCAACCACGATGCGACCGACTTCTGTTGCCACCTGGCTGAGCGCGGTGGCGGCACTGTGCAGGTGCTCGACCATGATGGTGCGCTGCAGGGCAACAGTCGGTTTGTGCCGGTCCAACAGGTCCAGGCGGTGGCGCTCAAAGGTGCGGTCGGCCTGCTTGCGGAGACGGAACATGTCGTACCAGTACTCGTCCAGGCCTTTGAGTCCCGAGAGGTTGTGCATCGCGCGTTGGCTCAGGCCAGCCATGCGGCCGATGGTGTTCAGCTGTTCCGCGGTGTGTTTGGACTGTCGGCGCATGCTCGGCTCGGACATGGCTTCGGCCGCCAGCAGGAGCGAGTCGCAGGCCCGTGCCAACCAGCCGCTCAGGACGTAGACGTCCGAGCGGGGGATGGGCAGCACGTAGGAGGATCGGGAGGTGGTCATCGCGGAGAAGTAGAGGTCTGCAGTGCGTGCGTCCAGGCCGCGTGCCTCCGTGAGGATCTCCTCCACACGGTCCTCCTCACAGCCCAGGAGTTCGGAGCAGCAACGTGTGGATTCGGAGACCTGTCCCGCCATGTCGGCCAACAGGTCGAGAACGCGATCATCCTCGGGGAAGATCCGCAACGGCATGGGAGTGCTGCACCTCGCTGGTCTGGCGTTTGGACGCCGCGCAGAACCCGGAGCGTACCTACCGGTGGTTGCGCTGGCAAGGGCACCCTACCGGGTGAAAGTGAACACATCGGCCGGTTGCCGTGGGGTGCAGCATCGGGCAAGGCCACTCGTGGATTTTGGGGTGCCGGACCGGGAGCGCCTCTCGGCGGAAGGCCGCTCGAAGCGGCTAAATGATGGAGCCCGGGGCTACCTGCGGCCCGACACCTGCAGACATCGTACGAGCAGTCCCGGTCCCACGGTCAACCCGATCCCCGGCCGTTCGCTCTCCGGGGACGGGCGGGACGACGACGGCACGCCCGCGCGTCGTTGTCAGTCCAGCGTGCCCGCACGCCAGGCGTTGGCCGCTTCCTCCAGGTCCTCGGCGGTGCGTTCGAGCTTGCGGGCTCCGCGTACCGCGTCCAGCCCCTCGTGGTCCTCGAGCTTGATGCGCCCCAGGGCTGTCACCCGGCAGAAGGCCGCGAAGCGTTCCAGCGCGACGTCGAAGTCCCCGGTCCAGGCGCCGTTGAGGATCGTGTCGGCCATGGTCCGGATCTCCTCGGCCCCTGGCGGGTCTGCCACGCCCGCCACCACGTGGGCGACCTGAGCGGTGCCCCGTCCGGCCACGAACCAACGGCTGAGCCGGACCGGGTCGGCCTGGACCGCGGAGCGCAGGGCGTACAACCGCCACAGAGCTCCGGGCAGACTGACCGGGGGAGCGTCGGACCACAGGGCGGCTAGCCCGTCCAGCCCCTCCGTGTCCGTGAACTCGACCAGTCGCCGGTGGACGTCGGGATCCTCGACCGCGCGCCCACGGCTGACCACGGCCGCAGCGGTCACGTGGGCGACCTCCGCGGCCAGGGCGGGGTCCATGCCGCCTTCCTGCTGGTCGAAGATCTCCGGGGAGAACTTGACCGGCTTGTGGTGCTGACGTGGTTCGGACATGTCGTCCACCTTACGACTGACTTACGACTGGTCGTCCCAGTGGTTCCCGGGCTCCCAGCCCACGGCTTCCTGGAGGGAGGCCACGATGTCCTCGGCTTCCACCCAGGCCAGGGCCTTCCACAGGGCCAGGGCAGCTTCCGGGTCCTCGGATTCGAGTTCGCTCAGCGCGTCAGCGGAGAGGACACCGAGTTTCAGGTCCGTGGCGGCCCGGACGTTCATCGCCTGCGCCTGCCCGTTGGGGCCCGCCGGCTCCTGGGCGTCCGGGATTTCCTCCTCGCGGGGGTCCATGACCACGGTGCCCGGGCGGAGGCCGCGGATCGGGCGTTCGTCGGCATCCTTGGTGTTGGCGATGATCTGGGCCGTGCCCTCCAGAACCCACTGCACGGTTCCCCCACGGCTGTAGCGCGGCGGCAGGTATTCGCCCTTGGGAACCGTGACCACGGTGGAGCGCTTCCAGATCCGTTCGGCCGCCTCCTCACCCATGCGCCGCAGGGCGTCGCTGTGCAGCAGGACGTCGTGATCGGACGCTTGGCGGTCGGCGGAGGAACCCGCCAGAACCGAGTCCTCCACGTGCACCAGGGCCTTTTCCCGGGTCTTGAACAGCGGGGTCTCACCCAGGGACCCCTGCCAGTTCTCCCCGCCCACCACCACGACGTCGCAGTCGGCCTGTTGAATGCCGTTGGCGGCGTTGGCCAGCATGCGGGGCACGAAGTCCGCCACCTGGTCCACGGCGGTGAGGTCCAGGATCAAGGACTCCGCGGTTTCGGCGACGTCGCGCATGGCCCGCACGGTCTCCTCCGCACCGGGGAACAGCAGGTCGCCCTGGATCTCCAGGATCGCGATGTCCCGGCACGCGTTGGCCAGGTACTCCCGCGCCTCCTGGTCCCGGCGCATGAGCGACGGCGAGGTGGCCAGCGAGTTGATCGACCGCACCGTCTGACGTGAGGCCCGCGGCCCACGCGCGAAGTGCAGATCCAAGGCCTGGGACAGGCGCTCACACGCGGCCACGCCCCGCACCGAGTTCCCGTGCTGGTCCAGCGGCGGGGAGAAGGTGGCCACCGCCAGCTGTCCGGGGACGACGGCGATGATCCCGCCGCCCACACCCGACTTGCCGGGAAGGCCGACGCGAACGAACCACTCCCCGGCGTCGTCGTACATGCCGCAGGAGTTCATCACGGACAGCATGCGCTGCACGGTGGCCGGTTCCAGAACGCGCTCGCCGGTGCGCGGATTCAATCCGCCGGCGGCCAGGGTGGCGCCCATCCTGGCCAGGTCCCGGGCATCGAGCATGACCGAGCACTGGGCGAAGTAGTCCTCCAAGGCCTGGGTCGGCTCCTCCTCGATGATGTCCACGGAGCGCAGCATCCAGCCCAGTGCCCGGTTGCGGTGGCCTTCGGCGCTCTCCTGGCGTTGGACGTCGTCGTCGATGCTCAGCTCACGGTCCGCGCACGCGGAGTAGAGCCGGCGGATGCGCTCGCGGCGGGGTGTGCCGTCCTTGTCCGCGACCATCCAGGTGCTGGTGATGGCCCCGGCGTTGATCATGGGGTTGGCCGGGCGGTGGGTGACGGGGTCCAGGGAGATTTCGTTGAAGGCGTCCCCGCTGGGTTCGACGTCGATTTTGGAGTCCACGTACTCGAAGCCGCGGTCCTCCAACGCCAGTCCGTAGGTGAAGGCCTTGGAGATGGACTGGATGGAGAACGGTACGCGGGTGTCACCGGTCTCGTAGACATGGCCGTCCGCGGTGGCGATCACGATGCCGAAGTGATCCGGGTCCGCGTTGGCCAGCGCGGGGATGGACGGGGAGGGCTCGCCGTCGGTGATGCCCTTGAGGTCCTGGTGTATGGCGAGCAGGGCCAGGTCCACGGGGGAGGGGCCGAAGGCTTCTCGATCGTGCTTGGGCTGCTGGCTGCGGGAGTCGGAGGACATGCCTGCCTTTCCGGGCTGTCGACGGCGGCTGTGGGCCACATCCTGCCAGGTTCGCTCAGTCCTGGTCCGCGACCAACTGAGGATTGCGGGACAGGACCATGGTCACTGCCGTGGTGCACACCGTCTGGACCAGGAGGATGCCGACCAGGACCACCAGCTGGAACATGGCGGCCTCGGCCGGGGATGCACCCCCGAACAGCGCCCCGACGAAGGCGCCGGGCAGGGTGACCAGGCCGGTGGCGCGGGTCTGGTCGACATTGGGGATCACGGCATCGCGGGCGGCCCTCCGGGCGATGTACGAGTAGGCGACCGCCGGGGTGGCACCCAGCGAGAACCAGGCCTCCACCTCTTGCTTGCGGGTCACCGCCGATTCGCGGAAAGCCCGGCCCGCCAAGGTCGCAGCCGTCATGGCGTTGCCGATCAGGATGCCGGCGACGGCGATCAGGTTCTGCGTGGTCCAGTCCACCAGGTGCAGGCCGAAGACGGCCGCGATGCCCGCCAGCCCGCCTGCGATGACGCCGATCAGCACGGCTTGGCGCGCGTACGGGAGGCCTTTGAGGCGGCCGATGGAGGTCAATGATGCCGTGGTCAGCATCAGAGCGACGAAGAACACTACCGTCCACGGGACGCTCAGGATCCCGCGCAACACCACCGCGATGATGCTCAGTTGCAGGCCCGCCCTGAGGACGCCCGTGACCATCTGGCAACCCAGACCCATGCCGCTGCGGCGTTGGATGAGGACGGCCACGGCGGTGAGCAACAGGAGCCCGACGACGAACCACGCGAACTCGACCGGGGTTCGTCCGCCGATGGTGGTCACTGTCATGGCAGCCGTGGTGTGCACGTTCTTGACGGTACTCCCGGTTCGTGCCGCCCCTGGCCGCTGGGCTACGATGGACGCCGTCGCTCGAGGCGTTCCTCCCGGTCTTACTGGTCGGTGGACAGCGAGCGACCGGGGCCTTTAGCTCAGTTGGTAGAGCAGTGGACTTTTAATCCATGGGTCGTGGGTTCGAGCCCCACAGGGCCCACCCTTTCTCCGAAGCCCCCGTGGTGACCAAGTCGCCGCGGGGGCTTTTGCGCGCCCCCAGGAGCTCTGGCCCTAAGAGGTCCAGCAGGGAGATCTCGAGCCAATCTGCGATGTCCATCAACTCGGTCATGCTGAATGACAGTTCTCCCCGCATGCGTCGCGACGCGGCGCTACGAGCTAGCCCTAGGCGATTGGCCATTTGCAGCTGACTGACGTTGCGTCGACCGAGCCAGGCCCTCACTGGCGGATTCAAGCGGTGAGCGCAAGGAACTCTGCGAGCTTCTCTGATGGTGTCAGATAGCCCAATGTCTTCCGAGGGCGTCCGTTGAGACTGTCCTGGATCATGTCGAGTTCCCTGCGGCTGAGGCCGCTGAGGTCGGTGCCTTTGGGGAGGTACTGGCGCAGCAGGCCGTTGGTGTTCTCGTTGCTGCCGCGCTGCCAGGGCGAGTGAGGATCGCAGAAGTAGATCGGAATGCCCGTGGCGGTAGTGAACGCAGCATGCTTGGCCATCTCCGCGCC
>NZ_JAAOZS010000013.1:0-76446 GCF_011602805.1 Kocuria sp. JC486 | reverse complement strand
TCATGCCGAGGACCGGCTGGCCGGCACCTGCTCATCCTGGACGATCCAGGCGCCGCGGAAAAGGTAACGGGGGGTGTAGGTTTCGAGCGCCTTGAACCAGGGTTCGACCTCGGCCCAGGACCATCCGGGGCAGCCGTCAGCCGCCCAACCGTCGTAGTCGGAGGCCGCCCCGCGGACCCAGATCGCGGCGTTCAGGGCGTGGGAACCACCGAGCACCCTGCCCCGGGGCCAGTGGATCACGCGGTCGTCCGAGTTCTTCTGGGGAACCGTCCGGTAGTCCCAGTCCTGTTCGGAGTGCCACAGCTCGCCCAGCCGGGAGACCTGGTGGATCGCGGGATTGTCGTCGTTGCTGCCCGCCTCGAACACCGTGACGCGGTGGCCCGCCTCAACGAGTCTGCGGGCGACGATCGAGCCCGCCGTCCCGGCACCGACGACCACGTAGGAACTGTTGGTCTGCTGTGTCTCACCCATGCCCACAGTGTGATGCCGCACACACCGTACGAGTTGGTCGAGAGTGCATGACGTTTGGGTGGGGGCGCGCCCGCCGCACATGTGCGTGATGGGCCTGGTAGCACGTACAGTGATCCCCAATGTGAGCCGTGTCATATGACGGCGCCGACCTGTCACGTCCGTTCGAGTCCGAGGACCTACTGTGAGCACGCCGACCGAGACGAAGCCCGCCACCGGCAAGCGTCGCCCTCTGCCCCTGGTCATCTGGGCCATCTTCGCCGTCGTCGTGGTCGGGGTGGCCACGGCCTTCTCCGTCCGGGCGGCGGAACAGGGAGAGGACATCAGGGCGAACATGACCTACCTGGCTCCGGCCGGCCCCGGCGGCGGCTGGGACACGTTCATGCGTGAGATGCAGCAGGCGGACACCTCCAACAACCTGGTGGGCAACGTGCAGGTGGTCAACGTTCCGGGCGCTGCCGGCACGATCGGCCTGGGTCGCATCTCGACCATGGAGGGCGATGCGTCCTCGATCATGGTGACCGGCGCCGGCCTGGTGGCCGGCGTGGAACAGCTCAATTCCCCGGTTTCTCACGACGACGTCACCCCGATCGCACGGGTGGTGGAGGAGTACGACGTCGTCGTCGTGCCCGCTGATTCGCCCTACGACTCCATCGACGACCTCGTGGCCGACTGGCAGAAGGATCCGGGGTCCATCGTGTGGACGGGCGGCGGCTCGTTCGACCAACTGGTGATGTCGGAATTCGCCCTGGCGGCCGAGGTGGATCCCGCCAAGACCTCCTACCTCCCGAACTCCGGCGGCGGCGAGGCCACGCAGGCGCTGATCACCGGCACGGCGGACGCGGCGACCTCCGGCTACCAGGACGTCGCGGACCAGATCGAATCGGGGCGTCTCAAGGCGCTCGGCGTGGCCGCACCCCAGCGCATGGACGGCGTGGACATCCCCACCCTCACCGAGCAGGGTTACGAGGTCGACCTGGCCAACTGGCGCGCCATCGTGGCCCCTCCCGGAATCAGCGACGAGGAACGCGAGAACCTGACCGAACTGGTCCGCGAAACCATCGAGACCCCCGAGTGGCAAAACGCGGTGGACCGCAACTCGTGGACCGAAAACTACCTCGACGGGCCCGAACTCGAGACCTTCCTCAACGACGAACGCACGCGCATCGCCGGACTGTACGAGGAAATGGGTGTGTGATCAGGTGTCCTCGGGAGCGGCGTTCGACCGATCCCGGGTCACCAGGTGGACCACCACCCCGGCCAACGCCAGGGTCACGACCACTGCGGCTGTGATCACGGGATTGGCCAGCCAGGCCTGCACGACGGCCATGCCGACCGTTCCGTAGATACAGCCCCACAGGAACGTGCCGACCAGCATCGCCGGGATCCAGCGCGTCACCGGCATACGGGTCAACGCGGTGGTGAGGATGACGGCGGTCTGGAACCCGACGGTCAGAAAGCAGGCCGGAACCGCCAGGACACCCCAGCGGTTCACGAACCCCGCAGCCCGGATGTAGGCCGGGGATTCGATCACCCGTTGGACGAAGCCCATGCTGCGGCGGGAACCCTCGGCGGCTGCGCGCCCCAGACCGAACACGATCGACGTGCGCACGATCCCCACCGCCCAGAAGAACAGCACCGCCCACAGAAAGGGCAGGGATTCGATCCAGGCGAGCACCCGACCCACCCTAGTCCGTGGAATTGAACGGGTTGACGACGGACTGTGGGGGCACGGGGCGGCTGAACCGCGGCCCCATCGGTTGCCACAGAAAGTGCTGGGCAACCGATGGAGCCGGTCAAGTGCGGACGTACTGCGCGCGAGTCACAGCGGTTGCTGCAGCTGGAAGGTCGCACCTTCCGGATCCAGGACCGTGGTGATGCGCCCGAACTCGGTGTCCTCCGGACCGTCAGTGGCCCGGCCACCCGCGGCCGTGAGCTTCTCGACGGCGGCTGCCGTGTCCTCGACCATGAAGTACGTGCGCCAGTAGGACCGGCCGTCGTCGAAGAACATGTGCGCGTCGCACAGGCCTGCGACGGAACTCTCCCCGGCCCCGTTGGTCACGTACTTGAACTCGTCCGTTCCGCCTTCCGCTCCCATCCAGGCGATGTCCCAGCCGAACACGTCACGGTAGAAGGCCAGGTCGGCGTCGAAGTTCGACGTCATGGCCTCGAACCACACGGCCGTCCCGGGTTTCAGGGGCAGTTCGAAGCCGCTGAATTCGACCGCTTGCCACAGGCCCACCGCAGCCCCGGAAGGCGTACTGATCACCGCCATGTGACCCGAACCCGGGACCCGCATGGGGCCCATGCACAGCTTGCCCCCGGCTGCCTGCACGTCGGCGACCGTCTTTTCGATGTCCTCGACGGCCAGGTACAGCGTCCACACGGAATCCGCCTCGACCGGGTTGCCCTGCTGATCCATGGCTGCCATGAGGCCGCCCACGGGTACGCCGTCCTTCTGGATGATCGTGTAGTGCCCGTAGTCCTCGCCCTGGTCCTCGAACTCCCAGCCGAAGAGTTCGCCGTAGAACGTCTTGGCGCGCTCTACGTCCTGGACCATGAGGTCCAGCCACGTGGGTACTCCGGTGGGACGTGGTGATGCCGACATGGTTCTCACTCCTACGCTTCTGGGCCCGCCTGCGCGGCCTCCTGCGGTGAACATCTTCAGCCTACGAAGTGCCGCCCCCGGGTGATTGTCCGATCCTGCTCTCCTGAGCACGGCCGCCTTGTGCCGAGACCTCCGTTCCGGCCCGATCCGGGCCGCGGAATGGGCCGGAACGGAGGTCTCGGCGTGGTTTCGGGGGCGGCGGGGACGGCCGCGGGAAGGGGACGGTTACGACGGCGCCCCGGCCAGGGAGGGCAGGGCGGTCAACACGGGGTGATCCCAGGGCAGCGCGGTCCGGAAGTGGATGTCCGTCCCGCCTCTGACCTCTCCCGGCGTCACCCGCACGGGGCCCGGATACATGCCGACCGTGGGCACCGAGGCCGCCAATTGCTGCGCGGGGTCCGCCGATGCGGGGTACGCGGTGGCCAGCACCCACGGCGCCGTCGTCGTGATCGGGAGACAGAACTCGCCCTCTCCCCGGCGCAGAACTCCGCTGGCCGGCCGCCCGAGTGGAACCGGCTGCGGGTAGGTTCCGATCCAGACCAGCGGCTCCCGGTGCACCAGGTCGTCCCGCAGGGCCGCACGTTGCTCGGGAGTGAAGATCACCCGCCCGGTGGCCACGGCCGCATGGTCCCCCAGCGCGAACGCGGGGATCTCTGTCTCCCCCAGACGGTCCGCGACGCAGCGCAGGTTGCCGGGCGTGACCGCCACGGCCTGGAGGAAGCGCCGGGAGAAGGTGGCCAGTGAATTGAAGCCGACCTCGTGGCACACGTCGATCACGGGGTGGTCCTGGGCCAACAGCAGTTGCTTGGCACGATGGAACCTGACCGCACTCACGTAGCGCGTGGGCGAGGTCCGGAAGACCTTGGCGAACAGGCGGCTGAAGTGGAACGGGCTGTAGCCGGCGGCATCGGCCAGTTCACCGACGCTGACGCCGGTGTGCAGGTTCTCGCCGATCATGCGAGAGGTCGTCAGGGCGAATCGCTCGACGTACGGGTCCAGCTCCACGGCCTCAATGTAACCGCGGGCCGCCCGCCCCGGAAGGCCCCGTACAAGGCCGGGCCCTCCGGTGAAGGGTCAGGAGAAGCGTTCGCGCAGGAGGTTCTTGCGGATCTTGCCGGAAGCCGTCCGGGGTAGTTCCTCCACGATGGTCAGCGTCTTGGGCACCTTGTAGCGGGCGAGCTTGTCGGCCAGGTGGTCCTGGAGGTCCTGGTCCGTGATGGGCTGTGCGCCGTCCCGGAGCACCACGACGGCGTGCGGGACCTCGCCCCATTTCTGGTGCGGGACTCCCACCACGGCGACGGACTGGATGGAGGGCATACGCAGGATCGCGGCCTCGACCTCGGCCGGGTAAACGTTCTCACCGCCGGAGATGATCATGTCCTTGATCCGGTCGGAGATGTACAGGAAGCCGTCGTCGTCGGTGTAACCCATGTCCCCGGTACGGAACCAGCCGTCCTCCCAGGAGGTGACGGCGTCGGGTCGCTTCCAGTACTCCTTGATGACGTTGGGGCCGGCCACCAGGATTTCGCCCGGTTCCCCGGAGGGTGCCGTCTCCCCCATGGGGTCCACGATGCGGAAGTCCGTCCAGAACTGGGAGATGCCGGAGGACCCGGCCTTCTCGCGCGAGCGGTCCGCGGGCAGCGTGGTGACCCCGGGTGAGGTCTCTGTCATGCCGTAGCAGTTGGTGAAGTGCAGACCGCGTTCCTCGTAGGCCTCGATGACGCGCATGGGCACGGCCGAACCCCCGCAGGTCATCTTGGTGACCGTGGAGATGTCCGTGGTCTCCCACGCGGGGTCCTCCGTGAGCATCTGGTACGTGGTGGGCACACCGGCCAGCCAGGTGATGCCGTGCTGCTCGATCAGCTCCAGCGCGCGGCCGGGGATGAACTTGGACTCGACCACCAGGGTGGCGCCCTTGAGCAGCACCGGCAGGACCCCCATGCCCAGCGAGGCCACGTGGAACATCGGGGAGATCTGCAGGGAGACGTCCGTGGAGGCGACGTCGAAGTCCACCAGCACGTTGTAGGCGTTCCAGGTGAAGTTGCCGTGCGTGAGGCACGCACCCTTGGGCTGACCCGTGGTTCCGGACGTGTAGAGGATCACGGCCAGGTCTTCCAGCCCGACTTCGCGGTCCTCGGCCCACGGCTGAACTGCGGCGGTGAGTTCCCCCAGGGACGGAGTCCCGTCCTGGTCGGGTTGCGTGGTCCACCGCGGCAGGTCGGTACCGAGGTTCGCGACGGCGGCCGCGGCCAGCTGCGACAGGGCGACGTCGTGAATGAGCAGCTTGGCCCCGGAATCCTCGAGCTGGAAGGCGATCTCAGCCGGGGCCAGTCGGGTGTTGAGCGGAACGAACACCGCACCCAGCATTTCCGTGCCGAACAGGGCGGTCACGAACTCGGCGCTGTTCTCCCCCAGCAGCGCGACCCGGTCGCCCTGCCGCACACCCGCAGCGTCCAGCGCGGAGGCGATCCGCGCTGCCTGGTCGTGCAGTTGCACGTAGGTGAGGGTGTTCTCGCCGTCGATCACGGCCGTCTTGGAACCGGAACGTTCCAATCGGCGGTCCAACCATGATCCGATGCCGGTGTTGCGCACGCGTCCTCCTCCGCCGCCGGCACACCGAGGCCAACCCCGCGTTCGAAGGAGCGCCACCGCAACCGGCAATCGTTGAACTTTTCAACTAATTGGCGATCCTAGATGTGCCACCCGTCACAGGTCCAGGGTCAGTGGGAGGCAAGTTTGCGCAGAAGTCCCTGCAATTCGGCCTGCTCGGCCTCCGTCAGGTTGGACAGCAGACGGTCCGAAGCGGCCCCGACCTGGGCCTCCGCCTGCAGCAGCACCTCGCGGCCGCGGTCCGTGGGGACGATGATCTTGGACCGCCGATCGCGCGGATCGGGTTCACGCCGAACCAGGTCGGCACCTTCCAGGTGATCCACGAGCGCCACCACCTGACTCGGATCCAATACCAGGAAGTCGCTGAGTTCGCGCTGCGTGGGGGGCTGTTCCTCGCTGGCCAGGGAGAGCACCGAGTAGTGCCGCACCTTGAGGTCCAGGTCGCGCAGGTACCCGTTGGTCAACGCGGAGGCGAGTGAACCGAAGCGATTCATCAGGAACATCGACTCCTGCGCCAACCGGGCGTCCACGAATCGCTCGCTCTGGTGCTGCACCAGATCCTCCACCGCCTGATCAACCGCCACCATCGCTCCTCCGTTCAGACATCTCGACCCCGAGGCCTCGCACCTTCAACGCCCGGGGTTCTCCATTCTCCCCCACGGCACCCTTGCCCTAATCGTTGACATTTTCAACGGTTTCGACTGAGATGAAGGCAGAGATCGTGGCGCGCGTCACGGTCGCCCGATCGAGTTCCCGCTGCGGCCGATCCCCGCAGCAGCAAGCCGCAAAGGAGCGCGCACCATGACCGAGACTTCCGCAGCAACATCGGCCCCGACCTCCACCCCCCTGGCCGGCAAGGTCGCCGTCGTCACCGGCTCGGGTCAGGGCCTGGGACTGGCCTACGCACAGGAGCTCGCCCGCCGCGGCGCCGCCGTGGTCATCAACGACGTCGATCAGGCCACCGCCGATGCAGCTGTCGCCTCGATCGTCGACGCCGGAGGCAAGGCCACCGCCGTCGTCGCTCCCGTGGGGAGCACGGAGACCGCCGAGGCCCTGGTCAAGGGGGCCGTTGACGCGTTCGGCGGCCTGGACATCCTGGTCAACAACGCGGGCATCCTGCGGGACAAGTCGCTGCTGAAGATGACCGACGAGGACTTCGACCTGGTCATCCAGGTCCACCTGCGCGGCACGTTCACCTGTGTCCGTGAGGCGTACCGCTACTTCAAGGAGAACGGCGTGGCCGGCCGCATCATCACGATCGGCTCCCCGACCGGGCAGTACGGCAACTTCGGGCAGACCAACTACGCCGCCGCCAAGGCCGGGATCGTGGGCATGGTGCGCACCTGGGCGCTCGAGATGAAGAAGGCGGGCGTCACCGTCAACGCGGTGATTCCCGTGGCGGCCACGGCCATGACCAAGACCATCCCGTTCTTCGAGAAGGCCGTCGAGGCCGATGAAGCCGGCGACGCCATGCCCGCCTTCTTCCGCCACGACCTCGGCTTCGGCACCAGCGACGACGTCGCCGGGCTCATCACCTTCCTCGCCTCCGACAACGCCGCGGACATCACCGGTCAGGCCATCGGCGCCGGTGGCGACCGCTTGCAGCTGTTCTCCCACCCGACCCCGGTGGTGACCGAGTACAAGGAAGGCGGCTGGAGCTACGACGACCTGGCCGCGGACTTCCACAGCCTGACCGAGGGCAACCTGCAGAAGTGCGGCGAAGTCATGCCGCAGCTGCCCGAAGACCTTCAGCCGAAGCAGGGCTGACCCGCCATGTCCCAGGCAGACAACAGCTACGAATTAGGCATCGACCTGCAGAAGATCGATGCGATCGACATGCACGTGCACATCGAGTGCTCGGAGCACGGACACCTGTCCCTGCCCCAGCCGCTCGTGGATGCCTCCTCCAAGTACTTCAAGGCGGAGGACCGGTCGCCGTCGTTGGACACGATCGCCGAACGCTACCGCGAATGGAACATGGCGGCCGTGGTGTTCACGGTGGATGCCACCACCGCGCTCAAGCACGAGCCCAACTCGATCGAGGAGATCGCCACCGGGGCCGCGCGCAACAACGACGTCCTGATCCCGTTCGGGTCCGTGGACCCGTTGCAGGGCGCGGCCGCCGTGGAGCGTGCCAAGGTCCTGGTGGAGAAGTTCGGCGTGCGGGGCTTCAAGTTCCACCCGTCGTTGCAGAGCTTCGACCCCTCCGACCAGCAGTTCTACCCGCTGTACGAGGCGATTCAGGACCTGGGCGTACCCGCGCTGTTCCACACGGGGCAGAACGGCATGGGCGCCGGGTTGCCCGGTGGCTACGGGATCAAGCTCGGGTACTCCAACCCGCTGCTGCTGGATTCCGTCGCGGCCGATTTCCCCGAACTGCAGGTCATCATGGCGCACCCGTCGGTGCCGTGGCAGGAAGAGGCCAACTCGATCGCCACCCACAAGTCCAACGTGTGGATCGACCTCTCCGGGTGGTCCCCCAAGTACTTCCCGCAGTCGCTGGTGCACGCGGCCAACCGCATGTTCCCGGACCGGGTGCTCTTCGGTACGGACTATCCGTTGATCACTCCGCAGAAGTGGTTGGGCGCGTTCCAGGAGGCCGACTTCAAGGACGAGGTCCGGCCCAAGATCCTCAAGGACAACGCGGTCAGGCTGCTCGGTCTGGGCAACTGAACCCCGGCGTTGTCCGTCGTCGGAACCCGCGGCCGTGCGGCTTGCGGGCTGAGCCAGGAGGTTCAAGATGAGTGAGCTGTACCCGGACTGCGATCCGTACGGGATTGCGGACGCGCTGACGGAGGCCGAGCGGGCGCCGCTGCTGCGGCTGCGGGCCGTCCTGGAGTCGGAGGCCTACCCGCAGCTGGCGGAGCACTGGGAGGCGGGAACCTTCCCGGAATCCGTGGGCCCCGCGTTGGAGGCCCTTGAGCTCATGCACCCGCCGGAGCTGGCCGACCAGACCCCGCGGGCGCTGTACCACGGGTTCCGGATCTTCGAACTCGCCCGGTGTGATGCCTCCGTGGCGACGTTCTACACGGCTCAGGCCGGGCTGTTCCGGACCGCCTGCCGTGTGGGTGGTTCGGAGGAGCAGTTCGCCGAGTGGGATCCCCAGATCAAGTCCTTCGAGATGAAGGGCGTGTTCTGCCTGACCGAGCCCGAACACGGTTCGGACATTGCCGGTGGGCTGTCCACCACGGCCCGACGCGACGGGGACGAGTGGGTGATCGACGGCGCGAAGCGGTGGATCGGTGGTGCCTTCACTGCCGACTACCTGTGCGTGTTCGCCCGCGACACCGAGGACTCCCAGGTCAAGGCCTTCCTGGTGCCCCGCGAGGCGCCCGGGGTGACTCTCGAGAAGATCTACGGCAAGACCTCCCTGCGGATGATGCAGAACGCCCACATCACCCTCTCCGACGTGCGGGTTCCTGAATCTGCGCGACTGCAGAACTGCAACTCCTTCAAGGACGTGGCGGCCATGCTGCGGCAGATGCGCTCCGACGTCGCATGGATCGCTTGCGGTATCCAGGCCGGGGCCTACGAGGCCGCGGTGCGTTACGTCCGCGAGCGCCAGCAGTTCGGCCGCCCCTTGGCCAGCTTCCAGCTGGTTCAGGAGAAGTTGGCCCGCATGCTGGGGAACCTGACCGCCTCCCTGTCGATGGTGTCCCGCCTGGCCGAGAAGCAGCAGGAGGGCATCTACCGGGACGAGGATTCCGCACTGGCCAAGATGTGGATCAGCCTGCACCTGCGCGAAACCGTGGCGCTGGCCCGCGAAGTGGTGGGCGGCAACGGGATCACGCTGGCCACCGACGTCGCCCGCTTCCACGCCGACGCGGAAGCGGTCTACTCCTACGAAGGCACCCATGAGATCAACGCGCTCGTCGTCGGGCGTTCCATCTCCGGGGTCTCCGCGTTCGCCTGATCACTCCATGACTGCGCGAACCCGCGCCGTTGTCCGTCTGAAAGGAACACACACCATGACCGAAACCACCCCCGAATCCACCGCCAAGACCGTCGTGAGCTTCGACGAGGTCAAGGACCTGATCGGCAAGAACCTGGGCTACAGCGAATGGCGTGAGATCACCCAGGAGCAGGTCAACCTGTTCGCCGATGCCACGGACGATCACCAGTACATCCACGTGGATCCCGAGCGTGCCAAGGACGGTCCGTTCGGCGGGACCATCGCCCACGGCTTCCTGACACTCTCGCTGCTGATCCCGATGTGGTCCGAGCTGTTCGACGTCACCGGCGTGTCCACCAAGGTCAACTACGGCCTGGACAAGTGCCGCTTCACCGCACCGGTCCCCGTGGGCTCCCGCGTGCGCCTGACGGTGACCATCACGGACGTCCAGGAGGTCAAGGGCAACGGCCTGCACCTGGTGGCCGACGGCACCATCGAGATCGAGGGCCAGGAGCGCCCGGCCGTGGTGGCCACGTTCCTGAACCGCTTCTACGCGTGAGGTGTACGGCGGGGCAGGTGGGCGGACCACCTGCCCCGCCTCTTTGTGTGGGCAACCCACACTGTGAATGGTGACCGTGGACCCTTGGGGCCCCACGCCCCCCTTTCTTGGGGGGGCCCCCCCCCCCACTTTTGACCCGGGATTCCGCCCCACTTTTTGCCGGTGGTGGCCCGAATTCCGTGTTCAAAGTTCTGCTCACGCGGGGCATACGACGACGGCGGGGTGCGCTGGTGAGCGCACCCCGCCGTCGTCGGGAGGTTTGGATCAGTGCTCGTAGGTCTCCAGGTCGATGTCCTTGGACTCCTTGGTGAGCAGGACCGCCAGGCCGGAGATGGCCGTCAGCACGATCAGGTAGATCACCACCGGGCCGATCTTCCCGTCGCCGCCGTAGATCGCGGCCAGGATGGTCGGCGTGAAGCCCGCACCCAGCAGCGTGGCCATCTGGTAGCCCACGGAGGCACCGGTGTAACGGGCGGCGGTTCCGAACTGCTCGGAGATGAACGCCGCCAGCGGACCGTAGATGGTCGAGTGGCAGAGCAACGCCACGGTGAAGCCCACGAAGATCAGCAACGTGTCACCGGTGCGCATGAGCGCGAACAGCGGGTAGGCGAAAGCCATGAACAGGGCCATGCCAATCAGCATGAGCGGGCGACGCCCGATCCGGTCCGACACCTTTCCGGCCAGGATCACCATGCCGATCGACAGCACGGACGCGCAAGCGAAGGCGTAGAGCACCGACTGGCGTTCGGCGCCGTGGGCCACCGCGTAGGCAACCGTGAAGGTGGCCAGCAGCGTCTGCACCGCGAAGCCCGCGGCACCGCCGAACATGACCAGCAGCAGGTTCTTGGGGCGCTTGATGACGCTGAGGATGGGGATGTCGCGGGGCTTCTCGGCGGCCTCGTCGCGCTCAACCGCAGCTTCGAAGATCGGGGACTCGCTGATCTTGAGACGGATGATCAGGCCGACTGCCAGCAGCAGCGCGGAGGCCAGGAACGGGATGCGCCAACCCCAGCTGAAGAACTGCTCCTCCGGCATGGAGGCGAACAGGCCCAGGACGAACGTACCCAGGGCCGCACCCGAGGGTGCACCGGCGTTGACGAAGGACGCCGCGAAACCGCGGCTCTTCGGCGACGCATGCTCGAGGGCCATCAGGGCGGCGCCGCCCCACTCGCCGCCGATCGCGATGCCTTGCAGCAGGCGCAGCGTCAGCAGGATGAACGCACCCGCCATGCCGATCGTCGCGGACCCGGGGATCAGGCCGATCAACGTGGAGGCGCCACCCATGACGAACATGGAGAGCACCAGCATCTTCTTGCGGCCCAGGCGGTCACCGAAGTGCCCGAAGATCATGCCGCCGATCGGGCGAGCCACGTACCCGGCCGCGAAGGTCAGGTAGGAGGCGATGGTTCCCGCCAGCGGAGTCATGTCCGCGAAGAACACCTGCGGGAACACCAGGGCAGCAGCCGCGGTGTAGAGCAGGAAGTCGTAGAACTCGATGGTCGAGCCGAGGTAGCTGGACATGACCACACGGCGGGCTTCCTTCTGCCGCTCCGTGGTCGACATGTCCTGCAGGTCTGAATGGTGGGTGGCTGCGCTCAAGGCCGCTCCCCTCTCTCTGGGTGGGGACCCTGGCCCCCGAAACCGGTAGATAGAGGCGCCCGCAGCCTGAGGAAGGGCGTGAGCTACCTCACAGGGGCAAGACTAGAGCCAATCATTGATTTTTTCAACGATTATTTGAGCCAACGATTTCGGCGGTGGTCCGGGAACGTCGAAACCTCCGAAAGGGCCCGATCGGCGGGGGATTTCGGGTCCTTCCGGAGGTTTCGACGGGATGCGTGAGCGATACGGGCGGGGTGCGCGGGCAGCGCGGGTACGACGACGGGCGCCTACCGGGCCGCTTCCGGGTTCACCGGGTAGGGCGGGACCTCTCCCTTGGCCATGGCAATCGCGTTCTCGGCACACATCTCCCCCATGCGGGCGCGGGTGCCGAACTCAGCCGAACCGATGTGCGGCAGCAGGAAGGTGTTCGGGAGATCGGCCAGACCGGGCGCGAGCGCAGGCTCGTTCTCGTACACGTCCAGGCCGGCTGCGGCGATCGTGCCCTCACGCAGGGCGGTTACCAACGCCGCCTCGTCGATGACCGGCCCGCGGGCAGTATTGACCAGCACGGCGGTGGACTTCATCCGGCCCAGTTCCTCCGCGCCGATCAGGTGGGTGGTGTCCGGGGTCAGCGGCACGTGCAAGGAGATGTGGTCCGAGGTTACCAGCAACTCGTCCCAGGACACCTGCTTGATGCGACCAGCCAGATCGCCCAGTTCGTCGTCGTTCACGGGGCGGTCCCGGGGCGGCCGCTGGACGAACACGACCTCCAGGCCGAAGCCCAACGCGCGGCGGGCCATGGCCTTACCAATGCGCCCCAGTCCCGCAATGCCGAGCCGAGTTCCGGTGATGTCCGCGCCCAGCAGGAGTTCCGGGGTCAGCCCCTTGAACTGCCCGGAGCGCACCAACTCCTCACCTTCGTGGGCACGCCGGGCGGCGGCCAGGAGCAGAAGCATGGCGACGTTGGCGGAAGCGTCCGAGAGAACGTCGGGGGTGTTGCCAACGAAGATGCCATTGGCCGTGGCCGCTTCGACGTCGATGTTGTTGAAGCCCACGCCGAAATTCGCCACACCCTTGAGCTTGGACCCGTTGAGCACATCGGCCGTGACCTTGTCCGAGAGCTGGGTGATCAGCACGTCGTAGCGACCGCTGTGTGCCGCTTCCTTGAGGTCTTCGGCGGTGAAGCCGTTGCCGATCTCGACGTCGCCGGCCTGGCGCAGCATGTCCTCAGCGGGACCTGGCAGGGGTGCGGTGAAAAGGAATGACGGCATGGTGGCACCTTTCTGTCTCACACTTGCGGGTACTCACCAGTGTGTCACCTCGCCCCGGTCCGGCACCCGGTGGCCCAGATACGCCGAGTGCGCAGTTTGATCGCTGCTCAGGTGGCGAGGGGCGATCAAACTGCGCACTCGGCAGCGTCGGCGAACGGGAACGGTTACTTCTTCATGTAGACGTTCACGTCGTCGCTGTTGAACAGGTCCGGAACGGTCCAGCCGTCCAGGTCGTACTCGGACATGCACTGCTCGACCATGCCGTTCATGGAGTCCACCACGCCGTTGTTCATGGCGTTCATCAGCATCTCCACGCGCACGTTCTCGTGGTTGCCCGAGTAGTTGCGCTCGTAGAGTTCGTGGCGGCCGCCGAATTCGGAGCCGATCGAATCCCACAGGAGCTTCATGAGCTTGACCCGGTCCACGGCCTGCACGCCGTGGGAGCCACGGACGTACTTGTCCAGGTAGGGGCGGATCTCCGCGTTCTTGAAGTCCAGCGCGCCGGAGGGCAGGTAGATCAGGCCGGAAGCCACGTCCTGCTCGATGATCTCCTTGATCCGCGGGTAACCCTGGGCCATGAACATGCGGTAGGCCAAGCCGTAGTCCATCTTGGGCAGCACGGACCCGTTGGGGCCTTCGTCCGGGTTCAGGGTCATGCCGTCGACGATCGCCCAGAACAGGTTTCGCCAACCGATCACCTCACCGGCACGGGCCTGCACACCGCGGAAGTCACGGGTACCGGCGATCTCCAACGCCTTGAGCAACAGGCCCGCGATGAAGTCGAGCTTGACGGCCAGGCGGATGCAGCCTTGGAAGGTGAAGCGCTGGATGAACCCGGTCTTGGGCATGAAGCCGTTGATCTGGTCCGGGTCCCCGTAGGCGAACAGGTTCTCCCACGGCACCTCGACCTTGTCGAACACGAAAACGGCGTCGTTCTCGTCCATCCGGGAGGACAGCGGGTAGTCGAACGGAGTGCCGGTGACGGCGGCGTTCTGCGCGTAGGAGGTGCGGGAGATCAGCTTGATGCCCGGGGCGTCCATGGGAACGGTGCAGATCATCGCGTACTCGGGCTTCTTGATGGGCAGCCCGTAGTGGGAGATGAAGTTGAAGTTCGTGATGGCCGAGCCGGTGGCAACCACCTTGGCGCCGGAGACCACGATGCCGTTGTCGGTCTCCTTCTCGACCTTCATGAACACGTCCGCGACCTCGTCCGGCGGGAGGTGGCGGTCAACCGGCGGGTTGATGATCGCGTGGTTCCAGTACAGAACCTTCTCCTGGGACTCCTTGTACCAGCGCTGAGCGTTCTCCTGGTACGGGGAGTAGAACTCCGGCATGGAACCCAGGGTGCCCAGGAAGGCGGCCTTGTAGTCGGGGGAGCGGCCGAACCAGCCGTAGGTCATGCGTGCCCAGGTCTCGATCGCGCGGCGGGACTCCTTGAGGTCGTCAACCGACTTGGGGACCTTGAAGAACGGGTGGGTCTGGCCCCCGTTGCCGGTGTCCGTGTCGGTCAGCAGCTCCTTGGAGGTTTCCGGGCCGTGGAAACCGTCGTAGAGGCGGGCGACCATGCGCACGGAGTTCCGGAAGGCCGGGTGAGTGGTGACGTCGTCGACCCGTTCGCCGTGGATGTAGACCTCGCGGCCGTCCTTGAGGGATTCGATGTACTCGTCACCGGTCATGGGCAACTTGGGGTTCTTGGGCGTGGTCCGCTCGGACATCGAACGGTCCCCACCCTTGGTGGGCTGGTTGTCGGTGGACGGATTCTCGGCAGTTGTAGTCATGGCAGGTCCTTTCGCGTGAATTCAGGGGTGCAGTCGGGGCTTGCGGGGGTCAGTCGAGGCTGAGGAACGACGTCGAACCTTCGAACCAACCCGACGACGGCGCATCGGCCGAGCCTTCCCACGGCGTACCGCCGCAGAACGGGCCCATCTGCCGGAACTTGCCCTTGTAGAAGACCAGGGGCTTGCGCTCGGTGAGCTCCACGTCGACGACTTCACCGATCACGATCACGTGATCTCCGCCGTCGTAGATCTTCCAGGGGCGGCACTCGATGGTGGCGGCGTTGCCATCCAGAACAGGTACGCACTCGGGGCCGTCGGGGCGCCACTGCACGGGCGAGGACATCGGCTTGCCCGCAAAATTCAGGCAGACGTCCAACTGCTCCTCGGCCATGATGTTGATTGCGAACGGGGCGTCCTCCAGGAACTGCGCCGCCTTGTTCTTGCGGATCAGCGTGACCTGCGCCAAGGGGGGATCCAGGGAGACTGCGGTGAATGCGTTCACGGTGGCGCCGTGGGGGGTTCCGTCCGGGGTTCTGCAGGTCACCACGGTGACTCCCGTGGCAAAGGTTCCGAACGCATTGCGCAACCTGCGCGGATCCACTGTGGCAGCTGCGTCGGTTGCCGTGGACTCGGGGCTCATACCGTGACTCCTTCCGTGGTTGCGGGGGTGTCGATTGGTCCGGTGACCTTCGGCCTCGGACCTGACGTCTGACGGCGGAGGCTTGGAAACTTCAGTTCTGCGCCGTCGATGCAGCCACGGTATGTGTCACGAATCACAGACCGGCTGTGCCAATTTGACACAGCCGGCCGCGGGGAATGCCTCACCGCTGGTCATGCGGGATTAGGTCTGAAAAGTCCTTGATTGATACATGTGAATCACGTTGTGATCCAAGCGATGACTCGGCAGGCCAGCGGCCAGCATTTACCCAACTACAACTGCCGACACAGTTTGTGCGCCCACGGACAGGTCCTGTTCGCCGTGGAGCAAGCAGGCCCGGCTACCCGAGGCGAATACTCGTGGGCACTCAAGGCCTCAAGCCTCGCCGCGCACCACCCCGAGGCGAACGAGCGCCACCACAGCCTCGGCCAAGGAAGAGGAAGCAGTCATGACCACCGACGAATCGTTCCAGGACTACGTGCCCGTCGACCAGTGGCCGTCCGTGTCCACCATGATCGACGGATTCGGGGACCAAACCCTCCCCGCGTCCCCGGCCTTGGCAGGCACCACGATCGTCCTTCACGGGGAACAGGATCAACACTTCGTCCTGGCCTTCAACGATGCCTCGTCGCTCACCTGGACCACCGGCACCGGTTCGGACGACGACGCAAGTGCGGACGCCACCTACAAGGCGATTGAAGCCCGCACCGGGATATTCATCATCGACTTCGTCCACGGCGCAGCTCAACAGATGTGCGACGTGACCGTGATCGTGGACCGCAACTTCGGCGCGGCCACGGTTGCGGTCTCCGCGCTGCACCTGGAGAGCAGCGCCGTCAAGGGCAGCACCGAGTTCACTCAGGCCCGTATCGAGGGGACCGACGCACCGTTCCACCACCGTTCGACGGCACTGGTCGGCAAACGGATCTACTACCGCTACAGCGACGTCGAGGCGTACGAGCACATCTATCTCAACGCCGGGACCTTCGTGTGGCACTGCCTGCGCGGTGGCGAGAAGGGGCTGGCCGACGTCGACCGCACCTTGACGTTCGAGGTGGCCGAGGACTTGTACATCTTCTTCTGGACCGAGCACGTCATGACCATCGAATCCGTGCTGCTGATCGATCTCCGCGAACAACGCTCAAGCGGACGCATGTTCGGCTGGGACGACACCACCCAGGACCCCTTGGTCCTACCGTTCAACTCTCGCCTGACCGTTCTGAACACCACTGAATACCCGCAGGATCACCACAAACACTGAGAGTGCTCACGGTCTCGGCTCACACGTGCCGGGACCGTGAGCCGCTTTCGAAAGCACCGTTCACACACCCTGCGCCTTGAGCCGCCGGTGCAGTGTGGAACGGGAGATCCCCAGGAGCGCGGCCGCTGCCGTGCGGTTGCCGCCCGTGCGCTCCAGCGCGTCCTGGACCGCACGGCGTTCCAGATCCGCCAGCCCGGCACCGCCCGTTGCCCCGGACGGCAGCCGGATCCAGTTCTCGGACAGGCGGTCCGTGCCGCTGCGTCGTCGTGCGTCGATGACCACCGCCTCGAGTTCAGCGGTGTTGCCCACCCAGCGCACGCCGCTGAGGAGGCGCAACGCGCCGGCCGTCAGCTTGAGATCACAGCGCTGCCCGAAGGTCGCGTGCCCGAGTGCGCGCACCAGTTCCGGCAAGTCCTCCGGGCGGCTCACGAGTTCCGGGATCCGAATCTGCTCCGGGAGGACCTGCTCCCATCGGCGAGCGCTGAAATCTGAAGCCCAGGGGGCATGACTGACCACCAGGGGCGTGGCGGACGCGACGGCCCTGGTGACCCACTCGAACACGACGTGCACGTCCCGATCCGGGACCGAGTGCAGATCCCGGATGAACAAGGGCCGCCCGCGTTCGATGGCATCACGCACGCGGGTGGACCAGATCTCCCCGATGATGAGTTTGGGGTCGTCCACCACCAACGGGTCCATCAACCGACCCGGCGCCAGGCGCTCCTGTGTGCTCAGCAAGGCGCGGGCGACGTAGTCCTTCCCCACACCGCGGGGTCCGGTCACGCGAACGCACAGGCGCCTTCCTACCCAGGAGGCAAGTTGCCCGCGGATCACCGTGGCGGCCGGGCTGGTGCCGGGAACAACGTCGGCGAAGATGTCGCCGGGGCGCTCGGCAGGTTCCTGTGCGGGTGTGGCCTGCTCGACGTCGGGGGCGCCCAGGGCGAAGATCGCCCCCGAAATCGCACCCAGCGTTGTCCACTGCGTCCACAGCAGCCGAACGGGCCGCCCGTCCTGGAACGGCAACGGCTGCCAGCCCATGACGGCCTGGGTCTGGTCGTGCGCCCAGGCCCACAGCTCACGGTGACCGAAAAGGGCCAAGACCTTGGCGGGCTCCCTGTCCACCATCAGGAGTTGCTCGGAAACCCCGAGCAGGTCCTTGTGTCCCTCCTCCAGAAGCCAGTGGAAGGCCTCGGGCAGGCTGAGCCCGGCGGGCAAAGTGGGGGACGGCCCGCTGTGAACTCGCGCGAGCCCGTTCGACCCGGTGTTGACTGTTCGGGACACACCCCCACTGTAAGGGTCGCCCATGAGGGGCTTCACGCGTGGACGGGGCAAGAAAGAACCGCGGCCACCGACGACGAACGTCGATGGCCGCGGTTGGCAGAAAAGAATCGATCAGATGATCGAAGCGGCGCCGGTGCGGGCCTTCTCCAGGCGCTGGGCGACGTCCTGCCAGTTGACGACGTTCCACCAGGCCTTGACGTAGTCGGGCTTGACGTTCTGGTAGTCCAGGTAGAAGGCGTGCTCCCACATGTCCAGCTGCAGCAGCGGGATGGTCGCCAGCGGAACACCGTTCTGCTGGTCGTACATCTGCTCGATGACCAGGTTCCCGCCGATCGGCTCGTAGGCCAGGATCGCCCAGCCGGAACCCTGGATGGTCGTGGCCACGGCGGTGAACTGTGCCTGGAAAGCGTCGAAGGAGCCGAAGGCGTCGTCGATCGCGGAAGCCAGCTCACCCTCGGGCTTGCCACCACCGTCCGGGGACATGTTCTTCCAGAAGATCGAGTGGTTGACGTGGCCACCCAGGTTGAACTGAAGGTCCTTGGAGAGCTTGGCGGCACCGGCGGAATCGCCGTTCTCGCGGGCCTCGGCCATCTTCTCGAGCGCCGTGTTCGCACCGGTCACGTAGGTGTTGTGGTGCTTGGAGTGGTGCAACTCCATGATGCGCGCAGAGATGTGCGGCTCCAGCGCGGCGTAGTCGTAATCGAGTTCGGGCAGAACGTACTTCTCAGCCATGAGATTTCCCTTCCTGTAGGAACCAACCCTTCAATCCAATCGACCACGGGGGCGGTTGGTCAAGGCCCTTCCGCCAGTAGCGGAGGCTCAGTCATCCAAGGACCTACGCGGGGTGCAGCGGATCCACGCCCACCCGTGGGCCTCCAACAACACACCGTCACGCAAGTCCAGTTCAGCCGCGTCCTGCAGCCGCAGGGCCCGGGCCTGGAATCCGGACAACGTCTCACCGGTGACGTACTGCGTCCAGTCGGAGAAGTTCGCCAGGCACAGCAGGACACTGCCGTCCGAACCGGGCCTCTGGTATCCCAGCACCGGTTCGTTGCGCGTGTCGAAATCGATCACGGCCTGCCCGTCGAACTCCGGGGCGGCACCGCGCAACTCCAGCAGCCGCCGGATCGATCCGTACAGCCGACCGGAGACGGAGAACAGGTCGTGGCGGGAGTCGATGGTGGCCTGATCCACCCGGGGGCGGTTGGCCCACCGCGGGTCCTTGTCGTGCCCGGTCTCCAGGGACCACAGGGGATCGTCCAGCACACCGAGTTCGTCGCCCAGCCACAGTTCCGGCACTCCCCCCAGGGAGAAGGCCACTGCGTGGGCCAGGATCACCCGGTCCGCCCCCGGGCCGGGTTCGTTCCGTACTCCCGCCAGGGATGCGGACGTCCCGCACACGGCCGCCCCCACCCGGCCGGAACGGGCCGGAACCGCGGGGTTGGACGCAAATGACCCTTCGAAACGCCCGGAATAGAACTCCCCCAGGAACCGGCGGTGGGCGTCGGGATTCAGCCCGGCTGCCACCACGAGTTCGTCCGGGAAGGCCCACTGGAGGGCGTCATGGTTGCGGACCGGCTGCAGACGTCCCTTGCCCCGGACCAGGTTCTTGTCCCGGCGAATGTGTTCGGCCAGCAGCGTGGCGTCCCGCGTGGCGATCGAGCTCCAGATCAACGCGGACCGGTCCAGTCCATCGGCGACGTGGACGCCGCCGGCCGGGACCTGCAACTCGGCCGGGTCGTTCGATTCGAGCACCACGGACGGCGCAACGATCTGCAGCAGCACGTCCAGCGCGCGGAGCACGGTTCGCCCGCGCGACAGCACATCCCCGGCGCCTTCCACGGGTCGCCACAGGTGCCACGGGGAACCCACGCGCAGCACCTGCGCTCCCAGTCCGGCGACGTGCAGCATCTCTCCCGCCATGGCCACGAAGACCCGCGGGTTGGTCCAGTCCAGGTCCCACTGGTGGGCGTGTTCGGAGGTACGGACCCGACGCCGGTCGGTGGGGTCGTCGGGGACCACACGCTCCCACGCCGGCCCCTGTGCCCACACGGAGCGTTGCGAGGCCTCGCCGGTGGGGCCGTCCGGTTGGATCCAGTAGAACTTCTCGAAGAAGGAGTTGTGCCGCGCCGCAGCCAATGACCACGGGTGCTCGGGCGCGTTACGGGAGAGCACGACGTCGAGCATCAGGGAAATGCCGTTCTCGTGCAGGACCTGGCCCAGCTCCGCCAGTTCCTCGATGCTGCCCAGATTCGGGTTGGTCTCCCGGTAGGAGGCCACCGAGAAACCGCCGTCGTCATGGGCGTCGGAGGCACGGAACGGGGGGAGCAACCGCAGGTGCGTCACACCCAGTTCGCGCAGGTACGGAATGCGGTCCCGGACGCCGGCAAAGCCTCCCGCCCACCGGTCCGCGTAACACGCGGCGACGACGGCGTGGCGCGAGTTCCACCACGGCGCCTGGTTCTCCCGGTCGGAATCGACCCCGCGGAGGTAATCGGAACGGGTCACCCAGGCGTGGACGATCAGCGACCCGAGGTCTCCCGCCACCCGACGCAGCTCCTCGGGCGAAACTCCGCCACCGTAGAGGTCCCGGACAATGGAGATGAGCGGCCGCAGATGGCGATCCAGGCGCCTCTGGAACTCGTCCCGCTGAGCCTGTTGCCGCAGATCGACTTCCCCGAGACGCCCGCGGACCACGTCCAGCAGGTCCGCCAACACAGGATCCTGCTCCTGGGGACGGTCCTGGACCTGCACAGCCCCGTCGCCTCGACGAGCACGGCGTGCCCCGCCACCGCTGCCCAATTCCGTGTCAGGCAGGAGGTACTCCAGACTCAGCGGGTCGGAGGGAACGTGTGACTGGACGTGTTGAGTGATGGTGACTCCCTGGGATCGGCGTGAGGACGCACAAGGCCCCCATGCGTACCGGACTCAGGATCGCCATTGACTCCGAGGTCGAGTGATGTCGGCTGCAGCACAAGGTTCCGCTGGATCGGGTGGTGCACGCCGCGGTCGGTTCTGCCGCCATCTTAGTGACGAGTCCTACTTTTTGCAGACCCCTGCCTCGTCCACAAGTATCCACATCCTCTCCACAGAGTTGTCCACAACCTGTGGATGGGTCCCGGTCAGGGCGTGCTCGGGGGTAACCGGACGCATCGGCCGGTACACACTCAACAGGACACGCTCAAGCGGCGTCGTACCCGTTCTCCTCCAGCCACTTCTGCGCGGCCTGCTGCGGGCTCACGGCTCCGTCGCCCGAGACCGCCTGGTTGAGTTCGATCAGATCCTCGGTGGTCAACTTCGAGGACAGTTCGTTGAGTGCGTCCTCGCTTCCCTCGGGCAGTCGGTCCTCGGCGGCCAACGGGATGACCTGCTGGGCGATGAAGTTGTTCTCGGGGTCCTCCAGAACCACCAGGTTCTGTTCCTCGATGGCGGGAGTGGTCGTGAAGATGTTCGCCACATCCGCGTCCCCCCGCGTCAGGGTGTCCACCGTCAGGCTGCCTCCGCCGTCGTTGATGGGCTCGAAGGACTCGGGCACGCAGTTGTACTTGGACTCGAGCCCCGGCAGGCCGTAGGCGCGTTCCTGGAACTCGGGCGGGCCCGCGATCACGAGTTCACCGCACACGGAAGCCATGTCCGAGATGCTGGTCAGCGAATACTCGTCCGCGGTGTCCTGCGTGACCACCATGGCGTCCTTGTTCTCTGCCTCGGAGGGCTCGAGAACCGTCAGGCCCTCGGGCAGCGCGTCGGGCAGTTCCGCCATGATCTCGTCCGCGGAGGCTGCCTTGGATTCGGAGTCCACGTACAACAGGAGGTTGCCCGTGTAGTCGGGGACCAAGTCGATCGACCCGTCCTCGACCGCGCTCACATAGGCCTCACGGGCGCCGATTCCCGGTTCGGTGGTGGCCTCCACGCCCGCGTCCCGCAGGACACCGGCGTACAGTTCGGCGATGATCTGCGATTCGGGGAAGTCCGCCGAGCCGACGGTCACCGCACCGTCGTCGGACCCGGCGCTCTGGTCGTCCTCCGCCAACGGGTCGGAGGAACCGCAGGCGCTCAACACGAGCACTCCGGCAACAGCCGCGGGTAGCAGGGCGCGCCGCGAGAACCGGGGTGCACGGGGGCCGGGGGTGGGTGACGTCGTCGTCATGATTTCTCCATCATTTTTCGGTGGGGGAGGTACGAATACCCGGTGAGCTCACGGCGCGTTGGAGGGCGGCGAGCACGGCGTCGGCGGCCAGGGCGAGAACGGCGACCAGGAGCACCGATCCCAGCATGCGGGAATAGTCGCGGACCGCCAACCCGTCGATCAGGTACCGGCCCAGTCCGCCCAGATTGATGTAGGCGGCCACGGTGGCGGTCGCGATGACCTGCAGGGCGGCGTTACGGATCCCGCCCATGGCCACGGGCAGCGCCAAAGGAACCTCCACGTGCCCGAGCACCTGACCGGGGGTCATGCCCTGGGCCTTGGCGGCATCCTTGACGGCGGGGTCGACTTCGGCGACACCCGCGTATGTGGCGGTGAGGATCGGCGGGACGGCCAGGATCACCAGGGCCAGCAGCGGAGGGACCAACCCCAGACCCATGAGCAACGAGAACAAGGTCAGCAGACCCAGTGTCGGCAGGGCCCGCAGGGCACCAGAGACGCCGATGACGACGCCGGCCCCGCGCCCCGTGTGCCCCACCAGCAGGCCCAGGGGCACCGCGACCAGAACGGCCACGAGCATGACGACTCCCGAGTACGCCACGTGCTCCAACATGCGCGCGGGGATGGCTCCCGTGCCGGTCCAGTTGGTGGGGTCCGTGAGCCATTGCCACATTCCGCTCAAGAGGTTCATGCCGCACCCCCCGTCGCGGCCAAACGCGTACGGGTGTCGACCCTACCGGGGCGCTGCCAGCGAGTCAGGAACAGACCGGCCAACCGGAGGACCTGGTCCAGGAGCACCGCCAGGACGACGGTGACGACCACGCCCACCAGGATCTCCTCCGCGATGCTGCGTCGGAGCCCGTCGGTGAACAGCGTTCCCAACGACTGGACGCCGATCACGGCACCCACGGAGACCATGGAGATGTTGGCCACCAGCGCAGTGCGCACGCCCGCGAGCATGACGGGTACCGCCAGTGGCAGCTCGACCGCCCAGAACCGCTGGGTGCGGGTGTACCCCATGGCCGTGGCCGCCTGCAGCACGGCGGGGTCCACGGATTCGAAGGCATCCGTGCAGGAGCGCACCAGGATGGCGATCACGTACACGGTCAGCGCCACGATCACGTTGGTGATCGAGGTGATCCGGGTCCCCAGGATCACCGGCAGCACCACGAACAGGGTGAGCGAAGGAATCGTGTAGAGCAGCGCCGCGCCGTTGATGGTCACGGGGCGCAGCCACCGGGAACCCGAAGCCATGCGGGCCAGCGGGACGGAGATCAACAGGCCCAGGACCACGGGAAGGACCGACTGGAACAGATGGGTCCCGGTCAGACGCAGGAGCAGGTCCAGGTTCTCCGGAAGCCAGGTCATTGCCGTGACTCCCGCACCTTGTCGATGGCCTCCAGAACGTCCTGGGGCCGCAGAACGCCGAGCAACCGCCCGTCGTCGTCGACCGCCACGGCCAATCCCGACGGCGACGAGAGAGCCGCGTCGAGCGCCGAACGGAGCGAACCGCCCGGGTGGTGCAAGGAGCCACCCACGCGATGGGCCTGGTCCGTGATCTCTGCGGACTGCGTGCTGGTGACCCAGCCGACGGGCTGCCCGGCGGAGTTCACCTCCAGCACCCAGTCGGTCACGCCCGCTGGTCCGCCGACTTCCGCCGTGTGGCCCTGTCCGTCAACGGTCAGGACGCCGGACAGGGGGATGTCGTGCGTGTCGAAGGACAGCGCCCGGAAGCCACGGTCCCGGCCCACGAAGTCGGAGACGAACTGGTCCGCGGGTTCGCGCAGGATCTTCTCGGGGGACGCGTACTGCGCCAACCGCCCACCCCGCGCAAAGACCGCCACCCGGTCGCCCAGCAGAACGGCCTCGTCCATGTCATGGGTCACGAAGACGATGGTCTTGTTGAGGCGCTGCTTGAGATCGAGCAGTTCACGCTGCAGGTCCGCGCGAACCACGGGGTCCACCGCGGAGAACGGTTCGTCCATGAGCAGGACGGGCGGATCCGCGGCGAGCGCGCGCGCCACGCCCACGCGCTGCTGCTGTCCACCCGAGAGCTGAGAGGGATACCTACCCCCCAGCCCACGGTCGAGCCCGATGGTCTCCAACAGTTCCTCCGCCCGCTCCCGTGCGGCGCGTTTGGACTGGCCCAGGAGCCGGGGCACGGTCGAAATGTTCTCCACCACCGTGCGGTGCGGCAGCAGCCCCGAGGCCTGCATGACGTAACCCATGGAGCGCCGTAGCTGCGCTTCCGGAACGGTCGAAACGTCCTGTCCGTTGACCTCCACAGTGCCGGCCGTCGGCTCCACCATGCGATTGATCATGCGCAGGGAGGTCGTCTTGCCGCAGCCCGACGGGCCCACGAAAACTGTCAACGACCCTTCCGGAACGTCCAGGGTGAGATCGTCGACGGCGGTGGTGCCGTCCGGGTAGGTCTTCCGCACTTCTCGGAAGCTGATGGCGTGATTGCCCATGGCAGGTTTTCCTGACCTCGAGTGACCGCACCAGACTATGTCACGCGTCCGACATCATCAGGCGACTTAACAATTCGAGGTCACAGAGGGCCTTACGCTTGACCCCATGAGCATGTTCGAACGGGTGAGCACCCGATGAGCGGCGGTCTGATCGCCCTTCTCGACGACGTCGCAGCACTGGCGCGAGCCTCAGCGGCCTCCATCGACGACATCGGCGCGGCCGCGGGGCGGGCCAGCGCGAAGGCGGCCGGCGTCGTCGTGGACGACACGGCCGTGACCCCGCAGTACGTCCAGGACGTGGATCCACAGCGTGAGTTGCCCATCATCTGGCGGATCGCCAAGGGCTCGCTGTTCAACAAACTCGTCATCATCCTCCCGATCGCCCTGCTGCTGAGCCAGTTCGCGCCGTGGGCGCTCACGCCCATCCTCATGCTGGGTGGCACCTACCTGTGCTTCGAAGGCGCCGAGAAGATCTGGGGCGCGATCTCCGGGCACGACAGCCACATCGAATCCGTCGTCGAAACTCACGAGGGCCAGAATGAGAGCAAGGGCGACGGCGAGGACGGCGGCAAGTCTCCCGAGGACAAGATGGTCTCCGGCGCGATTCGCACGGACCTGATCCTCTCCGCGGAGATCATGGTGATTTCCTTGAACGAGGTCGCCAGTGAGGCCTTCTTCAATCGCCTTCTCATCCTGATCGTGGTGGCCATCGCCATCACCGCTCTGGTCTACGGCGCGGTGGCGGCCCTGATCCGCATGGACGACGTCGGACTCAAGTTGGCCGGCAAGGACTCCGCCGGTGCCCAGAAGTTCGGGCGTCTGCTGGTCGCGGCCATGCCCAAGATCCTGCAGGTGATCTCCGTGGTGGGCACCGTCGCCATGCTGTGGGTCGGCGGGCACATCATCCTGGTCGGCCTCGATGAACTCGGCTGGCACCCGCTCTACGAATTCGTCCACCACGCGGAGGAAGCCGCCGCCCATGCGGTTCCGTTCCTCTCCGGGGCGGTGGCCTGGGTGGTCAACACCTTCTTCTCCGCCGTCCTGGGCCTGATCTGGGGCGCCGTGGTGGTTCTGGTCATCACCGCGATCAAGGCCATGACCGGTCGCAAGGAGGGTCAGATGTCCACCCGTCACCCGGGGTCCACCGCCACGGGGCGGCACGAGGCGGTTCCCGCCGACCACGACCCACGGCACTGACCCCCGGCCCGACGCCGGTCCCCACCGAGACCTCCGTTACAGCCCACAATCGACACGGATTTGGGCCGTGACGGAGGTCTCGGCGTATCACTCCTGTTCGGCGAACTGGGTTTCGTAGAGCTCCGCGTAGCGCCCTCCCGCTGCGAGCAGATCCGCGTGGGGTCCGCGCTCGACCACGCGGCCGCCTTCGATCACCAGGATCTCGTCCGCCTTGCGCACCGTGGAGAGCCGGTGTGCGATGACCAAGGCGGTCCGCCCCGTCATGGCCTCGTCCAACGCGGCTTGCACGTGCGCCTCGTTCGTCGAGTCCAGAGCGGAGGTGGCCTCGTCCAGGATCACGACGCGCGGGGCGGCCAGCAGCAGGCGGGCAATGGTCAGCCGTTGGCGTTCGCCCCCTGAGAGCCGGTAGCCACGCTCACCGATCACGGTGTCCAGCCCGTCCGGCAGCTCGCGCACCACGTGGTCCATGCGCGCCCGCCGCAGAGCGGACCACATGTCGTTGTCGGTGGCACCGGGCCTGACCAGAGCCATGTTCGCCCGGATGGATTCGTGGAACAGGTGCCCATCCTGCGTGACCATCCCAACGGTGCGCCGGATCTGTTCGAAGGACGTGTCCCGAAGATCCACGCCACCCAACCGCACGGCGCCGTCGGAGACGTCGTAGAGCCTGGGAACCAGGGAGGCGATGGTCGACTTCCCCGCACCCGATGACCCGACCAGGGCGACGGTCTGACCTGGCTCGATCGTGAAGTCGACGCCGTGGAGGACCTCCTCACTGGTCCGCGCATCGAGCACGGACACGTCCTCGAGGGAGGCCAGGGACACCTGCTCCGCCGACGGGTAGGTGAAGGCGACGTCGTCGAACGCGAGCGAAACCGCGCCCTGCGGAATGGCGCGCGGATCCACTGGTTCGGTCAGCAGCGGCTTGAGGTCCAGGACCTCGAAGACCCGCTCGAAACTCACCAATGCGCTCATGATGTCCAACCGGGCGTTGGCCAGCATGGTGAGCGGTGTATAGAGCTGGCTGAGCAGCATGGCCAGGGTGACCACCTGCCCGGCGTCGAGATTGCCCAGGATGGCCTGCACGCCACCCACGCCGTAGACCAAGGCCAGCGCCAAGGCAGAGACCAGGGTCAGGGCGGTCACGAACGTGGCCTGCAGCATGGCCACGCGCACGCCGATCCCCTTGACCCGACCTGCTCGGGACGCGAACTCTCGGGACTCCGCGTGCGGATCACCGAAGAGTTTGACCAGCGTGGCCCCACCGGCGGAGAAGCGTTCCGTCATCTGGGTGGACATGTCCGCGTTGTACTGCGCCGCCTCCCGTTGGAGGTCCGCCAACCGCCCACCCACGAGTCGCGCGGGGACCAGGAAGATCGGCAGCAGCAGCAGGGAGAGCAGCGTGACCTGCCAGGAGATCGTGAGCATGACCCCGATGGTCAGAGCCACGGAGACCAGGTTGGACACCACCCCGGAGAGGGTGTTGGAGAAGGCCCGCTGCGCCCCGATCACGTCGTTGTTCAACCGGGACACCAACGCACCGGTTCGCGTCCGGGTGAAGAAGGCGATGGGTAGGGTCTGGACGTGGTTGTAGACGGCCGTCCGGAGATCCAGGATCAGACCCTCCCCGATGGTCGAGGACAACCACCGGTTCAGCACGCCGAGCCCCGCCGTGGCGATGGCCACGACCGCGATCAGGATCGCCAACCGCACCACGAGGTCCACCGGCCCACCACCGGTGATGGCGTTGACGACGTCTCCGGCCAGGACGGGCGTCACCACGCCCAGGCCTGACACGGCTATGGACACCAGCAGGAACAGCAGCAGCATCCGCCGGTGCGGGGCAGCGAAACGGAAGATGCGGCCCACCGTCTCCCGGGACACGCGACTGCCCTTGAACTGCTGGCTCCGGGCAGTGCTGTGCAGCAGAGCCATCGGCGAATTTTGCATACTCACGCGCACACTCTAGGACCGGTTCCACCGCCAGAATTGCGGTTTCGCCGAGGGCCCGGGTGACGCCGGTCTCAGCCGCGCTCAGGCCTGGGAGGCTTCGACCTTCCCCTGGTCCGAAGCACCGGCGAGCGTCTGGCAGATGGTCGCGAGCTGGCGGACCTGCTGGGCGCTCAGCTTGTCGAAGACAGCGTTCCGGACGTGTGCCACATGCCCCGGGGCAGCGGCTTCCACGCGCTCCATTCCGCGGTCGGTGAGCGTGGCGACGACGACCCGCTTGTCACCGCCGTCGCCGTAGCGTTCGACCAGGTTCTGGGCCTCCAGGCGAGTGACGATGCGTGACAGCCTGGACTGCGCGGTGTAGGTCGCGGCCGCCAGGTCGGACATCCGACGACGCCGGTCGGGCGCCTCCGAGAGGATCGCCAGGACGAGGTACTCGGCGAAGCTCAGTCCGGAGTCCTCGACGAGTTGACGCTCGATGGTGCCGGGCGTCTTGAACATGACTGAAACAAGGGCCAACCAGGCCTCACGCTCGTCCGAGCTCAGCCACTGGGTATCTGACATGACGATTATCATAGTGCTTAATATCTGCGTTGGACGCATCAACAAGTGCCGGGTAGCTACATGTGCCCACAATTATCAGCTGCCTGCCTAGTAGCCGCCTGTCAGGGCCGCGTCTGCAGGGGCTCCGGCGTGATTCCGGCCTCATCATGCACCACCCGGAGCCTTCGGCGTGTTGCGGTTCTGCCAGAATGTGCGCCATGGACGATCTCGGAACCTGGCCCGCCCCCCTGTCTGCGCGCGGCAGCACTCCCGAACGCGAGTTCGACCGCCAGGTCATGGACGAACTCCGGTCGGACCCGGAAGCGCTGAAGGCCATCGGCGGCGTCAAAGGCAACGTCCTGATCCTCCTGGTGCCGATCCTGGCCGCAGCCGTGCTCGCCTTGGCCTGGTTGCAGTGGCGCGCCTCGGGTTCGGCCTGGTGGCTGGCGGTCATCGCCGTCGTGATCGTGGTTGCCGCCCTGGTGTGGATCTCTCGGGTCAAGGCCGTCATGTCGCAGGCTCACCAGGTGCTGGGTGATCACCTTTCCGGCTCGGTCGGTTACGGCGTGGGTGTCATCCGTGAGGTCGAGCTGCTCGGCACCGAAGGCTCCGATCCTGAGGTTCCCGACGACGCCGCGGATCACGCCACGGTCGCGGATGCCGAAGAATCCGGACATCCCGAGGAATCCGGGGGCCAGGACGACTTCTCGAGCGTCGGGGCCCGGCTCACCTTGGCCGTCTCCCCCGTTCAGGGCGTGGCTTTCACGGCGAAGACCGTGCAGCGCTACGCCACGTTGGACGCGATGCGCCTGGCGGCCGGCCAGCACGGTCCGGTGCGCTACCTGCGCCGGAGCCCGGAGACCACCACCGCCGTCGAAACCCGGCTGGAGCCCGAGGCCGTACAGAAGATCTACCGGGGCGCGGCCCTCAACTGACCGCTCTCAGCGGGATCGCCCGGCTGCCTTCTCCGCTTTCGCTCGCAATTCCGGAAGCAGGTAGGGCCCCAGGTCCGACAGTTGGGGCAGCAGTGCGCGCTCTGTGGTCCCGGCGCGGAAGGCCTGGCTCACGGTGATGCCGTGGTCCGGACGTGACTCCACCACGATCTCGGCCCCGGCACTGACGGCCCCGGGCTCGAGGACCATCAGATACGCACCGGTCCGTCCCCGTTGTGCGAAGGTCTTGACCCATCCGGGCTCCCCCATGACACCGGCGAAGGTCGCGCACGGCGTACGGCCACCGGTCACCTGGAGCCGCAGGTTACCGATGCGCCAGATCTCCCCCAGGACGGCGGCATCGACGTCGTAACCGGAGGTGGTCAGGTTCTCCCCGAACAATCCGGGTGGGATCTCGCGATTGAGCTCCGTGGCCCAGTGATCGAGTTCCTCCCGTGCAAAAGCGTAGACGGCCTGATGGTCTCCACCGTGATGCTTGTCGTCTCCGATGTAGTCCCCGACGAATCCCGATCCCGCCCCGTCACCGCGCAGACCGGGGGCACGAACGTTGACCGGCCCCGCGACGGAGGCCTTGTGGATCCCGGTGTCGACCCGACCGGGCACCGGATTCGAGCGCTGCCGGCCGACGTTCACGCTCAGGACGGTGCCCACCGCGGATTCGCTCATGCGTCGGCCAGCGTCAGAAGCGCTTGGTGATCTTCGGTTCGCCGACGGCGGCGGTGTCCCCGGTGACACTCGACGTCGATGCCGATGCCGAGGGGGAGGTGGGGGTGGAGGACGAAACCGAGGTCGAGGTCGATCCGGTCCGCACCGGGGAATCCGAGCCGGAGTCCTTGGACGCACGTGCGTCCGATGCCGACTTCGACGAGGCTGCGGAGTCCGCCGCGGGCCCTGAAATCCGTCCGGTCCGCGCGGCGGAGTCCCGCAGCGCGGACCGTGCGTCCTTGGCCCGGTCCTCGGAGGGGTTGGAGCGCACGGTCGTTGTCGTGAACCTGGCCTTGCGGTCGTTGGTCGTCCGACTCGACTCCATGGGCACGTCGATCTGCACGACGGCGACGGCAATCACGTTGAGCGCCAGGCCGGCCAGGCCGACGATCCAGGCGAGAATCACCCAGCCGATGCTCGCGCACAACAGCGCGAGGAACAGCAGGGCCAACGAGGTCACCAGTGCGGGGGTCAGGCGCCGGAAGTCAAACTTCATGCATCCATTCCACCACACGACCCCCTGCACCAACCCTCGGCAGGACCGACGGAGGTCCGGAATCGGCCGACCGGATTTCCGAGGGAGCACCGCTACGGTGGAGTCATGTCCGACGACGTTTCCACCTCCCCGGACCATCCCGGACCACCGAGCCACGCCGTCTCGAGCACACAAGACCTGGCCGAGCTCGCCGCCCGCCTGAACTCGCAACTCGACGCCTTCGACCCCGCCGTCCTGGATCTGGCCCGAACAGCACGCCGCGTGGCGGTGCTCTCCGGGGCGGGAGTCTCGGCGGAGTCCGGCGTGCCGACCTTCCGCACCCCCGAGACCGGGCTGTGGTCCCGCTACTCGCCCCAGGAACTGGCCACTCCGGAAGCGTGGGAGGACGACCCCGCCGTTGTCTGGTCCTGGTACGTCCAGCGAGCCCGCATGGTGCGTGGAGTGCAGCCCAACGCCGGACACCGTGCCCTTGCGCGCTGGGCGCAGGACGTTGAGCTCACGATCAGCACGCAGAACGTGGACGACCTCCACGAGCGAGCCGGTTCTCGGGTGCTTTCGCACCTGCACGGATCGCTCTTCGAATTCCGCTGCGAGTCCTGCGAGCGCCCGGCCGACCGCTGGCAGATCGGGGAACTGCGCCTGGACGCTCCTGTCGACACGGACCCACAGCCCCTTGAGCCTCCCGAGTGCCTCGAGTGCGACGCGCGGATCAGGCCGGGGGTCGTGTGGTTCGGGGAGGCCCTGCCGTGGGATGCGTTCGAGGCCGCGGAACAGTCCATGACGGAAGCCGATCTCGTCCTGGTCATCGGCACCTCCGGGATCGTCCAACCCGCGGCTTCCCTGCCACTGGCGGCGCTGGGTCTGGGTGTTCCGGTGGTCGAAATCAATCCGGAGGCCACCGAGTTCTCCGCGTACGCGGACTACACCGTCCGCCTGCCGTCGGGGACGGCCTTGCCCCTCATGACGGCCAAGCTGTGAACGTCCGGAAGCGGGCCGCCGAGTTGTGCAAGGTGTCCGTGCGCGGTTGACTGGACAGGTTGACTGCACCGAGGTCAAGACTCTGCGGCCTGACCCGTCGCGCGATTGGAGCACCGAATGAGCACGTCCCCCACGCTGGTTCTCAACGACGACCACCGCATCCCCCAGCTCGGTTTCGGCACCTGGCAGGTCGAGCCCGACGTTGCCGAAGCCTCCGTGGCCACGGCCCTGGAAACGGGATACCGGCACATCGACACCGCAGCGATCTACGGCAACGAGGAGGGCGTCGGCCGCGCGATCGCCGCATCCGGTGTTCCCCGTGAGGAGATCTTCCTGACCACCAAACTGTGGAACACGGACCAGGGCTACGACTCGGCGCTTGCCGCCTTCGACCAGTCCCTGGAACGCCTGGGAACGGACTACGTGGACCTCTACCTGATCCACTGGCCGTGCCCCGAGAACGGCCTGTACCGCGACAGCTGGGAAGCATTCCGGAGTCTGCGTGAGAGCGGCCGTGCCCGGTCGATCGGTGTCTCCAACTTCCCGGCCCCGCTGCTCGAAGAACTCGTGGGGACGGGCACGGTGCCCGCGGTGAACCAGATCGAACTGCACCCGTACTTCCCCCAGGTCGAACTGCGGGCAGCCAACGCCTCCCACGGTGTGCTCACGGAAGCCTGGTCCCCCCTGGGGCAGGGAGGTGAGGTGCTCACGGACCCCGTGGTCACGCAGATCGCCGAGGAGGTCGGGGCCACCCCGGCGCAGACCGTCCTGGCCTGGCACCTGGCCATCGGCAACATCGTCTTCCCCAAGTCGGTGACCCCCGATCGGATCCGGGAGAACTGGGGTGCCCTGGACATCGTGCTGGATGAGGAACAGCTCGAGCGCCTGACCGGACTGGGGCGGGAGAACGGCCGTCTGGGGCCGAACCCGATGGAGCTCAACTGAACCCGGCACCTGAAGCGGCGTGAGCCGCCGCAGCCATTTACTACGAAACGTGAACTACACGTAGTGTGAGGGCGAGGCCTGTGACGGGCCTCGCCCTTTCCGCATTCGCGTCGTTCTCACCGCGGTCTTCATCGCGGTCCTCACCGCAGTTCTCACCGCATCGGAGTCAGCCTTGGCGCCTGAACCCTCTTCCTCACCGCGTTCCACGGACCACGAGCCCCCTTGGAGCGCCGCCGGGTCCGTCGGCCCTGAGGACGTTGCCACTGAGCCGAGCGCCGACAGGCCCACCACCGGCGAGGGGCGCCGCGCTCGAGGCCCCCGTTGGGTCCGTGTGCTGCTGCCCGCCCTGGCGTTGGTCGCGTGGGTCCTGGTCATCGGGCTCGGCGGCCCGTTCTTCGGGCGGATCAGCGACGTCGTCGAGAACTCTCAGTCCACCTTCCTGCCGGAGACCGCGGAATCCACTCAGGTCTCCGAGCGGGCGGAAGATTTCGTGGCCGACCCGTACCTGCCCGGAATCGCCGTGGCCCAGCGCGACGGGGGCCTGACGGACGAGGACAAGCAGTGGGCACAGGAGCTCGGCGAAGGCCTCGTGGACAAGGGCTTGGCCGAGGAGGCCGGGTCCCCGCCCGTCGAGTCTGAGGACGGCGCGGCACTGCAGATCTTCGTCCCCATGAGCGAGACGACCTTCGACGAACAGGTCGCGGACCTGCGCGCTGAGATGTCAGACACCGCCCCGGAGGGTCTGAACACCTATGTGACCGGACCGGCGGGATTCGCCACCGAGCTGGCCGAGGGCTTCTCCGGGATCGACGGCGTGCTGCTCCTGGTGGCGCTTGCCGTGGTGTTCGTGATCCTGGTGATCGTCTACCGCTCCCCGTTCCTGCCGGTTCTGGTTCTGATCACCGCCATGGCGGCTTTGTGCGCGGCGATCATCGTGGTCTACCTGTTGGCTTCCGGCGGAGTGATCCAGATCGACGGGCAGGTGCAGGGCATCCTGTTCATCCTGGTGGTCGGTGCCGCGACGGACTACTGCCTGCTCTACACGGCCCGCTACCGGGAGGCCCTGCGGGAGCATCGCAGCAAGGGTGCGGCCACCCGTGCCGCCCTGCGGGGAACGATCGAACCCGTGCTGGCCTCCGGCGGAACGGTTATGGCCGGACTCCTGTGCCTCTTGTTCTCCGATCTCGGTTCCACCAAGGCGCTGGGGCCCGCAGCAGCAACCGGCATCGCCTTCTCCATGCTGGCGGCGCTCACGTTCCTGCCGGCCGTGCTCTACATCCTGGGTCGGGCAGCGTTCTGGCCGAGCCGCCCCAAGTACGATCCCGACCGCCCGGACGCGATTCGTGTGGTCGACCACGAGGGCCCGCAAGGGCTGCCGACGGTCACAGGGAAGGGTCTCTGGGCCGGCGTCGGGCGGTTCGTGGCCCGGCGCTTCCGCCCGGTGTGGATCGTGGCAACGGTCGCCCTGATGGCCATGGCGGTGTTCGCGCCCACTTTGCAGGCGTCGGGGCTCAAGCAGTCGGAGACGCTGCTGGGTGCTTCACCCGCCGCGGATGGTCAAGCCGCACTCTCCGCCCATTTCCCGGGCGGCACGGGTTCACCCATCACCGTGATCGCCCCCGAGGACACCCAGGACCGCGTGGCTCAAGCCGCCGAGGACCTGGACGTGACGGATTCCGTGTCCGTGACCGCCAACGATTCGCCGTCGGGGTCACTGCCGTTGGGCAAGGCCGCCGAGGAACAGGCTGCTCAGTTCCAGGGCGCTCCGGGTGGGGCCAATCCGTTCGAGGGCGTGGAACCCACGGTCTCCGACGGGGACGTGCAGATCCAGATCACCACGAATGTCGCGCCGGACTCGGATCAGGCGAATGCCGCGGTCGAGCAGCTGCGCAACGATTTGAAGGAGATCGACCCGTCGATCGTCGTCGGCGGTGAGACGGCCAGTGCCATGGACACCCAGACCGCCTCGATCCACGACCGCAACCTGATCATCCCCGTGATCTTGGTGGTGGTGACCCTGATCCTGATGCTGCTGCTGCGTTCGGTCCTGGCCCCGTTGCTGTTGATCGTCCTGACGGTGATCTCCTTCGCCTCGGCACTCGGGGTCTCGGCGCTGCTGTTCAACCACGTGTTCCACTTCCCGGGCTCGGACGCGTCCGTGCCGCTGTACGCCTTCGTGTTCCTGGTGGCGCTGGGGATCGACTACAACATCTTCCTCATGTCACGGGTCAGGGAGGAGTCCCTGGTCCACGGCACCCGGGCGGGCATCTTGCGTGGACTGGTCCTGACCGGCGGCGTCATCACCTCGGCGGGCGTGGTCCTGGCAGCCACCTTCGCGGCCCTGGCGGTCATTCCCATCGTGTTCATGGTGCAGTTGGCCTTCATCGTGGCCTTCGGGGTCCTGCTGGACTCGCTGCTGGTCAGGTCTCTGCTGGTACCGGCGCTGTCCTACGACCTCGGGCGGGTGATCTGGTGGCCCCTGCACAAGAAGATCGAACGGTGAGCGTCCCACCCGCGCCCGCGCCGATCTCACGGTGAGCCATGAAAAGGACCGGGGCCGCATCCTTCGAAGGATCCGGCCCCGGTCCTTTGGCACACGGGCGTGAACTGGAGTCTCACGCCCGGCGGTGGGCCAGTGGGTCAGGCGGCGCTGTGGCGGATCACCGGGATCTCCTCGGTGATGGGTCCGTCGTCGTACTCGTTGGTCATCTCGGCGGGCGCGACGTCGTGATCCGTACCCTTCGGAACGACGGCGGAGCGCGTCCCCGCGGTGATGTCGACGTCGGGGGTCACGTAGGCGTCCGCGTAAGCCACGCTGCGGTCCGGGTTGCGGTAGTTGAGCTTGCGCCCGGATTCGTCGAGGTCCCACCCGAAGCGGTAGGCCATGGCGGGAACGGCCTGGTTGGCCACACCGCAGCCGAGGACCACGCCGGCCCAGGCCACGGGCAAGGCGGCGACGACGTCCAGGAGGTAGGCGTACGAACCCACCAGGCTGGCCAGCGCCACGACCAGCGTGACCACGCCTCCGGCGGTCAACGTGAAGACCGCGCGGGCGTGCTGCCGGGCGGAGACCAGCAACGCCAAGGTCACCACGATCGCCCCGCACACCGCACCCGCGGGCATGGACGCCAAGGTCTCGGCGGCGGTCAAGGTTTCGCCGGGGACCACGGGAGCGGGGCGACCGACGATCTGCTGCACCATGAAGCAGACCATGGCGCCCACCACGGCCGTGACGGCGAAGCCCGCAGCGTCCCGCGCGGAACGGCGGATGACGACCAGCCAGGCGGTGAGGGCGGCGATGAGTGCGAAGACCATGGGTGCACTGAAGATTCCGTGCACGACGCCTGCTGCCGCCAGCATGATGGAAGAACGCACGGGTTCGAGGGCCGCGAGGACCTGCGACTCAGCGGCTCCGACCGGTGGCGTGAAACTGATGACTCGTCCCAGGGTTCCGATCGTCAGAATGACGATCAGCGGGACGACCACCCAGTGCTCCAGCTGCGGCAACCGCCATGTCGTTCGGTCCGGCGAGGGGGAAGTGTACTGCGCCGGGAAAGACATTCTTCGATTGTGGCATCACTTGGGAGAATCTCTGAACGCCACGTCGAGGTTGAACAACAAACGGGGAATATTTTTAGGAACCACCCAGTGTGCACCTCAGGTCAGACACGGTTGTGACCGCTTCTGTTGCATCGGGTGTGAATGTTTCTCAGTCAAACAGTTAATCGACGACGGGCACCACAGGCACTGACGAACCGGCGGAAGTTGCGAGAGTTGCCGGGCCGCCGTCCTGGCCGGGAGTTGCCGGGGATGCCGGCGTCCTGGATGGCTCAGCGGGCTCTGCTGGCGTAGCAGGCTCTTCACGGGTAGCGGGTTCAGCAGGTTGGGACGGCTCAGGGGACTCGGCTGGATCTGACGGTTCAGCTTGATCCGATGGCACGGGTTGATCCGACGGTTCGGGTTGATCCGACGGCTGGTCGGATACAACCGGTTCGACTGTGGCCGTCGATTCTGTGGGCGGGGTCGGCTCGGTGAATTCTCCCGGAGCCTTGGTTTCCGCCGCCCCCTCCGATTCGACCGGTGTCTCGGTTTCCTGTGGGACTTCCGGTTCCTCTGTGGCTTCCGGTTCGGTGGGGGTAGCAGGTTCGGTTGGGGTAGCAGGCTCGGTTGGAGTAGCAGGCTCGGTTGGAGTGACGGCCGGCGGGGAAGTGTCCGATTCCTCGACCTCCGTCGGTTCCGGCAAGGAATCGTCAGCGCCGGAGTCATCCAGGCTGTAAGTATCGGTCGCAGGGTCCTGGTCCGGATCTCCGGATCCCGCGAGATCCGCACCCGTCATCGCGGACGAACGGCCCAAAACGTAGGGGACTTCTTCCACGGGTCTCGGCACACCGGCGGCACCGTCACCGTTCGGTGAAACGTTCGGACTCGCGTCCACCAGGCCCTCGGACACGGCAATGACCCCTGTGGGGACCATGGGAAAGCGCGCAGGAAGGCCGGTGGAGGGCGCGGTGACAACGGTAACCGGGTCGGACGGTGAAGTTGTGTCCGGCTCAGGCTCCACACCGCTGATCGGGGCAGGAGCCATCGAGGACAAGGCCGGGGCGGGCCAGAACACGGAGGGCACCGGGGGCACGATGTGATCTGCACCGAGCCCCGCACCCGCATTCCCGGAGGGGGGGAACCAGAGCCGTTGGCCGTCAACCGTGAATGTCGCCCAAATACCTTTGCCCATGTGTCGCACACCGGCTTCGGTTCGCAAAGCTCCGGTGGGAGCGACCAGCAGGTAGGGCGGTTCACCAAAGCTGTTGAAGGTCGGCCCGGGGTCCCCGTAACTGTTCGCGGTCATGCCCGGGCGGGCTGTGATGGTGGTACGCGGTGTGGACCTGAGAGCCGCGTCTCGACCCACGTCGTCATTGTCCTGCTGGGTGGACTGCAGGTCCGAGGTCGTCGTCTCGGCGGTGGTGCTCGGCGCGAGCGTGGTGATGGCTCCCGCCACCAACACACCGGCGGCAAGCGTGATGTAAAGCGGCACTCCCGCCGAAGAGACGGCACCCTTGGGACCCCAGAGGACACGTGCCCCTGGATCACGATGCCGACCATGGGCTTTGCCGTCGTCGTCCGCTTCGCGGCCTTCCTCGTACACTCGTCCCCCTTGTGTCACGCCGTTGACGGCGTGTTCGGCAAGGCCCGCTCCCCGGCGGGCCCGTCCCCGTGTCACGAACCCGGTTCCCAATCCGGCCTCGCCCGGGACCTGTCACCAATATGTGAGACAGGTCCCCGAATCAACATGAGGTGCTCCACCGATTTTAGTGACGCATCACGACGCGCCTCAACACAGAGGCAAGAGTTTCAAGAGATCAGCATCAGATCAGAGGTCCGATCCCCACCGGCCCCCTTCGAGGACGCAGGCCACCAACCAGCCACAGGCTGAAACCCCCAGCTGCACCCGGACGCGAGCGGGTCACGAATGGACACGCAGCGCACTGAGTTCTAGCCTGACAGGAATCTTCAGGACGTGCCCCGGGCCACACCACCCGCGACGGCCGTCCTTGTGGCGAAGGAGCCCGATATGTCCACGTACACGTCTCCCACCTCCGTTGCGGCGCACACCGCCAACACGGCGGCCGTTCTGCGGATCACGATCGTCGCCGCAATCGGCGGATTCCTGTTCGGCTACGACTCAGCGGTGATCAACGGCGCGACCTCGGCCATGCGCGAGTATTTCGGCGTCGGTGCCACCGCACTCGGCAGTGCCGTGGCCTCGGCCCTCCTGGGAGCTGCGGCAGGTGCAGCTCTCGGTGGTCGCTTGGCGGACAAGATCGGCCGTGTGCGCGTGATGCGCATCGCCGCGATCCTCTTCCTGTTCTCCGCAATCTTCTGCGGCATCGATCCGTTCTTCGGCGCAGATCAGGGTGGCTTCTACTGGCTGGTGTTCTGGCGCGTGGTCGGCGGCGTCGGCGTGGGCGTGGCTTCGATCATCGCCCCGGCCTACATTGCCGAGATCGCCCCCGCGGACATTCGCGGGCGCCTGGGTTCTCTGCAGCAGCTGGGCATCGTGCTCGGGATCTTCGCCTCCCAGATCGCCAACCGCATCATCGTGGCCCTGGCAGGTTCCTCCGACGCCACCTGGCTCGCGGGTCTGCCGGCCTGGCGCTGGATGTTCCTCCTCTGCGCCGTCCCCGCCCTGGTCTACCTGGTGGGGGCCTTCCTGATCCCGGAGTCTCCGCGGTGGTTGGTCCAGCAGGGTCGTCGGGACGAGGCCATGGCCGTCATGACCCACCTCCAGGGCGAAGGACCGGCGCAGCACCGCCTGTCCATCATCGACCGCACTCTGGACACCGAACACAAGCCGAAGCTCTCGGACCTGGCGGGCAAGGCGCTCGGTCTGAAACCGATCATGTGGATCGGCATCGGACTGGCTGCGCTGCAGCAGCTGGTCGGGATCAACGTGATCTTCTACTACTCCAACCAGCTCTGGGAGTCGGTCGGCTTCCAGGAGAGCGATGCCTTCACGATCTCCACGATCACCTCCGTGACCAACGTGGTGGTCACCCTGGTGGCGATCCTGTTGGTGGACAAGATCGGCCGGAAGCGGCTCCTGCTCATCGGTTCGGTGGGTATGGCCCTGACACTGGGCACCATGGCTGGCGTCTTCGCCACTGCCACGGTCACCGACGCAGGGCCCGTTCTGGGCGACGTTGCCGGACCGATCGCCCTGGTGGCGGCGAACCTGTACGTGATCTTCTTCGGCATCTCCTGGGGCCCCGTGATGTGGGTCCTGCTGGGTGAGATGTTCCCCAACCGGATTCGCGGTGCCGCGCTGGCCGTGGCGGGCTTCATCCAGTGGATCGCCAACTGGCTGGTCACGGTCACCTTCCCCGCCATTTCGGAGATCTCGCTGGTTCTGGCCTACGGCCTCTACGCGTTCTTCGCCTTCGCCTCGATCTTCTTCGTGATCAAGGCGGTGCGCGAGACCAAGGGCGTGGAACTCGAGGACATGCACGACTGAGGACCGCTCGCCCGACGTCGTCGCACCCACCGCCGTCGGCCGTCAGCTGCGTAGGGGATTGGTGAGTTCGTCACGGCCCATTCGTGCCACCCACCACACGACGACGGCGGCAACGGCCGGCACCGTCGCGGCGATCACGAAGATCACGGGGATCGGGACCACCACCGACAACGGACCCGCCACGGCCATGGACGCCGGGAGCAACAGCAGGGACACGAAGAAGTCCAGGCTGGACACCCGCCCGAGCATGCGCCCGGGAACACGCCGCTGAAGCAGCGTGCCCCACAGCACCTGGCCGATGCCGTCCGATGCCCCCACGACCAGCAGGATCAGGACCATGACCGCCCAGGACTCCGTGAATCCCACGAAGGCCAGCGGCAGGGTCCCGAATCCCCACACGAGCACGATCACGGTGAGATACCTGCGCGGGTAGGGCAGTCCCGCGGTGGTCATGGCTCCGACGGCCGAGGCCGTGCCCGTGACGGCCAGCAGCAGACCGAATTCCGCCTCCCCGCCGCCGAGGGCATCCCGGACGACGAACGGCAGGAGCACCTCCAGGGGCCCCAGGAAGAAGAAGATCGCAACCACGGCGAACAGCAAGGTACCGAGCAGCCACGGGGTCCGAATCGTGTAACCCACACCTTCCTTCAGGTCGCTCAGGACCTTGGCGAAGGCGCCGCTGGGAGCGGCGGCCGGTTCCACGGGCGCGCCGACGGCCTCCACGCCGATACCGGAGATCTTGACGGAGCCGGTGTCGGGACCGGCCGGGTTCGCATCGTCCTGCCCACTGCCGGAGTCCTGGTGCTCCAACTCGGGGACTTCCAAACCGAGCAACGTGACCACGGAGATCACGCCGCACACCGCCACCGCCGCGAAACCGGACCAGGGGCCCCAGGCCGCAGCCAGGAATCCGGCCACGGCGGGGCCGGCAGCCGTTTGCAACAGCGGCCTGGCGGAGCCTTCCACGCCGTTGGCCGCCAGCAGCTTGTCCGGTGGAAGCAGACGCGGCAAGGACGCCGAGTAGGACGGGTAGAACATCCCCACGCCGGCAAAGATCAGAAAAGCTGCACCGGCCAACTGCCAGGTGGTCAGCACACCCGTGGCACTGAGCACGGAGACCGTGCTCACCACCACCGTCAGGGTGAGTGAGACGCCCAACAGGACTCGGTGCGGAGGCAGGCGATCAGCCGCGACCCCGCCCAACAGGGCGAACACGATCAATCCGCACGAGCCGATCGCGGTGACCGTGGACAACGCCACCGGGTCGCCGCCGTCGTGCATGACCTGGAAGACGGTGGAGAGAGCCCAGGTGCCCTGACCGAGCACCATCGACAGCATGGCGACGGCCAGCCGTGGGTACCCCGAGTACCCGAACGGCGCGAAGGCACGGCGGACCGCGCGCTGTGCTGCGCCCGCTGCCCTGCTGCTGCCCGTGTCCACGGGAAGGCAGTCTAGGGGGTCGCTCCACCACCGGCCCGCGGGCGGTCCTCCTGAGTTCCCACGCTGGACAGGCAGACCTCCCGGGCCACCGCCCACGGACGACCGCGGACGGCCACGAGGTCGTTGTGCTCGGCTCCGTCCAGCAGGATCACCCGCCCCGTGTTGCCGGTCTGCGCGTGCCGCTCCAGGTAGTCGCGCAGCGTGGTCAGCGGAACCGTGGAGTCCGCCCGCCCGTGGAGGACGTTGACGGGGACCGACGACGGCAGCCCCCGGAGGGGTGAGACGCGGCGGTAGCGGTCGGGGTGTTCGTCCGGGCGGCCGCCCATGACGTCCAACGCCCAGTGGTCGTCGTCCTCCGTGACGGCCTTGTCGAGGTCCAGGACAGCGGAGAGTGCGGTCACGCTGCCCACGCGTACACGGTCCGCGTTCGGCCCCGAACCCACGCCCGGTGTCCCCGCCGGGAAGGCGTTTCGTGCGCTCACCCAGGCCGCCAGTTGGCCCCCGGCGCTGTGCCCGGTGACATGCACCCGCTCCAGATTCGGGGTGAAGTCGGCGTGGTCGCCCAGGTGTCGGACGAAGTCCAGGCCGTCTGCGGCGTCGTCGAAGGTCATGGGCCAACCTCCGGGCGACGGCGTTCCACGGTAGGTGGGCATCCACACCGCGACCCCGTAGCGGGCCAAATCCCTGGCTGCGGCCTGGCAGTACTCGGGACCGGAGGTGTCCGTCCAGCCGCCACCGTGGAAGAACACCATGACGGGATACGTGGGGCGCCGGTCTCCCCCGGACCAGACAATGGGATCCGGGAGGTACAACTGTCCCGACTGACGTTCAGGGTCCTCGCCCCATCGGATCTTCTCGATCTCCACGGGAGTCCCCGACCGTTGCCGCCCCGCCACGACCATCGAGTGCGCCTGCCGATGGAGCACCACGGTCGACCCCGCGAGCGCACCTCCCGCCAACCCGGCCAGCCAGGCGGCACGGAACAAGGCCCTGCGGGTGAACCCGGGCAGTGATCGGCCGGCATGTTCCTGATCTGAAGGTCGTCGCCGCACGTCAACCAACCCCCATGGCCCCGACGCCGGATTCGGTCCCCGTGGGGAACACGGAGTCCAGGAAGGCCTTGCGCGCCCGGGCCCAGGGGTCCCCGTGCAGATCGGTCCAGTCGTCGTGTCCCACACCGGGCAGGATCTCCCGCGCCCCGGGGTTCCCGGAATCGCGCAAGGCCTGGAAGTAGCCCTCGACCGCTTCGAGTGGGATGACCTGGTCCTCCGTGCCGTGCAGGACGTTGACCGGGATCCCCAGGGGCAGCCGGTCGATCGGAGAGGCAATGTCGTAGCGTTCAGGGTCCTCCTCCGGCGCGACCCCGCCCAGGAGGTCCCTGATCAGATCCCCGCCTTCAAAGTTCTCGGCCAGGCTGAGGTCGTAGAGGCCGGCCATGGAGGTGACGCTGCGGGCCTCGATCACGGGATCGGCACCCGGTGCACCCGCGGGGAGCTCGGACCTCCCGGCGGCCCAGGTCGCCAGGTGCCCGCCCGCACTGTGCCCCAGGAGGTGGACCTGCTCCAGGGCCGGACGGAACCGGCCCTGCTCGGCCAGCTGTGGCACGAAGTCGACGGCGTCCGACACGTCCTGAAAGGTCTCGGGCCAGCCTCCGGGCCCGTCCAGACCCCGATAGGTCGGGGCCCAGACGGCCAGGCCGTACCGGGCAAGGTCCTGGGCGATGTCGGCCATGTAGCTCGGCGAGGAGGCATCGTGCCAGGACCCTCCGTGCACCACGACGGCGACGGGGTAGGCGGGATCGATCTCTCCCCGAGACCATTCGGTGGGATCGGGGACGAAGAGCCACCCCGTCTGACGTTCTTCATCATCACCCCAGGTCAAACGGACCCTGTCCACGGGCCGCCCCGCTCTGCGATGACCCGAGACCTGCCCGGAATCGACGGAGCCGGTGCCGACCGGCGTGGTGAGAGCAGCGGCGGCACCCGCTCCCAGCACCGTCACACCCGCGGCGCGCAGGAGATTACGGCGAGTCGGGCGAGCGGATTCGGGAGACGGTTGTGGCTGTGCGACGTCGGAGGCCTCAGGCACCCGTGACCACGGGGCGCTCGTCGGGGTCGTGGTCGGCCCGACCCCAGTCGGCCCAGGAACCGTCGTAGACCGAGACCTGCTTGCGTCCTGCCACGACGGCGGCCAGCGCACCCACGCAGGCCGTGATCCCGGAGCCGCAGCTGAAGGTCAGACGCTGCCGGTCACCGACCGCGTCGGCGAGCCTGTCGCGCAGTCGCTGCGGATCGAGCAGGAACCCACCGGGGGCCAGTTCGGAGAAGGGCACGTTCACGGCACCGGGCATGTGCCCACCCCGAAGGCCCGGACGGGGTTCGGGGGCGGTCCCGGCGAAGCGCTCCGCGCTACGGACATCCACCACGGCTTGCTCGGTGTCCTGCAACCGGGCCGCGACGTCGGCGTCGTCGATGAACGCACCGTCGGTGATGCGCACGTCGGGGGCGGCAACGGGCTCCGGGTCCAGGTCCAACGGCGCCTCCGGATGCCCGGCGGCCACCCACGCGGGCAGGCCGCCGTCCAGGACGTAGGGCGTACTGACCCCCGTGGCGCGCAGCATCCACCAGGCCCGTGCGGAGGAGAACATGCCGGCCCGATCATAGGCGACCACCACGCTGTCCTGCCCGATACCCAGCCGACCCAGGCGCTGCGCGAAGTCACCGGCCGGGAGCATGGTGTGCGGGAGAGCGGAATCGGCGGACATCTCCCCGTCCAGATCGAAACGCCGGGCGCCGGGGATCCCCGTGTCCGCACCTCGGTGGTCCATGGCCGAGGCGTCCACGACCACCACCCGGTCCAGGTTCGCGGCCAACCATTCGACGGAGACGGTGGGGCCCTCGGGGAGGTCCGTGGATTCCGTGGTCTGGGCGTTCTGTGTCATGACCCGATCATCCCACCCGGCACCCCCGCCGAGCACCCGGTCACAGGTACATGTCGGCGTACTTGCGGACGCTGGCCTCGAGCCGGTCCAGGGCGGGCAGCGGCGTCTTCCAGCGTTGCAGGAAGAGGGTCACGGTGTCGTCCTCCAAACCGGGAACCCGCGCAAAGTCCTCGGTCACGGCCGCGAACGGTGACCGGGCCATTTGCAGGCGCGGCACCATCCCCCAGCCCAGCCCGTCGGCCACGGCACGGATGAAAGCCTCCGATGACGGAACCCGGTGTTCGGGGGCGGCACCGTCCGCCTGGACCCTCCGGAGCTGATGGTGTTGGAGGTCGTCCTTGTCGTTGAACACGACCACGGGCACCACGCTCAGGTCCAACGCCGGGTCCGTGCTGCCCTTGTCCCCTCCCCTCCCGTCGGCCTGGTCCGTCAGCCGGTCCAGGAGGGTGGCGGACAGGCAGGGTTCGTAGACCATCTCCCCGAGCGCGATGCTCCGGCACCCCGTGGCCGCCCGCCCGGGCGGGGGCCCGGCTGCCGCCCCGCGCCCCCCCGGCCCCCCCCCCGCGGGGGGGGGGGGGTCTCCCCCCCGGGCCGCGGCGGCGGCGGCCCGCCCCCCCTGGGGGGGCCCCCCCTCCGTCGTATTGCTCACAGTCACTTACGGGACACTTCACGAAGTTGTACGCTTCCAGGCGCTCCGGGTTCTCTTCCCGCTGAGCCCGCCTTTCTTTCGTTCAGGAGCACCATGTCCGTGACCTCGACCGGATCCTTGCCCCAGGTCCCGCAGAAATCCTCCGAAGCCCCCGTCGAGGCCGGTGAGACCACCCGCGACCTGGCACCGCAGCGCGTCCGCACCCTGCTGGCGGTCCTGATCGTCTCGGCCTTCGCCGTGATCCTCAACGAGACCGTCCTGTCCGTGGCGCTGCCCGACCTCATGGCGGATCTGCAGATCCCCGCGACCACGGCACAGTGGTTGACGGCGGGCTTCATGCTGACCATGGCCGTGGTCATCCCGACCACGGGCTTCCTGCTGGAGCGCCTGCCGCACCGCGTGGTGTTCATGACCGCCATGGTCCTGTTCACCGCGGGCACGGTGCTGGCCAGCATGGCCCCGAACTTTCCGGTCCTCATGACCGCCCGGGTGGTCCAGGCATCCGGCACGGCGCTGCTGCTCCCGCTGCTCATGACCACTGTGCTGACCGTGGTGCCCGCGGAACGCCGGGGTTCCGTGATGGGACTGATCTCCGTGGTCATCTCCGTGGCCCCGGCGGTGGGCCCCACCATTTCCGGGATCATCCTGGGCGCGCTGTCCTGGCGGTGGCTGTTCCTGCTCATGTTGCCGATCGCCGTCGCCGCTTTGGTCATCGGCGCGTGGCTCATGCCCTCCATGGGGGAACCGCGCAAGGTCCGCCTGGACCTCCTGTCCGTGGTCCTCTCCGTCCTGGGCTTCGGTGGCCTGGTCATGGGCCTGAGCGGGTTCGGCAGCCACGGCAGCGGTGCGGGGGAGAGCGGCGGAAGCGTGCCGCCGGTCCCGGCCCTGGTGGTCGGGCTGATCGCCTTGTCCTTGTTCGTGTGGCGGCAGGTGCGGTTGCAACGAGAGGACCGCGCTCTGCTGGACCTGCGACCCTTCACCCACCGGACGTTCACGATCTCCCTCGGCATGATGATCGTGGCCATGGGCACGCTGTTCGGCATCGTGATCCTGCTGCCGATCTACATGCAGTCCATCCTCGGCCACTCGACGTTGACCACGGGTCTGAGCATGCTGCCCGGTGGCCTGATCATGGGGCTGCTGGCACCGTTCGTGGGGCGGCTCTACGACCGTCACGGCGCCAAGGTCCTGGTGATCCCCGGTGCGTTCGTGCTGAGCGCCGCCCTGTGGAGCTTTGCCGCGCTGGGTGCGGACGCCCCTCTGTGGCGGATCGTGGCCTCCCACATCGTCATGAGCTCCGGTCTGGCGCTGCTGTTCACTCCGCTCATGACCTCCGCCTTGGGCAGCCTCCCGCAGTCGCTGTACTCCCACGGCAGCGCCGTGATGAACACGTTGCAGCAGGTGGCCGGTGCGGCCGGTTCGGCGCTGTTCATCACCCTCATGGCCTTGGGGACCGCCAGCGCCATGTCCGGTGGAGCGGATCAGACCGCGGGTCAGGCGCACGGGATTCACGTGGCCTTCCTGGTCTCGGCCGCGATCTCACTGGTGACCATCGTGTTCGCGTTCTTCGTGCCCAAGCGGGCCGAGGGTTCCTCCGCGCGGCACGAGGTCTGAGCAGCTGCTCACCGGTCGGGGCGGTCCTCCGGCGCCCGGGTGGCGCGTTCCAGGTACTGCAGGATGTGCCGGTAAGAGCGTCCGGTGGCCTGGGTCATGCCCAGTTCGCACGTGCGGTTCAGCGATGCGTGCGCGTCGAACTCCAGTGCGGTGACCTCGGCGGATTCACGCGCCGTCGCCGACTCCGTCAGCTCGGGATGGAGCATTCCGCGATCCCCCGCGTATCCGCAGCAGTTCCAGGCGACCGGGGTGGTCACCTCCTGGGCCACGGCCTGCGCCAGGGTGTCCAGGGCGGTGTTGAGTCCCAGCTGCGTGGACGAGCACGTGGGGTGCAGGATCATGGACCCGACCCGTTGATGCACGGTGAGTGAGGGAAGAAGGGTCTCGGCCGTGAACTCCACGGCGTCCAGGAAGGTCAGCTCACGGTAGCGGGGGTCGGCGCCCGCCTTGGATTTCATGACCTCCAACCCCTCCGTGCAGGAGGACGCGTCGCACACCACCGGCAGTCGTCCGTGATCGGTGGCCTCCCACAGCATCGGGAGGGTCACCCCGGCCATGGTCGAGTACCCGTCCACCATGCCCTTGGACTTCCACGGGGTTCCGCAGCACGCCGCCTGCACGCCCTCCGGGATCCGGACGGCCACTCCCGCTCGTTCGCACAGTGCCAGGAAGGCCCGGGACGACGACGGCGCCATCGCCTCCGGTCCGCCCGGCGCCTTTCCCCGCTGCGTGTCCTCCGCGGTGTCGCCGTCGTCGCTGTCCTGCCCGAACATCGAGGACACGCAGGCCGGGAAGAAGACGACCGCGGGATTTTGGGGGTCCTGCGGCCCGGGCCGGCGTTCGCCCCCGCGGGGAAGGAACGCGTTGTACTGAGGGACCCGCTGCTCACCCATGAGCAGTCGACCCAGTGAGGTCGCGCTTCTGGGGAGTGCGGTGGGGAAGGCCTTGGCCACGGTCAGCGCCGTGGACGCGACGCGCACGGCCCCGCCCCAGTTCGCGGCGGCACGGTCCCAGATCTTGGCCTCCGTGCGGTTGGCGTCCTCGGACCGGAGCCGACGCACCAGGTCCCCCGTGTCGATGAACACCGGACAGGCCGTGGAGCACATCCCGTCGACCGCGCAGGTCTCCTGGCCGTGGTAGTCGTACTCCCGCGCCAGGGCTTCTGCGGTGTCGTCGTCGTTCTTGGCCCTGGCGTCGGCGATCTCGCGGCGACCCACGATTCGTTGCCGCGGCGTGAGCGTCAGATCCTTGGAAGGGCACACGGGCTCGCAGTAGCCGCATTCCACGCAGCGGTCCACCTCCGCTTCGACCGTGGGAGCGACCTTGAGATCCTGGAGGTAGCAGCGGGGGTCCTCGTTGAGGATCACGCCGGGGTTGAACATCTGGGCCGGATCGATCAGCCGCTTGAGTTCGCGCATGACCTCGTAGAGCTCGTCGCCGTACTGCCGCCGCACGTAGGGCGCCATGATCCGTCCCGTGCCGTGCTCGGCCTTGAGGGACCCGTCGTTGTCCAGGATCAGGTCCACCATGTCCTCGGTGAACCGCTCGTAGCGCTCCAGGAGCACGGGATCCGCGAAGTCCTCGTTGAGCAGGAAGTGGACGTTGCCGTCCTTGGCGTGACCGAAGATCACGGACTGTTCGTATTCGTGCGCCGTGAAGAGGTCCGTGAGGGCTTCACACGTGGCACCCAGGGACGGAACGGGAACGACGACGTCCTCGAGCAGCGCGTTCGTCCCGGACGGACGATTGCCCGCGACGGCGGCGTACAGGCCCTTGCGCACGGTCCACAGGGCCGCGCGCCCGGCCGCGTCCCGGGTGAGTTCCGGCGTGGTGGCCAGCGGGAGCTGCCCGAAGAGCTTGCCCGCGGAGTCGACGCGCTCACCCAGCTCGTCCTGGTCCCTGCCCTGGTACTCGACCAGCAGGGCGGCGTGGTCCTGGACCTGGATTCCGGCGATCTGCGGCGGAGCCTTTCCGGAGGCCTGGGCCACGCGCAGGGACGTGGCATCCATGAGTTCGACGGTCGCCGACTCGGCCTCCACCAGGGCGGGGACCGAACCCGTGGCCGCGAACAGGTCGGGGAAGACCAAGAGCCCCGTGGCCACGTGCGGCTGCACCGGGACGGTGCGGAACACCGCCTCGGCCACGAATCCCAGGGTGCCTTCGGACCCGATCATCAGCCGTTCCAGGATCTTGACGGGGGAGGACTGGTCCAGGAAGGCGTTGAGGCCGTACCCCATGGTGTTCTTCATGCCGAACAAGCGGCGCACGGTGGCCACGGACCGCGGGTTGTCCAGGACCCGTCTGCGCAGCCGCAGGAGTCCCTCGTGCACCGAGGGTTCCGCGTCGCGCAGCTGCTGGTCGGCGTGCGGATCGGAGGTGTCCAGGACCGTGCCGGCCGGAGTCACCAGGATCATCGATTCGAGCGTCCGGTAGGTGTTGAACTCCGTGCCGCAGTGCATACCGGACGAGTTGTTGGCGATCACCCCGCCCAGGGTGCAGGCGGATTCGGAGGCGGGGTCCGGGCCGAGCTTGTACCTGTGACGGGCCAGGGCGGAGTTGACCTCCCGCACGGTGGTTCCGGGCCGCACCCGTACCCGGGCGCCGTCGTCGAGAATCTCGAAGCCCCGGAAGTGCCTGCGGACGTCCACCAGGACCTGATCGGTGACGGCCTGACCAGAGAGGGAGGTGCCCCCGGAGCGCAGCGTCAATCCGACACCGTGGCGTTGCAGGATCCGCAACAGCGAGCCGACTTGGGAAGCCGAGTGGGCCCGGACAAGTGCGCGCGGGTGCAGCAGGTAGTGGGAGGCGTCGTGCGCCGTGGTGACGCGTTCGAGGTCCGAGGCGACGGTGTCCCCCGGCCAGGCCCGCAGGTCGTCGAGCAGGGGGTCGCGGGGTTGTTGCTGGAACCTGCGATGACCGCGATGAAGCGCTGGCACTGGACCTCCCGGGAGCGTTGCATCCGCTGCCTCTTCGCAAGCGGACCGTGTTTCCATGGTAAGACCACGCAGCGTTCAGCAGCCGGGTTGAACGTGACGAAGATCGTGCTGCCGGTTCCCTCGAACTTTTGTTGTCAAGCACCGGGACAGGGGAGCATGGTGCAATGCACTCACTGCCCGCCGGAGCCGCGCCCGGCCTGTCTTCCACGCCCGCCCCGGACCGGCCGTCGGATCTCAACAACACCGCGGCCGTCGTGGAGGCGGCCAAGGCGGGGGCGCTGCAACACCTGGAGACGCTGGTCGCGGCCGGCACGGTCCAGGAGCCCGAGGCCCTGGACTTCCTCCGGCGCTTCGACCTCCACTACCCGGCCCTGATCGACCTGGTCCGGCGCACCTACGGCTCCGACGGGCACGTGGCCTCCGTGATGGTCGACCTGGGTGCGGCACTGGCCCGGTCCTGGGGTGAGCGGTCCGCGGACCTGCGCGCCCTGGACCGACGGCGCAGTGACGCCCCGGACTGGTTCCTGGCCCGCGACCAACTGGGCGGGGTCTGCTACGTGGACCGTTGGGCGGGGAACCTGGCGGGCCTGCGGGAGCGCATCCCGTACCTGGAGGAACTCGGGCTCACCTACCTGCACCTCATGCCGGCCTTCGCGGTCCCCGAGGGCAACAACGACGGCGGGTACGCGGTCTCCTCCTACCGACACGTGGATCCCCGCGTGGGCACCATGGAAGAGTTGGCTGAACTCTCGCGTGACCTTCGGGAACGTGGAATCAGCCTGGTGGTCGACTTCGTGCTCAACCACACGGCCAACGACCACGAGTGGGCCAAGGCCGCGCGAGCCGGGGACCCTACGTTCCAGAACTACTACTGGATCTACCCGGACCGGCAGATGCCGGATGCCTTCGAACGAACCACCCGGGAGATCTTCCCGGACGACCATCCCGGGTCCTTCACACCCGTGGCTCCCGGGGATCCGCGGTGGGTGTGGACCACGTTCCACGACTTCCAGTGGGACCTGAACTGGACCAATCCGGAGGTCCTGGCGGCCATGGCCGGGGAGATGTTGTTCCTGGCCAACCAGGGTGCCGAGGTGCTGCGCTTCGACGCCGTGGCCTTCCTGTGGAAGGAGCTGGGCACGTCCTGCGAGTCCCTGCCGCAGGCGCACTGGATCGTGCAGATGCTCAACCGGGTCTGTCGCATCGCCGCGCCCGCCACGATCTTCAAGTCCGAGGCGATCGTCCACCCCGATGAGGTGGTGCAGTACATCCACCCGGACGAGTGCCAGATCTCCTACAACCCGTTGCAGATGGCGCTGACCTGGGAGGCGCTGGCCACGCGCAAGGGCGTGCTGCTGAACGACGCGATCGCCGAACGGCACGGCCTGCCGCCCGGCACGGCATGGGTCAACTACGTGCGCAGCCACGACGACATCGGCTGGACCTTCTCCGACGAGGACGCGGCCCGCCGTGGCATCGACGGTTACCACCACCGCCGCTTCCTCAACGACTTCTACACGGGGCGCTTCCCGGACTCCTTCGCCGACGGCGTCGCCTTCCAGTACAACCCCAAGACCGGCGACGCCCGGGTCTGCGGCACCACCGCCTCCCTGGCCGGCACGACGACGGATCACCCCTCCGACGGCGTGGACCGGGTCCTGCTGGCGCACGGGATCGCCATGTCTACGGGAGGACTGCCGCTGTTGTACCTGGGCGACGAACTGGCCCAGACCAACGACCCCGACTGGCATCTGGACCCCGCCAACGGCAACGACTCCCGGTGGGCACACCGCCCGTACTTCCCGGAGACCGGTTACGCGCAGCGCACGGATTCCACGACTGTTCCCGGGCGGGTGTTCCAAGGACTGAAGCACCTGCTGACCGTGCGTGAACAGGTCACGGAGTTCGACGGCGCCGACCTGATCGGCTTCGACCCCCGCAACGAACACCTGGTGGGGTACCAGCGTCCCGGCCTGGACCCGGAGGGCTGGCCGTCGGTCGTGCTGTGTCTGGCCAACGTGGACGACCACCCCCACAGGGTGGAGGCCCTGACCCTGTCCGGTTTCGAGCGGGAGGCGGTGTCCCTGCTGGACGACAAGATCCTCGACCTGGCCCAGGGCGTGGACCTGCCGTCCCACTCGATGGTGTGGTTGCGCGTCTACACCCGCTGACCCGCTCGCCCTCACCCCACCCTCACCCCACACTCACCCTCGCCGAGTGTCCGTTTCGGGTCGCCCCGGGGCCTCCAAAGCGACCCGAAACGGACACTCGGCAGGGGTGTCAGGGGTGTCAGCGGACGCAGGGCTCGGACTCCCAGGCGTACGTGATCAGGGCGAGCAGAACGTCGTCGTCGACGTCCTCGAGCTGGTTGACGTAGACGCAGCTGACCGCCGTGCGGTGCTTGCTCAGGCGGCTCAGGAGTTCGTCCGAACGCGGGTGGTTCTGCAACCCGTACAGGCTGATGGCGGCCTTGCGGGGGCTGAAACCGATGCGGAAGGTGTCGCCCTCACGGCCGGTCGCGTAGCGGTAGTGAGCCTGCCCGTAACCGATCATCGACGGGCCCCACATCACGGGTGCCTCCCCCGTGGCGGCGCCGAACAGCGACAACAGGCGGTGCCCCTGCTCCACGCGTCGCGGCCAGGGCAGGGAGGCCACGAACTCCGCCGGGTCCACCGCGGTGGCATGGGTCTTGAGATCGGGGGCGTTGGAGCCCGTGTGCGCGTCCGTCACGACGGCGCTGCGGTCGGTGCGCGCCGGAGCGTCCGTCAAGGACAGCCCCCGCTCGACCAGGGCCGCCTGCACTCGTTCCAATCCGCGGGCACCCACGCCGTGGAGGGCGAGCAAGTCCCGGTGGGCAACCCCGTTCAGGTCCTCCAGCGTCGAATACCCGGCCTCCCGGAGGGCCCGTCGTGCCGGATTCCCCAGGCCCGCGACGTCGTCGAAATCCGTGGTCATGGGCAGGAGCTTAGGGGATGGCGGGATGGTGCGCTGAGGTGGGGCAACCACCTGCACCCGCACGCAAGACGAGTCGAATAAGGTCATAATGGACTAGCCCAATTTGGCGCAGTTGAGACCTGGGAAGGAACGAGTCCATGAGCTGCGGTTGCTCGCACGTCGGTGTGGAAGCGTCCGGGAACGTGGCGTTGGACCTGGATGCACGGTTCGCGTGCGTCAGCAAGGTCCCCATTTTCCGTGACCTGCCCATCCAGGAGCGGCGCAGCATCGCGGCACGCGTGACCACTCGTGCGGTGGGCAAGGGCCAGGTCATCCAGGCGCAGGGCGCCATGCCGGCACTGCAGATCGTGCACCGCGGTCAGGTCAAGCAGGTCCGCCTGGGCGCTGACGGGTCCGAACGCCTGTTGCGCATCCTGGGGCCGGGGGAGTTCATGGGCGAGCACTCGGTGTTGACGGGATCGCCCGCCCCGCGAATGGCCACCACGGTCACCGATGCCATGGTCTGCACGCTGTCGCGGATCGATGTCCAGCAGTGGCTCGAACAACGGCCCCAGATGGCGGTCAACATGCTCCAGGTGGTGACGCAACGGCTGGAGGAGACGGAGGCGCAGCTGGCCGCCCTGGCCGACCGGACGGTGGCCCAGCGACTGGGCGACTACCTCATGACGGCCTCGGACCGGCCCGTGGGGGACACCTTTGAACTGCCCGTGAGCAAGAAGGACCTGGCCAGCCTGATCGGCACCACGCCCGAAACCCTGTCGCGGCGACTGCGAGCCCTGGCGGACCGGGGTGTCCTGGCGCTCGGTCCCGGACGACGCATCACCATCCTGGACGAACAGGGCCTCCAGGAGGCCTGAGCCTCCCTTACGGTGGCCCCGGCATTCCGAGGTCCCTTTCAGAGCCCCAGGAATTCCTTCCACCTCGGTAGCTCCCGCTGCGCCTGCGCGTACCCGGCGGCATAGGCGGCCTGGAGGCGCGCCACGCGGCGTTCACCGTTGGAGACCGGCATGCGATCGGGGGTGAAGATCATCGCCTGGCCCGCCGACTGCAGGTCGTAGAGCTCCTCCCGGGTGCGGTTGTAGTTGGCGGGTCGCGCATCCAGGGCTTCGACGACAGCCGGGTGGTCCCGGAACTTCCGCTGGTACACGCGGGCGAAGCGTTCGGGTTCCTTGATGTAGTCGCGCTCGCGGGTCAGGATCACCAGGAACTTCCGGTATCCGTCGGCGCGGGCCGCGTCCAGGGCGATCCCGCCCGTGGGGCCGAGCGCCCCGTCCACCCAGACCGAGTCCCGATAGTGCACGGGAGGCATCAGCACGGGCATGGACGACGACGCCCTGACCTGGAGCATCAGGTCGTCCTGAGTGGGTGCGTCTTCGTTGGTGAAGTAGGTCTGTTCACCCGTGACGGCGTTGAACGCACCGATGCGGTAGCGCGCCGGGTTGGCGCGGAAGCGGTCGAAGTCGAAGGGCAGGGACGCGTCCGGCAGGCTGGCGTGCTGATAGATGTACTCGGCATTGAACAGCCCCTGGCCCCGGGCGAAGGTCCGAAGGTTGCCGAACTGCGGGTCTCCCGCGAAGTCCACGAAGGTCCTGCGCGCACGGGAGGCGTCCCGGCAGATGTAGTTGCCGGTGTGGGACGCCCCAGCGGAGATTCCGCCCACCCAGTCGATGTGGATCCGGGCGCCCAGCAAGGTGGTCACGGCCCCGGCCGTGTAGCTCCCGCGCATCCCGCCGCCTTCGAAGATCAGGGCGGTGTCGGTGACGTTGCTGCGCAGTTCGGTGGTGGAACTGCCGGAGGGTGTTGTCTCGGTCAAGCCAGGACCTCCATGTGGAGCTGATAACGGTCCGCCCGGTACACGGACACGGAGTAGTCGATCGGGCGTTCGGATCCGTCCGGATTCGCGCTGAAGGACCGGCGGTGAAACGCCAGCACCGGGGCCCCGGGCTCGATGCCCAGCAGGGCAGCGTCCTCCGGAGATGCCGCCTCCGCCTGGACGGTCTGTTCGGCCCGTGTGATGCCCGCGCCCGCGGCGGAGAGCATCCCGTACAGGGAGGTCTCCCAGTCGGCCTCCAACGGAAGCAGACCGGGGCGAACCCAGCAGTCGTCCACACTGACGGGAACGCCGTCGCCCAGGCGAAGTCGCCGCACCCGCAGGGCGCGGTCGGATCCCAGATGCGCGACGGCTTCCGGGGGAGCGTCCTGTTCGGCCACTACGTCCACCCGTGTGGAGGGGGAGAGGCCGGCCGCGCGCATGTCCTCGTGGAAGGAGGCCAGGTGCAACCGTGACTGCGCCATCCCGTGGGCGACGAACGTTCCCCGCCCGTGTTTGCGCACCAACAGGCCCTCGGACACCAGTTGGGCGATGGCGTGCCGGACGGTGATCCGGGAGACGCCGAACTGCTCCACCAGCCGCCGTTCACCGGGCAGTTGATCTCCCACGGACAGCTCCGTGCGGATCATCTCGGCCAACGCGTCACGTAGTCGGACGTGTTTGGCGGCGGGCAATTCGGTCACCCGGTGATCTTAGTCAGTGCCCTCAGTCAGTGCCCTCAGTGAGGATCCTGAAGAGAGTTGCACCGTCGGACACCGGCCCGCCCGCCTGCTCTGCCACGTCGTCGGACTTGCCGTCCATGACCACCACGGGGCTGCACAGGTTGTAACCCTTGGCCCGGACCGCAGCCGCGTCCACTCGCAGCAGTTCCTGGCCCGCGGTCACGTTCTGCTTCTTCTCCACCAGGACCTCGAAGCCCTCGCCCTTGAGCTCCACGGTGTCCAGGCCCACGTGGACCAGGACGCCTTGGCCGGCCTCCGTGACGACGGCGACGGCGTGCGGCATCGCCTTCATGACGGTCCCCGCAACGGGTGCGACGACGGTCAGCTTCGCCGCGTCCTGGGCCGGAACCACCGCGGCGCCCGGGCCCACCATGCCCTGCGCGAAGACCGGATCCGGGACCTCCGTCAGTGGGACGGCCCGGCCCGCGAACGGAGTGCGGACTGTGGTGCTCACAGCAGGTCCTGGATGTCTTCGGCCAGGTTCTCGGCCTCCGGGCCCACCACGACCTGCACCACGGTGCCGGCCACGACGACGCCGTGCGCCCCCAGCGCCTTCAGGGCGGCCTGGTCGACGAGCGATCCGTCCACGACTTCCGTGCGCAGGCGCGTGATGCAGCCCTCGATCTCTTCGACGTTGTCCGCGCCACCCAGGGCGGAGAGGATCTCTTCGGGCTTGGACATGGGCTCCTCCTTGCGGGAATTGCTGAGTTGTTTCACAGGTTGTTGACAGTTTTGCACGATTCGTCCACAGTGACTGGCAACACTGGTTATAACCAGTTGAGATCACTCTACGGGAGAGAGAAAGGACGGGTCCATGGGCCGGGCAAACGTGGGAGCGAGCGCAGATGCTGCTCGGGAGCAAGGCAAGCAACCCTCAAAGGCGCTGATCGTGCTGCAGCGCTTCGGTCGCAGCCTCATGCTGCCGATCGCCAGCCTTCCCGCGGCGGCGCTGCTGCTGCGTTTGGGACAGGACGACCTGCTGGGTCGCTTCGACGGTTTGCACACGGTCGCGGCTGTGTTCGCGGGTGCGGGCAACGCTCTGTTCGAAAACCTCGGTCTGCTCTTCGCCGTAGGTATCGCCTTTGGGTTCGCCAAGAAGGGTGACGGGTCCACCGCGCTCGCCGCCGTCGTCGGGTATCTGGTCCTGACCAATGTCTTCGATGCGATGGCCCCGGTCGTCCTTGGCCCGGGCACGGAGGAGGAGCCACCCGTCATCAACTACGGGGTGCTCGCGGGCATCCTGGTCGGATTCATCACCGCCAAACTCTGGGAACGGTTCCACCGAACCAAGTTGCCCGACTGGCTGGGCTTCTTCGGCGGCCGTCGGCTGGTGCCCATGATGGTGGCGGTGGTCTGCCTGGTCCTGGGCGTCCTGCTGGCCTTCCCGTACCCCCTGTTCTCGAGCTTCCTGACCTGGGCCGGTGAGACCGTTGCGGAGAACGACGTGCTGGGTGGCGGCGTCTACGGTGTTGCCAACCGTCTGCTCATCCCGTTGGGCCTGCACCACCTGCTCAACTTCTTCCCGTGGTTCCAGCTCGGTGATTTCAACGGGTCCCACGGGGACATCGCACGATTCTTCGCGGGGGATCCCGCCGCGGGGACCTTCATGACGGGGTTCTTCCCGATCATGATGTTCGCGTTGCCCGCAGCCGCGTTGGCCATCACCCACGAGGCGAAGCCCGAGAACCGGAAGGCAGTCGGTGGCGTGATGCTTTCGGTCGGTCTGACCTCGTTCGTCACGGGGATCACCGAGCCGTTGGAGTTCGCGTTCATGTTCGTGGCCTGGCCGCTGTACCTGGTGCATGCCGTGCTGACCGGTACCTCCATGGCGCTGGTCAACGCGTTGGACATTCACATGGGGTTCGGCTTCTCGGCCGGTGCGATCGACTACCTGCTGAACTTCGGCATCGGTCAGCGCGCGTGGCTCATCATCCCCATCGGTCTCGCCTACGCGTTGATCTACTACATCGTCTTCCGTTTCGTGATCCGACTGTGGAACCTCCGGACCCCCGGCCGTGAGGAAGAAGGCGAGATCTCCATGGCCGTTGACGACGAACTCCAGAAGGACACGTCTAAGAAGACCAAGGGTGCTCGAGGCACCGAAACCGCAACGGAGGCCTGAGCCATGGAAGTCGTCATTGTCGAATCGCAGGGGCGGGCCGGGCGGCTGGTTGCCGACGCCGTCGGAGAACTGATCGCCCGCAAACCGGACGCGGTCCTGGGCGTGGCCACGGGGTCGTCGCCCGAGGCCGTCTACCGGGAACTCGCGAACCGGGTCCAGGCGGGTGAACTGAGCCTCAAGGATGCGCGGGCCTTCATGCTCGACGAGTACGTGGGGCTGTTACCGGAACACCCTCAGCGCTACCGGGCGGTGATCGACCGCCAATTGGTCGAGCCCACGGACATCCAGGCGGAGAACGTGCACGGCCCGGACGGGACGGCCTGGGACCTCCCCAAGGCCTGCGCCGACTACGAACAGGCCATGCGGGACGCCGGTGGCGTGGACCTGCAGATCCTGGGTGTCGGCTCGGACGGTCACGTGGCCTTCAACGAACCCGGGTCTTCCTTGGCCTCCCGGACCCGCTTGAAGACCCTCACGCGTCAGACGCGCCAGGACAATGCGCGGTTCTTCGGAGACGACCTGGAAGCCGTCCCCAAGCACTGCCTCACCCAAGGAGTGGGCACCCTGATGGAGGCCCGCCACCTGGTGCTCCTGGCCTTCGGGCAGGCCAAGGCGGAAGCCGTCCACCACATGGTCGAAGGGCCTGTTTCAGCCATGTGGCCAGCGACGGCCTTGCAGTTCCACCCCCACACCACGGTGATCCTGGACGAATCCGCGGCCTCGCGCCTGCAATTGGCGTCCTACGCTCGACAGGCTTGGGAGTCCAAACCGAAGTGGCAGGGGCTGTGACAGGCAACGTGAGCGCCGACGGGATGGCGGAGCAGGTCCTGCATGCCCGGCGGGTCGTGTTTCCCACGGGAACGCCGAAGGAGGGCTGGGTCAGGGTCCGCGGCGGCGTCGTCGTCGATCTCGGCACCGGGGCCGGTCCCGCCGGTGCCAAGGAGCTGGGTGATGTCTACCTGACCCCGGGGTTCGTGGACGGCCACTGCCACGGTGGCGGGGGCGCCGCGTTCACCGAAGGTGCCGACGCCGCGCGAGTGGCCTTGAGCGCTCACCGAGCCCACGGAACGACGACGATGGTCGCCTCGCTGGTCACGGACACGATTGAAGAACTCGAACGACAAGTCGCAGCCCTGGCCGATCTGGTCGAGACGGACGAGTTGGCGGGCATCCACCTGGAAGGCCCCTGGCTGGCCGAGCGACGCTGCGGGGCCCACGATCCCGGGCTGCTTCGCGATCCCGCGGTGGAGGAGGTGAGCCGCCTGCTGGACGCCGGCCGGGGGGCGGTGCGCATGGTGACGTTGGCACCCGAGCGTCAGGGCGCGCTGGAGGCGATCCGCCACATGAGCGACCGCGGTGTGCTGGCCGCCGTCGGCCACACGGACGCCACCGACGACCAGGTGCGCGCCGCCGTGCGCTCCGGGGCCCGGGTGGGCACCCACGTCTTCAACGCCATGCCGCCCATGCACCACCGGGAACCCGGTCCTGTTCCGCGTCTGCTCACGGAGCCCTCCGTGGTGGCCGAACTGATTGCCGACGGCGTCCACGTCCACCCCTCTGTGCTCCGGATGGCCGCCGATGCGGCCCGGGGGCGATTCGTGCTGATCACGGACGCGATGGCCGCGGCAGCCCACCCGGACGGGTCCTACCGGCTGGGGCCGCTGGACGTCGACGTCGTGGAGGGAGTGGCTCGGATCCGCGCCACCGGGGCCATCGCAGGGTCGACCCTGACCATGGACAAGGCCGTGCGGTTCGCCGTCGAACGGGTGGGGTTGCCCGTGGAGCAGGCACTGCGCGCAGCCTCCCAGGGACCGGCCGATCTGCTCGGCCGCCTGGACATCGGCCGGATCGCCCGCGGTGCGCAGGCCAACCTGCTGGTGCTGGATCGCGCCCTGAACGTACGTGAGGTGCTGCATCACGGCCGAGTAGTGGGATGATCGGAGACATGTCTGACGTGCCCACACCCGTGCAGTTCCCCGTCTCCTCCCGCTACGGCGGGGTGACCTCCACCGCCGTCCGAGACCTGTTGGACGTCCTGTCCCAGGGCAACGTGATCTCCTTCGCGGGGGGAGCCCCGGCGGCGGAGTTCTTCGCGGCGGAGGACATCCGGGCCTGCTTCGACTGGGTCTTCGCCAACCGCCCGGCCAAGGCGCTGCAGTACTCCTCCACCCCCGGTGAGCCGGAACTGCGGGAACAGGCGGCCTTGCGGGTCTCGCGCTCGATCCCGACCACACCGGACCAGATCCAGGTGACCACGGGTTCGCAGGAAGCCATCTACCTGGTGGGCAACGCCATGCTCAACCCGGGCGACGTCGTCCTGGTCGAGCGCCCCACGTACCTGGCCGCGGTGCAGGCCTTCGCCTCCTCGGGCGCGCGCATGATCGGCATTCCTTCGGACGACGACGGCACCCGCCCCGATGCGCTCGAGGACCTGATCCGCGAGCACAACCCCAAGTTCGTCTACCTGATTCCGACCTTCCAGAACCCCTCTGGCGTGTGCATGCCGCTCTCCCGACGGGAAGAGATCGCCGACGTCCTGCGCCGCACGGGGGCGATCCTGGTCGAGGACGACCCGTACGGCGAACTGCGGTTCTCCGGCGAGTTCATCCCCCAGATCTGTGCCCTGCCGGGGCTGGCGCACCAGTCCCTGCTGCTGAACTCGATCTCCAAGATCATGGCACCGGGCATCCGCGTCGGGTGGATCCGCGGCGAAGGCCCCATCATGAACACGCTGTCCATCGCCAAGGAGGCCGTGGGGCTGCACTCCTCCGTGGTCGATCAACTGGCTGTGGCGCGCTATCTGGAGGCCTACGACGTGGACGAGCACATCCGCACCGTGGTCCAGGTCTACAAGCAGCGGCGTGACGGGATGCGGAAGGAACTGATCGAGATCCTGCCCGAGGGCGCCACGGTGACCTCGCCCGACGGCGGCATGTTCCTGTGGGCCGCACTGGGCAACGGGATCGACACGACGGCTCTGCTGCCCATCGCAGTCCAGGAGGGCGTGGCGTTCGTTCCCGGGGAGTCCTTCTACGCGCACGACCCGGACCGTTCGACCATGCGGTTGTCCTACGTGACCAACCCGCCGGAGGTCATCAGCGAAGGGCTGCACCGGTTGCAGAGAGCACTGCAGCGGTGGCACGGCTGATCAGGGTCACTGCACCGGGGTCGATGACCGTGGGCGCTATGACCACGTCCCCGTGTTCGGTCGGGGTCGGGACGTGAAACCTCCACACCGGCAGGTCGGTCTGATCCTGGTGGTGGTGCTGGGTGGTTTCCTGGGCGCTGCCTGCCGGGGCCTGGTGTCCACCGGATTGCAGGGAGAGGTGGGTGGCTGGCCGCTGGCGACCCTCTTGGTGAATCTGGCCGGGGCTTTCGGCTTGGGTGTCCTTCTGGAGGCGCTGGCCGCGGCCGGTCCCGAAGGGCCCAGGCGGCGGCTGCTCCGACTCGGGCTGGGGACCGGATTCTTCGGCGGCTTCACCACCTATTCCGGTTTCGCCCTGGACCTCGTCCAGCTGGCGGCGAGTGGCCGCGTTCCGGTTCTGGTCGGGTACGTCCTGGTCACCCTGGGTCTGGGACTGCTGTCCGCACACCTGGGGGCTGTCACCGGTGCCCGGTGGGGACGACGACGCCACCCGGGGGACCTCCTGCGGGGTGAGCGATGACGCCCATCCTGGTGTCTGCGGTGGCCGGCGGGGTGGGTGCCGCCGCCAGGTTCGTGCTGGACGGTGAGATCCGTGTGCGCTGGAGGGGAGGCGTCCCGCTGTCGACGTTGCTGATCAACGTGTTGGGCTCCCTGGTCCTGGGCCTGGCAGTGGGGTTGGCGGCGCCGTCGTCGGGGTCCTTCACGGTCCCCGCGGACCCCGGCCCGTGGGTGCTGGTGGCCGTGGGGTTCTGCGGCGGCTTCACCACGTTCTCGACCGCGATGTTCGAGACCCTACAGCCGCTCTACGAGCGTCAACCATGGGCCGCGTTGGCCTACCTGTGGGGTACCGCGGTAGCCGCCGTCGTCGCCGTGGGTCTGGGTCTGGCCGTGGGTCTGATCCTGGTGTGAGGGCCACGGAGTGAGCGCCATGAAGGTGCGAGACGGCTCTCCGGCGTCCGTAGCGGGCGCCGGAGACTCGTCGGTCAGAGACCGGGTGCGCGGGTCCGCTCGGGAGGCGGCCCGGTGACGACCAGGTCCAGATCCGGATTGGCCTTGATGCCGCCGATCACCACGGACGGGTCGATGAGACCCTCGGTGTAGACGTGGTCCTCCGTGTCCACTCCCGTGACGTCGAAGAACGGTTCGAAGACGTTGCCCGTGAGCACCCCGAGCATGCGCGTCTGGTGGGCCGCGAAGGCGAAACTGTGCACCGTTCCGGCGGGGGCGTGGACGTAGTCGCCGGCCGTCACCAGGATTTCCTCTCCGTTGACCCACAGCCAGATGCGGCCGGAGAGGCAGAAGAAGTTCTCCGTGTGGAGCTGGTGGAAGTGCTGGATGATGTAGGGCGCGGGCGCTCCCAGGGTGTCCACGGAGAAGTACCGGCCGCCCGTCGTGCGCCCGCGTGAGCTGAAGGCGTTGAGCGAGTCCGGCCAGCCGCGGCGGTCTCCCTCCAGTCCGCGGATCATGTAGGGCTCGTTGCCTTCGGGGAGATCCGCGTCCCAGGCGTCGTCCGCGCCGAGCAGTTCCAGGTCTCCTTGGGCTACCGACCCCAGTGGCGGGAGGGCGAGACCGGCGTCCGTGGTCGTCTCCGCTGCGCCGGCCGGGTACAGGTGATGTTCCACCTGATCCTCGCCGCTGATCAGCTCGTCCAGGGCCCCACCCGGTGCGCTGAAGAGCAGGAGCTTGGACAGGTGGCCGAGCAGGCGGTAGGCGATCGGTGTGCCTTCCGGGACGTGTACGGAGTCCCCGGGGCCCAGAACACGGCTGCGGCCGGGGAGCCAGACCTGAACCTGGCCCTCGAACACGTAGTAGGACCGCTGGTGCCGCGGGAGGCTGTGGGCTGCGGCTCCGGTGCCGTGCGAGCCGCGGATGAATGCCGCGTCGAAGGAACCGCCGGTGTCCCCGGCCCGGGCGATGATCGTCCAGAGCTGGCCGTCCCGCTCAAATCGCAGCCCTTCGCCGTTGGCCACGTAATAGGGCAGCGGTTCACCCGGGAGGGCGTTGAAGAGTGGCTTGGCTTCCTGAACGGTTTGGATGCGCGCCTCATCGGGTTGGGTCACGGTGTGTCTCCTGTCGGGTTGGAGTTGGGTTCGCGTCGGGTTCGGGCAGGTTCGAGCGGGTTGGCGTCGGGCGGCTTGGAGTCAGGTTCGAGCGGATATGGAAAGCACTTGGTCCAGGCCGGTCACGGCCGCCCGAGGTGCCGCCGGAAGAAGTCGTCCACGGTCGGGAAGCCGAAATCAGCCGGTACGGGCTCCGCACCGCTCGGGCCGTGGAAGGTTCCGGGGGCCTCACCGGCGGCTTCCAGGCGGCCGTCGTCCATGACCTCCGCCATCCGGACGTCCAGCCGTCCCGGGGGATTGAGGAACCCGTGCTTGTATCCGTCCAGGAGGTAGAGCTCGCTGGTCACTCCGGCGTTCGTCAGGGCTTCGTGCAGTTCCAGCGACTGACGGTGCGTGACCAGGAGGTCGCCGGTCCCGTGCGAGAGCTGGACCGGTGGGCATTCGGGCGTCACACGATGCAGCGGGCTCGCCTCCCGGGCCTGCTCGGGGAGGGATTCGGGGGTTCCGCCGATCAGCCGGGCCTCGGGCGATCCGGGATCGACCTCGCCCGCGGGTGAGCCGTTGACGGGCACGGTCAGGTCCACGGGCGGGTAGGACGCGGCCACGGCCTGCATGTCCGCGCGGACAGGTCCTGACGACGGCGGCTGGTCGCCCTGTCCGTCGTCGTCGACCTCCCCCGGGAGTCGTTCCAGGTGACCGGTCAGTGCGGTGAGTAGCGCAAGGTGACCGCCCGCGGAGGCTCCCCAAGTTCCTACGCGGGCGGGGTCGATGCCGTACTCGGCGGCGTGGGTACGCAGATGCCGCACCGCGCTGCGTACGTCGTGGAGTGGGGCGGGGAACAGTGCCTGCCCGGAGAGCCGGTACTCGATGCTGGCGAAGGCCATACCGGTCGCCTGTGCCCGCTGGGTCAGGTCCGGTGCCAGCGTCCGGTCGCCGGTGAACCAGCCTCCGCCGTGCAGCCAGAGCACGACGGCGGGAGGTTCGGCGCTGTCAGCGGTGCGCTCGGGCAGGTAGAGGTCGAAGAGGAGGTCCTGACCGTCGCGGTGGGTGTGGACCAGATCTCTGTGGATCGTGACTCGCGGATCGGGCATGCAGCCCATGGTGTGACAGGAGCCACTCGATCACCAGACGGAAGTTTGGGACGATCCTTCGGATGACCGGGACGATCCCTCGGGGTCTGCGGGAACTTGTGAGATCAGGCCTGCTCGGTGCGGCGCCCCGGGGAATCATCCGTCGGTGCCAGGGCCGCCCGGACGAAGTGGGCAACGACCTCGGAATCGTCCTCGGCCCGGTGGCTCAGATACGTGGTGGCCCTTGGCCCGTCCTGGATCGGGACGAAGCGGACCCCGGCATGGGCGTGGGTCTCCCGGACGGACTCGGCGGCCACGTTGACCCCCAAGCCGGCACCGCACAGTTCCAAGGCCTCGTCGAAGGTCGCTGCGTGGTGCCGCACGTCGAGTGGCCCGTACCCGTCGAGCCACCCGCTCACCCGGTCCCCGTTGCTCACGGGTGCGATGAATGCCAGACCCACCACTTCCGCCATGGCGACGGCGGCACGGTCGGCCAGGGGATGATGCGCGGGCGTGACCAGAACGCAGTCCTCCTCCCGGACGGCGTGGGAGGTGAACTCTCGGGGCGGTTCGCCTTGGGTTCGTGCGGTGAACAGGCAGTCCACCGTCCCGTCGCGCAAGGCGTCGTAGCTGTTGAGGAATCCGAGGTGTTTCACCTTCCAGCGGGTTCCGGGCATGGTGGTGGTGGCCCGCGCCAAGACGTCACGGAACCCGAGGCCCGGGACCATCAGGCCGATGGTCAGCTCCGTCGACTCCTGCGAGCGGGTCCACGCCACGACGTCGTCGTGGGCGGCAACCGCGCGTTGTGCCAGGTGAACCAGCTGGACCCCGTGGGGTGTGAGCTGCACGCTGCGCGAGGTGCGGTGGAACAGGGCGCGGCCGGTGCGTCGTTCGACGGTCTTGATCTGCTCGCTGAGCGCCGACGGGCTCAGGTTCAGTTCGCGCGCGGCGGCACCGAAGTGCAGGGTGTGGGCCACCGCGAGGAAGCAGCGCAGCTGGTGGGTGGTGATGTCCACGCGCGGGTCACAACCGGTTGTTGGCCAGCACCGGGATGGAGTCGCGGACCGTTGTGACCTGGGCCAGATCCAGGTCCACGGTCACCTGGTCTTCTCCGCCGTCGAGCCGCACGACGTCGCTTCCGTCCGGTGCGATCACGGCACTGTGCCCCACGCCCAGGGGAGTCTTGGTGGCCTCACCTTCGTGCGCGAGGTCGCGCACCGCTTGCCCACAGGCGACCACGTAGGAGGTCGAGTCCAGCGCCCTGGCACGAGTCAGCAGATCCCACTGCCGGGCCTTGCCGGGCCCGTCCCCCCAGGATGCGATCACGACGACGACCTGCGCGCCGTCGCGGGCCAGCCGCGTGAACAACTCCGGGAAGCGGAGGTCGTAGCAGATCGCCAAACCCACCTGAGTGCCTCCGACGTCCACGGACACGGGTGTGCTGCCCGGGACGATGCCCTTGGACTCCTTGAAGCCGAAGGCGTCGAACAGGTGGATCTTGTCGTAGGTGACCGGGTCCTGACCCGGCCTGAAGACGAACAAGGTGTTGGCGGTGCGCTCGTCCGAGGCGCTGGGCGTGAACGACCCCAGGATCACGGCCACCCCGTGTTGGTCGGAGGCATCTTGCACGCTCTTGTGGAAGCGGTCCGCAGAGGTCCGTGCGAAGTCGGCGAACTTGCCGTCGAACGAGCACGCGGCGGCCTCCGGGAACACCACCAGGTCGGCACCGTCACCGGCGGCCTGTGCGACAGCGGCCAGCACGCACTCGAGGTTCTGGTCGACGTCCGGGGTGGAGTTCAACTGGGCGATCGAGATCTTCATGCGTGCTGTACCGCCTTCCACGTGGTGCGTCACAACGGGTGGTCTCTGGTGCGAGCCGTGTGGGTGCTCGTTTCGTGCCACTGAGCCGCACCGTGCGCAATGCCGAGCCCCTGTCGGGTTCGCTTGTCCACGATGCTCCCATGATCTGGCCACCTCGGCCCACCCGGGAGGCAGGTGCGTGCCGGGTGGGCCGTTCCAGTACCCCGCGCCTGCCTCCGTGTCTGTGTTGCCCGTACCTGCGCCTCTGTCTGCCTCGGTACGGGACGTTCAGAACGGCGGGGGATCGTCAGGTGCGGCACCGGCCCGGAGTAGCGGCGGGCCCGTTGCCGCGGTCCCGCCCGCAAGCCACTCGGTGGTGGCTGAGGTAGCAGCTCCCGGGACCGTTCGACGGACCACGCCCGTGGGCGATCGCCATTCCAGAACCCCGTGGCCCAGGTGCTGCACCCGCCAGGCCCCAAGTGCACCGTCGTCGTGCTTGATGCGGTGGTGGTGTCGGCACAGGTGGGCCAGATTCTCTGCATCGGTGCTGCCACCGTCCTCCCAGGCGACCGTGTGGTCGACGTCGCAACCCGTGGCGCGACGCCGACAGCCCGGGAACCTGCAGGTCTGGTCGCGCTCCGCGAGCAGACAGCGCAATCCGGCGGGAACGGTGTAGGTGGACCGGCCGTGTTCGATGACCACTCCGGTGTCCGGGTGGGTCAGCAGGCGTTTCCAGGACGATGAAGCCGCCGCGATCCGCAGGGCGTCGCCCGGGCTGATCGGCCCGTAGCCCTGGAGGTGTGCCCCGGATTCTTCGACCTGAACACGGGCCGCGACTCCGAACAGGTCAGGGTCGTGAGCGACGAGATCCGCCGCGGGCACCGTGATCGAGACCTGTCCCCTGATTCCGCGCGGAATGCCGGAGCTCTCCGGAAGCTCTCCGTCCAGCAGGAGATCGCCCAGCACGTCTGCCCGCTTCTCTCCGACCAGTCGGTGATCGTCGTCGAGGGTTCGGGCCATGGTGTCGAGTCGGGTCTTGATCGCTGTGGCGACGGGAGCGTCCAGCACGGCGTTGAGGCAGGCCAGGCCGTCATCCGCTGGTGTGACCCACACATTGCGGTGCCGACGGGCGCTCGCGCACGCGCGCCGGTGGGTGGCGGACCCGAGCTTGGCCCGGCGGCGTCGGGCGTGGTCACCCAATTGCGCCACGCTGGTGTGAGGCGCCCGAGTCAAGAGTTCGTGCACGAGTTCCTGCGCCTCCCGCCGAGCCTCCGTGGGGGAGTCGACCGGCGGCAGCTCGTCCTGGGCGGTCGCGGTTTCGATCTGGGCGGCGCTCGCGGAGTCTTCGGTGCCCACCCCGTCCAGGAGCGCTCGCCAGGTGCGGAGAAGAAGGCGGGCGTGGGCCCAGGTGATCCGGCCTTCCTCCAACGCCTCCAAGGTCTCCGGCAGATCACCGGCCAGGACCAGGGCTTCCTCCAAGGTGGCACGGGCGGTTCCGGCGGGAAGCATGAGGGCCACGCCCACCTCGGCAGCGACGTCGCGCAGCACCAGGTCCGTGCTGGACTGCGCCAACGCGGTTGCCACGGAGGCCACAGGCCCGACCTGGGCCCTGGGGCCCTTGGTTCGGGTGAGCTCGTGGATCCAGGCGTGCTCGGTGTCCCCACGGCGGGCCAACGCGTAGGCGTACAGCTCCGCAACCCTTCGCAGGACCCGGCCACGTGATGCTGCTTCCGTGCGCGAGGCCTCCCGTAGATCGTCCACCAGGTGGGCCGCCGGTTCCCCGTCGATGTGAATGAGTTCGGAGCAGGGCGCGGGGTCTTCCGGCCAGGAGGGGTCGGGCTCGTAGTCCTCCGCACCGTCCCATTCGGGCAAGGTCTCAACTGCCTGGGGCGCGGACCAGCCCAGCGTCATTCGGTCCACTACGGCCGGATCACGCGGACCAGGATCGACGAACGTCGGCACCGGGTAACGCGACGGCAGGGAACGGGGCGGCAGGACATCGGATGGCTGGGAGCTGGAAAGCACGGAATAGGGAAGCGGGGAATGGGCCGACAACGATTCCCCACCGTCGCTGAATCCGACGGTGGACTGGTGCTGTACGAGGGACAAAAACCCCCGCTGACCTGCCCTTTCCATGACCTGAGTCTTCCACGGGTGTCAGACAACACAAGGCTGCCTACTCCCGCCCCACCGACCGGAAGAACCACGTGTAGAACGCGCCCCACCCCACCAGGAACACCGCCTTCTCCGCCCGTTCGGGCGTCATCCCCGGCAAACGTGACAGCCCCCGGCCCGGGTCAGTGATCCCCGAACGGCGGGCAACGGCCACCAGAGCCCCCACCGCCCCCGTGACCATCACGAACCGCGTCATCCGCGCCGGAACGGACCAGGCCAGAAACCCGGGAAGCCCCAACCCCTGGACACCGGCCGACCGCGCGTAGAGCTTGTACGGCGTCCCCGTGAAGGGGCCGATCATCAGTGCTGGGAGCCCGTGCTCGCTCATCTGCCGGTCCACCTTGGCCACCATGGCGACGCTGATCGCGGGGATCCTGCGCGCCAGGTCGGCTGAGCGTTCAGGCGGAGTCCGTGCAGCCCACCCGTGGACCAGGCTGCCGCCGAGCAGAGCGCCGGCCGTGGCGCTCGCCGTCGTCGCGAACCCACGACCGGGCCTGCGCAGCGCCAGATAGGAGGTCCAGGCGTCCGGGACCACGAAGAACACGGTCGCCTCCGCCACGCCCCACCCGAAGGCCACCGCGTGATCCCTGGCGCAATGTCGCAGAACCATGACCCACCCTCTCGAGTATTTGCGTATGTGAAGCATATGCTGAAGGTGCCCTCTGAGCACCACCCCGCGGGAGAGGATCCACCGTGACGCAGCATCCCCGGCCTGATTCCCGGCACAGTTCCCAGCCGGACGACGGCGAACGCACCATGCGCCGCGTGGTCCCCCAGCGGACCACATCCTGGGCCCGCCGCGCGGCCGTCACCCTGCAACGTCTGGGGCTGACCCCCAACATGATCTCCGTGGCCTCGGTGGTCGTGGCTGCGGTGGGTTGCGTGGCCCTGGTTCTCGCGGGGATCCACGACGGCGGAGTCACTCGCGTCCTGCTCCTGCTCACCGCCGCCGTGTGCGCACCGCTGCGCCTGCTGGCCAACATGCTGGACGGCATGTTGGCCGTGGAAGGTGGCATGAGTTCACCCGTGGGCGACCTCTACAACGAACTTCCGGACCGGCTCTCGGACATCCTGTTCCTGGCCGGGGCGGGTTATGCGCTGGCCGAGCTGCCGGGTGGCGTGGCACTCGGCTGGATCGCGGCCACGCTCGCCGTTTTGACGGCCTATGTCCGTTCCCTGGGCGCGGCGCAAGGGCTGTCCAACCACTTCGAGGGCCCCATGTCCAAGCCCCGGCGCATGTGGCTGTTGGTGCTGGGCTGTCTGGTCGGGACGGTGGAGACCGTGCTCCCCGGGCAGCTTCCCTGGGGATTGGGCCTCATGGTCGCTCTGGCCTTGATCGCGCTCGGCTCGCTGGTGACCGTCCTGATCCGGTTGCGCATCATTGCCCGTGAACTCAACGCAAGGGCTGCCCGATGACCTGGGTGAGTGAATTGTTCGCCGGAAGCCAGCACATCGGCATGGTCTCCGGACAGTCCGCGTGGCTGCTGGGAGGTGCCGTCGTAGCGCTGGTCCTGGCCACCGCTGTCGTCACGGCCATCACCTCGCGTCTTCCGGAAACCAAGGCCACGTTCTCCAAGGAACTGCGGCAACGCACCTGGGCGTGGTGGATCATGATCGGCGCACTCGGAGCGGCGCTGCTGGCGGGGGAGACCGCCGTCGTGGTCTTGTTCGCCGTCCTGTCCCTGATCGGCTTGCGGGAGATGGCCGAGTTCCTGCCGGAGCGTCGCCAGGACCGCCACACCATCATGTGGCTGGCCGTCATCACCCCGCTGCACTACTGGTTCCTGTGGGAACACTGGTACGGCATGTTCGCGGTGTTCATCCCCGTGTACGCGTTCCTGTTCCTCCCGGCCGTTGCCGCTTTGCAGGGGCGAACGGAGAACTTCCTGTCCCGGGCGGCCAGCGTCCAGTGGGCCCTCATGGTGTGCGTGTACGCCGTGTCTTACGTGCCCGCGTTGCTGCAGCTGCCCATCGCCATGGAGTTCGGCCGCGCGCGGGCGGAGGGGTCCGCGCCCGGCCTGGGTGGCGGGCAGGGAGCCGCCCTCATGCTGTTCCTGGTCATCGTGGTCCAGGGCTCGGACGTCCTCCAGTACGTGTGGGGCAAGACCCTGGGCAGGCACCCCGTGGCGCCGTCGGTGAGCCCGAACAAGACGTGGGAGGGGTTGATCGGTGGGATCCTCACCGCCACCGCGCTGGGCGCCCTGTTGTGGTGGGCCACTCCGTTCACGCCGTGGCAGGCGGCGGTCCTGTCCTTCATCTCCTGCGCGATGGGATTCCTGGGCGGGCTGGTCATGAGTTCCATCAAACGTGACCGCGGGGTCAAGGACTTCGGCTCCGCCATCCCCGGTCACGGCGGCATCATGGACCGGTTCGATTCGCTGGTGTTCGCCGCTCCCGTGTTCTTCCACCTGGTGCGGTTCTTCTTCGCCTGACGCAGGTCTGGCGCGTCTTTGACTGTGACGCGACGTCACGGCGCACCATGTGCACATGAGGATCAAGGAGGCGGCGGAGCTGACCGGCACCACGGTCCGCACCATCAGGTGGTACCACAGGGAAGGACTGGTCCCGATCCCACCGGTGCGTGGCGGCTACCGGGATTACCAGATCGAGCACGTCGCGCGAGTCCTTCGGGTGCGGTGGCTGGCGCAGGCCGGTCTCTCCCTGAGCGCCGTCCGTGACCTCCTGGCGCAGGACCCCGCGGACGACGTCGACGACGTTCCCGAGGCTCCCGGTACCCAGCGCCCCGCGGATGGCCCGGCTCTGGGCGACCTTCACGCCGCCCTGGAGAACATCGACGGGGCCATCGAGGAACTCCACGGGCAACGGGAACGCATCCTGCAGTTGATCGACTCGGCGGAGTCCGGGAAGGGCCTTTCGTCGGTCCCCGCCGAGATCGGCGTCGTCTACGACCGACTCGAAGCGGCCATTCCGGATGATCCGCACATCCAACGGGTACTGCGCCGCGAACGCCGCATGGCCGAGATGCTCACCCAGCGCGGGTTCATCAAGAGCGACGTGATGCAGAAGCTCTCCATGGACACCCGAACCATGGACGAGTGCGCCGACTTCCTGGTCCGTTTCGTGGCCATCCGGGACGTACCGGCACCCGAGCTGGAAGCCAGCATCCAGGCGTTCGTCGACGAGGTACTGACGTGGTGCAAGGCGCACGGCGACCTGATGAGCCTCTACCTGAGCGTGGTTCCCGGGTGGGCCACTCCGGCGGTCCGCTCCGTGGTCATGCGCATGGTCATGCTCGAGTACCGCGATCCCCACCAGCGCGATGTCATCAAACGACTCCTCGAGGGCCTCAACGACCTCGTGGACGAAGGCCATTTCGCGGTACCCCCGCACATCGATTCCCCACTGCCTGTCACCGAAATCGGACCGGTGGAGCCCGGCTCCCTCAGCAACCAACAAGCAGGAGCGCTCAAGTGAGTCACGTTGCAGCCACACCGAATTCCCCCGGCCAGGGCGCCGGGATCTCCTCGCCCACCGCGGCTGAAACCCCGGTCCAGGTCACGGGTCTGGTCAAGAGCTTCGGTTCCCTCAACGCCCTGGACGGTATCGATCTCACCGTTCGGCGCGGCAGCATCCATGGCTTTCTGGGCCCCAACGGGGCGGGTAAGTCCACGGCCATCCGCGTGATGCTCGGGCTGTACCGCGCCACCTCCGGTTCCGTGCGCGTGCTGGGCATGGATCCGGGGCGCCAACCCGCGGAAGTCACCAGGAAGGTTTCATACATTCCAGGGGACTCGGCGCTGTGGCCCAATCTGACCGGCCACCAGGTGCTGGACGTCCTGGCCGGGCTCCGCGGGGCCAGGGACAAGTCCCGCGAAACCGAGTTGATCGAGCGGTTCTCGCTGGACCCCACCAAGAAGGTCCGTTCCTACTCCACCGGCAACCGACGCAAGGTGATGCTCGTGGCCGCCTTCTCCGCGCCCACGGAACTACTCATTCTGGACGAGCCCACCTCTGGCCTGGACCCTCTCATGGAGCAGGTGTTCCAGGACTGCGTCAAGGAGGCGGCGGCGGAAGGCCGCACCGTGCTGCTGTCCTCCCACATCCTCAGCGAGGTCGAACGGCTCTGCACGGACGTCACCATCATCAAGGACGGCCGGGTCGTGGAGTCCGGCACCTTGAGCCACCTCCAGCACCTGGCCGCCGTCGAGGTCACGGTCCACGACGACGACGAAACCCTCACCCGCCTGGCCGCAACCCTGCACGCCCGCGGGGTGGATCCCAAGGCGTCCGCGGATCGACCCGCCGCCGGCGTGCTGGACTTCCCGGTCGAACGGGACCTGCTGCCCCAGGTCCTGGCCGAGGTCGCGGCGGCGGGGTGTACGGACGTCACCGTCGCCTCCGCCTCCCTGGAAGACCTGTTCCTGCGCCACTACCAGGTGGACGCGCGATGACGCGGGGCCGCTTCGGACTGTGGCCGGCCACCCGGTTGATGCTCCGGCGCCATCGCGTGGCCCTGGTGGCCTGGACGCTGTCGCTGCTCCTGCTGGTGGGCATCACGGTGCCGTCCTACCAAACGACGTACCCGGGCCTTGAAGAACGCGGCCCGTTGGTCCAGCAGATGCAGAACACGGACGGCATGCGCCTCATCTACGGGATCATGCACGGCCCCGGCAGACTGGGGCAGTTGTTCGTGTGGGAGGTCGGCGCCTACGCCATCCTGCTGACCTGCATCATGGCGCTGCTTCTGGCCGTGTCCTGCACCCGTGGCGAAGAGGACGCGGGGACCTTGGAACTCGTCCGGGCCTCCGGTGTCCGCACCGTGACGCCGTTGATCGCAGGCATGGTGTTGGTCTTCACGGCCTGCCTGCTGGTCGGCGGCGGATCCGCAGCGATCCTGTTGGCCCAGATGGCCTCGACCTCGGAACTCACCACCCAGGGTGCCTTGGCTTTCGGCGGCGTGACGGCCCTCTCTGGGTGCACGATCGGCTTGGTGGCCATGGTCTTCGCCCAGCTGCGCGGGGAAGCGAGGGGGGCCCGTGCCTGGTCGTTCCTGTTCGTCGGCGTGACGTTCCTGCTCCGGATTCTCGCGGACGAGGCGATCAGCAACGACGACTGGCCCCGGTGGCTGCGCACGTTGAACTGGTTCTCACCGTTCGGGTGGAAGGAAGTGGTGTCCCCGTACACGGAGGACCGTATGTGGCCGCTGTTGGTGTTCGTGGTGGTCGACGTCGTCCTGGTCATGGCCGCGGTCGGCCTGTACTCGGCGCGTGAGTACTCGCGTTCGGTTCTCCCGGACAGCTCCGCGAGCTCACGACGGCTCCACGTCCCCGGGGTGGAGGTCTGGACATGGATCGACGCGCGCTCGCAGATGGTGGGGTGGTCCGTCGCAATTCTGGTGGTCGCCGCCCTGTTCGGCTCCATGACCGATGGGCTCGTGGAGACCCTGCGGGACAGCGAACCCACGCGGAAGATGCTGGAACAGATGTCGGCCTCGTCCGGCACGGTTCCGGGGGCGTCCTCCGAAGACCTGGCGAAGGCTGCGGAAGCGCTGTCTCCGGAGAGCCTCCTGGGGCAGTTCTACGAATTCCTGGGCCTCTACGTCGCGTTGCTGGTCGCGATCTTCGCCGTCTCCGTGGTGCTGAAGTGGCGCGGGGAGGAGAAGGTGGGACACCTGGACCTGGAGCTCACGGCGGGCACACGCCACTGGCGGTCCCTGCTGGCCCGTTGCCTCTGGGCGGTCGTGGCTTCGGTCGCGGTGCTGGCCGCTGCCTCCGCTCTCATGGGCTGGCTCGGTGAGATGCAGATGGCCGAGGAAGTCGGGGCGGGGAAGTCCTTCGAACTGTCGATGACCTCAACATTCGGTCAGGTCCCGGCGGTGGTGGCGGGGATCGGCGTCGTCGCCGTCTTGATCGCGGTGGTTCCGCGGTTGTCCGGGGCGATCTGGGCGGTCATCGCGGGCTCGATGTTCCTGCAGATGTTCGGTGGGCTCGTGGACCTGCCGGGCTGGCTGCGTGACCTTAGCCTGTACGCCTGGGCACCGTCCGTGGGTGAAACCTGGCACTGGCCCCAGATGGTGCTGCTCACGGGAATCGGCGTGCTGGGCATGGCCGTAGCCGCCGCGTCGGTCGGTCGCCGGGATGTCAAGAGCTAGAGTTCCCCACCCGTCTCACGGCCCTCCGCCACCCTGGACAACCGCGGCGCAATCCGCACCAGCACCACCAGGGCAACCAGTTCCACCATCGTCTGGGTCACGACGACGAGCGCTGCCGCCTCCGTCCCGGGCGGCAGCGCCAACGCGAACGGGAGGACCACCAGGGAGTTGCGGGCCACCGCGCTGAACATGACGGCGCGCGTCGAGGGCTCGGGGAGACGGAACAGCCGCCCGACGGCCAGCCCCGCTGTCGTCATGATCAGCACGAAGGCGACGAACAGCGGTACGACCGCCATGATCTGGCCGATCTGCGAACCCACCGCGGCCGATTGGGAAGCGGTGACCAGGAACAGCACGGCCATGACCGCCGGCACCATGAGTGCCTGACCGATCCGTTCCAGGCGCGGTGCCCGGAGCTGGACGACGACGGCCAGGCCCAGCGGCAGGAGGAAGACCCACAGCAAGGTGGTCAGGAAGGGGCCCGCCGTGAGATGGAGGCCCACCCCAGGCCCACCGATCAGCATGAGCAGAGCGGGCAGCAGGAGCATCTGCGCCAGCATCAACGTGGGGGAGGCCGCGGTCATGCGCGCCCGGTCCCCGCCAGCCAGGCCCGTGAAGACGATGACCCAGTCGACGCACGGGGCCAACAGCACCAGCAGCAGGCCCGTGAGTACCGCCCGGTCGTGTACGACGAAGCGGCTCAGCACCCACACCACGACCGGGGCCACCAGGAAGTTGACCAGCAACAGGACACCCAGGAAGCGGAGGTCCCGGAAGGCCGCGGCCAGGTGTACCAACGGAATACTGAGAAACGTGGACAGCAGCAGGAGGGCGATCGCTGGATTCACTGCCGGCTCCAGCCTCACCGCTGAGGGGAGCAGGTGGCCGACGAACATCCCGATGACCAGCGTGAACAGGTACAGCACCGCCTGATGGCGTTCCAGCCACGCAGTCACGGGCCCTCCGTCCACGGTGTGATCGATCGTCCGAAACGTGAGCCGCGGTGGCACCCACGCTCCCGTCCCCGACGGACATGGTGGCATGCTGAAGGAATATCGGCGGCCGCGTCCGCCTTTTCCCGTCACGTCACCCGCGGCTTCGCGCGCTGCACCTGAAACGCATCGCGCAGCGGACCCTGGACCGAAAGGGCACACCATGACGCAGACCCCAGACTCCCGGTACTCCCTGCGCCACAACCCGTCGGGTACCGCGGTTGAGCTGCTCGACGACGACCAGGTCATCGGTGAGGTGAACTACCTGGAGGTCGAGCTCCCTGACGGTTCCGCGGCCTGGGACCTGGTGCACACGGGTGTCCGGCAGCAGTACCAGAACCAGGGGCTGGCTTCCGATCTGGTGCGCTTCACGGTGGAGACGGCTCAGGCCGGTGGCCACAAGATCATCCCCACCTGCCCGTACGTGGCTTTGTGGCTGCGGCGGCACCCCGAATTCGCGTCCTCCGCCGTTCAGGGCGAGGGCCGGTGAGCAACACCGAACCCGTCCCCCTGGAGACCCTGTGCCGCTCCGGCAGCGGCGAGCAGGTCCAGCTCCTGCCGCCGCGAGCGGTGCCGCTGGGTGGCCCGCGGGGGATGAACGTCCGGCGGACCTTGCCCCAACGTCGGCGTTCCCTGGTCGGAGCGTGGTGCTTCCTGGACAGCTACGGGCCGGACGACGTGACCGTCACCGACGGGATGAACGTCGCCCGGCACCCCCACACGGGGCTGGCCACCGTGTCCTGGCTGTTCACCGGATCCATCGACCATCTCGATTCCGCGGGGAAAAGAGCCCGGGTTCGCCCCGGAGAGATGAGCCTGATGCTGGCGGGCCGCGGCATCACCCACCAGGAGTACTCCACCCCGGAGACCACCGTCCTGCACGGGGCGCAGCTCTGGTACGCGCTGCCCGATGCCACCAGGGAACAGGAGCACGACTTCGCGCACTACGCGCCCGAACCCGTGCGGGGGCCAGGGTGGAGCCTGTGCGTGTTCCTGGGTTCCTTCGCGGGGAGCACCTCACCCGTCGATCCCCGAACCACGCCGCTGCTCGGCGCGGAGGTGCACCTGGAACCCGGCGCTTCCTGGGACGTGGAACTCGATCAGTCCTTCGAGCACGCGGTCCTCGTGGACAGCGGGGCAGTGCTCGCCGACGGCGTGGACCTCCCGGGCGATCACCTGGCCTACTTCCCGCCGGGGCGGCAGACTCTCACCTTGGCCACCCCCCACGACGGCGGCCCCACCCGGCTTCTTCTGTTGGGCGGGGAACCGTTCGGCGAGGACATCGTGCTGTGGTGGAACTTCGTGGGGCGCAGCCACGAGGAGATTGCCGCCTACCGGGCCATCTACCAGCACGAAATCGGGGCCGGGGCTAGGTGTACTGACCGGAGACGTTGATCGACTACACCTAGTCGTCGACGTTCAGACGCGAGCGCAACGTGGCGTGTAACGATCTGACCGCTTCTGGATAGTAGCCAGGGTCATGGAGGACTTGAGCCTGCTTCGAGAAGTGCAGGCTGGAGAGGAACCTTTCGTAGAGCTCCCAGGCATCTCGCCGTCCCTGCAACCGCTCGAACGACTCGTCGTTCCAATGTGGCTGGGCAGCCGCAGCGGTCATGTACTCCGCCATGAACCTCTTCACCGTGGACGGCTGCATGGGGACATACCACGGTCCGCCGGCCACTGGCCCGCCTATGTACGCAAGGTCCTGCGCGACATCACCGACCCGTGCCCACTCCCAATCGATGAACCTGGGGGTAGCTTCGTGATCCACGACCACGTTCGTGGCGACGAGATCGCCGTGGATGAAGGAACAACGCATGTCTTCGAAGTGCGGCCGGGCGTCAAGGAGCCGCTTCCTGATCTCGGTGCCAAGGGGCGCGACGCCGTGACTGTCGGTTACGACTGGATGCGACTCCTGCCACCACGCGTATCCTTCGTCAAACTCGCGCACGAGATCGATCGCGGCTCCATCCTCCCCCACGGCCCCTGCCCGTTCATAGTACGGGTCGTGGAGCTTCGCCATCTGTCTGGCGTGGGCCATCAGCAGCGCCTCGTTCCACTCGTGGGCAGCGAGAACAGTACCCGGGACGAACGTCGACACGATGAATGGAGCACCCAGTGCGTTCTCGGGACTGTCGTCCATCACAAGTGCACGAGAGCCAACCGATCCGTCGATCAGCGTCGCGGCATCGAACTCCTCCTTCATCGCCGTGGGCATCTCCTCCGGTGGACGGCGAGGGACCCGCACCACGACCGCCTGGGACCCGTCGCCCACCTTCCACGCCGCGTAGCTCTCGCCCGCTCCCAATGCGTGGACCTCGACGGCAGTGGGGGCTACGAAGTTTGGAACGATGATCGATCCCTCTCGCAAGGCCGCCAGCAGTCGTTCACCCACTTCAGGCCGTGTCGGATCATCCATGAGCGGCACCTTTCGCGGCTCATCATGATCCAGGGTGTAGTTGGGGTCTGAACCCGCCGGTCTCGAGCAGCGATCTGGCGATGTAGT